>JALWZT010000108.1 GCA_027002405.1 Anaerolineae bacterium | reverse complement strand
GAGGGGGGCTTGGGCCTGCGAGGAGGACCAGGGGGGTTCCGCAGGCTCATCTGCCAGGAGGAGATCTGGCAGCATAAAAAGGGCTTCCTCCAGATTGCCTGGAGCCGCGCTCAACAACGCGTTGAGGTCAGCTTCCTGCTCATCCAAAGAAGGCAGCGTGTCCGCTCGTACCGGCAGGTCTTTGGTGATCATGTCGGCAATGATGCCCGCACGTTCATTGCGCACATCCACCTTCCCCCGCACCAGCACGATCCGCCCCTCTGTCAGCAAGTCCCGGGCCTTTTCGAACACCTTGGGGAACACCGTCACATCGCAGGTGCCATGCATATCCTCCAGGGTGAGGAATGCCATGCGGTCCCCTTTCTTGGTGAGGATGGTGCGGATCCCCGCGATCATCCCCAGCACCGAGACCATCCTGCCCTTGCGCTCCCGGGTGATGTCGGTGCAAGTGGCGTTGATCGCGTGCTCGTAGTCGATGCTGACCTCCATCAGGGGATGGGAAGACACATAAACCCCCAGCAGCTCCTTTTCCCAGGCCAGCTTTTCCCGGGAGGGGACGGGCTGATAGTCCGCGGGCAATTGCAGTTCGGTGTGGGTATCCTCCATATCGAGCCCGAACATGTCGAAAAGGGAGGTCTGCCCCACATCTTTGGCTTCCCACACACTTTTAGAAAGGGCTTGCATCTGGTCGATGGCCGCGAGCAATTGCTCCCGCTCGCCCCAGGCATCCAGCGCCCCGACCTTGATCAGGGATTCCAGGGCGCGGCGATTGACCTTGCGCAGATCGACACGCTCGCAAAAGTCGGTCAGGGAGCGGAAGGGGCCGCCCTCCTTGCGGGCACGGATGATCTCCTCCACCGGGCCTTCGCCCACGTTCTTGATGGCCGCCAGGCCGAAGCGGATGGCAGAACCGGGGGGCACGCGGAAGTCGAAGCGGGTGCGACCAAAGGTCTTGACTTCGGTGGCGTCGGGCAGTTCCACGATGGTGAATCCTGCATCCGACTGGTTGATGTCGGGCGGGAGCACCTGGATGCCCATGTGGCGACACTCCTTGATGAAGTTGGTCACCTTGTCCAGGTTATCCCGCTCCACTGTCAGCAGCGCGGCCATGTATTCCACAGGGTAGTGGGCCTTGAGGTAGGCCGTCTGCACGGTGATGACCGCATAATCCGCGGCGTGGCTGTTGTGCACCAGGATGTCGTTGGCGATGAAGTTGTGGGTTTCGGGGACTTCCAGGTCGTAGGTTTGCTTTTCCCCGACAAATTCAATGGAGATGATTTTGTCCCAATGGATGTCGTTTTGGGCGTAGCGGCGGAGATGGTCGTCATCGAAGAAATCCGCCAGGCGTTGGATGGTCTGCCGTCGGAAACCGGTCTTGTGGGGATTGCTGGCCGGATAAAACTCCCGTTGGGCCACGCCCGTGCGCTGGTTGATGGTCTTCCAGCTCAAACCCGACCGCTCTTTGGCCTCTCGCACCCATGTCTTGACTGCCAGGGGCACGATATCCTTGCTGGATTGGTCCTGTTTGACCCCGGTGAGCAAATCATTCAGTGCGGCGCGATGGTTGGGGCTGACAAAATAGACGCCGATCTGCGCGGCAAAGGCCCGGATATGCGCATCGCCCGTGATGAAGAGCTGATACCCCGTGCGCCCCTCCTTGTAGGGGAATTCGACCGTGCGCAAGCGGGAAAGAATGCCAAACCGTAGCAGCAGGTGCTGGAGTTGGCGGGCGAGTTTTTCCGAGGCCGTGGCGTAGAACAGGCTGCGCCCGCGGGCATTGATGTGCCCATCCCCTTCCCACATGCGGCTGATGAGAAGCGCGATTTGGCGGTGGGTGAGTTCGAATACTCCGGCCGGAATGGTCTTCTCCGCAGCTTTCTTGCCCCAGATGCCGATGGTTTTGACCCAGGCCATGATGCCCGCTTCCCGACCCCGATCGATGCGTTTGGCATAGACCGAATAGGTGCCTTTGTGCAGAGATACCCGGCATTGGGTGTTGTCGAATTGTTCCGCGGCCTGGCAGTAGTCCCTGAGAAGGGCCTCGTCCTGGGTGTAGAAATAGACGGACGCGGGATGGCGCAGGTTGCCCTCGGCCAGCAGATGGCCCAGAGCGATGACCTGATGGTCGGGCCATTGCTTTTGGCCCTGGATGGGGATGACGCGCGGGGTGGCGATGAGATCACCCGGCTTGAGGTCGGCCAGCAGACGCCAGCCCTGGAAAGTGTAGAAAGGATGGTTGGCTGTGGCTTCGATGGCGCGGCCCGATGCGGTCTTCAGGCGGAACACGGGCTTGATGCCGTTGTCCATGACCCGGGCGACCGGCTGGGGCCTCAGGCGCAAGGTGTTGGTATCGCAGCTTAGGGTCCGTGCCAGTTGGGCCTGGTCATGATAGAGGTCTTCGATGCGTACCAGGCGCCCCGTTTCCGCGTCCAGCACTTCCACATCGCCCGGCAGGCATTTGTTGAAGCCGTAGTTGGCGAAATAGACAATGTCTTCATAGATTTTCGTGGCCGCATCAGGGGGGATGCCGTTGGCCACCGCGCCCTCGATGAATTTCTTCTTGTGCGCGGCCATCTCTTTGTCTTTCTTCTTGGCCACGGCCCGCCGCATGAGGTCCGCCTCGCCCGGGGTGTAGCCCGCAAGCTGGGACGCGATCTGGATGATCTGCTCCTGATAGACGATGATGCCGTAAGTTTCGGCCAGGATGGGCTCCAACGCGGGGTGGACGTACTCCACCGGTTTGCGGCCATGCATGCGGTCGATGTAGAGGGGGATGTATTGCATGGGGCCGGGCCGGTAGAGGGAGATGGTGGCCACGATGTGTTCGAACTTCGTAGGCTTCATGCTGCGCAGCACGCCCCGCATGCCCTCCGATTCCACCTGGAACACGCCGGTGACTTCGCCCGAGGCCAGCAGCTCGTACGCGCGCGGGTCATCGGTGGGAATGTTGCTCAGATCGTACGCGATGCCGTGGCGCTCTTTGATCAGCTCCGCGGCCACCCGCATGATGGTCAATGTAGCCAGGCCCAGGAAGTCCATCTTCAGCAGGCCCAGGCTTTCCAGCACCGGGTAGGTGAACTGGGTGATGACCTCGCGCACGGCCTTGCTGGGCGCCCGCACCAGGGGGGTGTAGTTGATCAAGGGCTTGTCCGCGATGATCACGGCCGCGGGATGGATGCTGATGTGCCGGGCCACGCCCTCCAGTTTGCGCGCGTTGTCCAGCAGTTCGCGCACCTGCGCGTCTTTTTGATAGAGCTCTTTCAGTTCGGGGACTTCTTTCAGGGCTTTTTCCAGCGAGGCTTTGGGACCCGAGGGGATGAGTTTGGCGATGCGGTCCACTTCGTCCAGGGGGATGTTCATGACCCGGGCCACATCCCGCACACTGGCCCGAGCCTTCATGGTCCCAAAGACCACGATCTGGGCCACCCGGTCATCCCCATATTTCTGCAGGGCATACTCGATCATCTTATCCCGCTGGTCGTCGGGATAGTCCAGATCGAAGTCGGGCATGGAGACGCGGCCGGGGTTGAGGAAGCGTTCGAAGATGAGGTTGTTGGGCAAGGGGTCCAGGTTCGTGATGCCGATGGCATACGCGACCAGGGAGCCCGCGCCCGAGCCGCGCACGTTCCACCAGATGTTCTGGCTGCGGGCATATTCGCATAGATCCCATACGATGAGGTAATAGACATCAAAGCCCATCTCGTGGATGATGCGCAGCTCATGTTCTTTGCGCTTTTGAATGACAGGGTCTTTGGCCCGGTCGCCGTAACGCCGCTTCAAACCCTGGTCGGTGAGGTGACGCAAGAAGGCTTCGGCACTGTCGAAGCCCGGGGGCAGCTCGAATTCAGGGAGATGGTAGCCGGTGGGGCGCAGGTCCACCTCGCTCATCTCCGCGATGCGCAGGGTGTTGGTGAACGCGCTTTCGGGCAGGTCGATGTAAGGCCGGAACGCGTCCTCCAGTTCCTGCCGCGACTTCAAATAGTATCCGAAGTCGGACATGCGCATGCGGTCCGGCTGGTCCAGGGTGCTGCTGGTCTGCACGCAAAGCAGGATGTCGTGCGAGGGACCATCGTCGGGGTAGACATAATGGACATCGTTGGTGACCACCATGCCCAGGTTGTATGCTTTCGCCCATTGCACCAGGGTGCGGTTCACCTTGTGCAGGGCGGGGATATCGTGCATTTGGAGTTCGATGAAGAACCGGTCACGGCCGAAGACATCGAGGTACCATTCCAGGCGTTGGCGGGCCAGTTTTTCGTCGGGCGGGCCATCTTCGTCGCTGAGATAGGTGGGGACTTCGCCGGCCAGGCAGCCTGTGGTGGTGATGAGCCCTTCGTTGTAGCGGGCCAGCAGGTCCGCGTCGAAGCGGGGTTTGTAGTAGTAGCCCCGGATGTTGGCTTCGGAAATCAGCTTCAGAAGATTGAGATACCCGGTTTGGTTGTAGGCCAGCAGAAGGATGTGATGGCGGAAGCTGTCCTTCTGGGGGTCGCGGCCCGTCATGGGGCGGCCCCAGCGGGTGAGATAAGCCTCGACCCCGATGATGGGTTTGATGCCCGCGGCCGTGGCCGCGTTGTAGAAATCAATCACCCCATGCATATTGCCATGGTCGGTGAGCGCGACCGCGGGCTGACCAAGTTCCTTGGCCCGGGAAACCAGGTCCGGGATCTTGCTCAGGCCATCGAGCAGGGAGTATTGGCTGTGGACGTGGAGATGAACGAAGTCGTCGGGCATGGTGGGTAGGGATTAGGATCAGGATTGAGGATTGGGATTGAGGATTAGGAATGAGGATTGTCGGGCGGAGGTTAGGCGCGAGCAGAAGTAATCAGTGATCAGTGATCAGTTATCAGTCATCAGTAATCAGTTGCGGGGCTAGCCGGAATTATCCGGCGCCGTTCCTTGGCGCCCGAGGCTGAACGATACTGTTGGCAAACTCCATGCAGGCTGCTGGGCGCCTTGGCCCCGCCGACTCGAAGTCGGGGCTGGGGGCCTTTGGCCGCCTGTCTGCCTGCGCAGACAGGCCCAACCGGGCGGAAAACATGTCCCCGAAGGGGGACATGCGGCGGAACGCCCTCAGACCTGAATTTATTCGGCGTACTCGCGCAGTAAACCAACAGTATCCTGAACCCTCGGGCTACGGGTACAAAGCCCCTTCGGGGCTCCCGTGGCCAGCCCGCAGGGGCGTCAAAGACCTTGAAGGTCTGGGAGACCCTTCAAGGTCTGGAGCTGGCGTTGGCCCCGCGGGGGTGGTGCGAGGGCCAGCCGTCTGCGCCAGGGGATAATTCCCCCGGCTAGAAACAGCGCCCCTTTGGGGCTCATATGACTTCATCGCCGGGCGGGCGTGGTGGCCCCAGACCTCGGAGGTCTGCGCAGACCCTCCGAGGTCTCATGCTCACCCACCATGGGCGAGGCTGCAGCGGGCGTGATGCGTGAAACGTGAGAACCTTTCGCATGACGCATCACGTTTCACGGTCTGCCAACCTGGCCGCGAGACGTTTTCATTGGTATCGGCGAGCCGCCGTTCGTGACGCCCGCAAAAGCATCGGCCCCAGGATGTCGGCCAACCGTTGGGAACCTTCGGGATTGAGATGGACCGGTGTGTCGGTAAAGTCTTCGGGGGGGATCGCGTCCCATAAATCCACATACGCCCATCCCTGGGCCTGGGCGGTACGGGCCAACAGGTCCCGATAGGAATCGTACGCCCAACGGGGGTAGAAGCTATTGTATCGTATTTCGCTGTTTTCGCCCTGGCTGATGAACATGGGCTCATTGACCAGCAGCACGGGCACCTTCCCCGCCCGGGCCATGCCCGCGGCCAGGACATCCAGGGCCAGGACCTCTTCATTCAACGGGGTGGGCTCTTTCAGGTCTTTCCAACTTTCATCCGCTTCCAGGTCCGATTTGCGCAAGGGGATCTCCGGGGGGATGGCCTGGTCCATTCCGGTTGCGGCCCAGGCCAGCCCCAGGGTTTGCAAGCGCATCAGATCGGCCAGGGCCCGACGCTGACCCCAAAGGGTGCGTTGCCAAAAGGTGGGGTCCACAAAGCGGGGGTCATGAGGGTCCAGGTCGAGCTGGTAGGTGGTGATGAGCGCACGCACCCGCCGGGGGTTGTGTTGCAGCAAGGGGTGATCCAACTGGCGGGAACGAGCAAAGGATTCCAGGGTCACGGGCCAGAGGATCATGTCCGGCTGCCCATCCATGGCCGCGTCCAGGATGAGCAGGTCCTTGGTCAGGGACATCACCGGATACCCGAGATTGTAAAAGACCATGGTGCGGCCATCTTGCAGGTGGTAGGCTTTGGCATTCAGCCGGCCTACCAGGGTGTCTGGATTGGTCAGAAACCATCCCCAGGTGGCTGAATCGCCCATCACCAACACCCGGAATTCATCGGGCCTTTTGGGCTGTTGCCAGATGTGGCTGTGGAGCATGGCGGGGATGTTATCCAGGGTCAGGTTGTAGTCCTGACCGGGGTCTTCCCCATAGGGCAGGCGCAGTCGGCCGGGCCATAGATGGTTGTAGAGGGAAAGGGCGCCCAGGGGCTCTAAAGGGAAAAGCCAGGCAAAAAGCACGTTGAGCCCGAGAAAGAGGATGACGGCCTTGAGCAGCACGCGGCCCAGAAAGGGCCAGGTGGCATGTCGAAATAGATGAGCGTAAGCGCGCATGTCAGCGGATTTCCTGGACTTTGCCCTTTTCGGTGACGTAAAAATGGCGGATGTAGCGGCGGGGGATTTCGAAAGCGAAGGCCGAGGGCCGACGCCGGAAGCCATCTTCCCGGTCCAGGGTGGAAAAGAGATAAACCGCGTTTCGGGCCCGGGTCAGCCCCACATAGAACACGCGGCGTTCCTCGGCCAGTTTGCGGGGGTCATTCAGGCTGCGCCAAATGGGAAGGTTTTCCTGTTCCACCCCCAGGATGATAACCACAGGGAATTCGGCGCCTTTGGCGTTGTGCAGGGTCATCATGGTGATGGCGTCCTCTTCCGCTTCGTGGGCGAAGGTGTCCATGCTGTTCAGCAGGACCAGATAATCCAAGAACGCGCGCAGGCTGGGGTCCTGGCCGTAGGTCTGGAACGCCTGCACATGCTGCAAGAAGCGTTGGCGCAGGTCCTGCCACCTGTCATCCTCCTCATCGGGCCGGGGGGTCCGTTGGGCCAGGGCTTCGCGCCAGGGCTGGGCTGCAGGGGGAAGCGCGTCCTCGGGCCAGGGGCCGGTGGGTTCGGCCGCCAGGACTCGGGCCGCGGCATCCAGCAGCATCTCCCGATAGGCTCCGCCCGCGTCCTCTGAAGCCAGCAGGCTCAATCCCACCCAGGGCAAGGCTTCTCGCAAGCTTTCTTGTTCCTTTTCCTGGCGCAGGTATTCGGCCAGCAGATAGAACAAATCCGCGGTGACCTGCAAGTCTTCCAGGGCTCGATGCTGGATGGGGCCCTGGTGCAAGCCTAAAGCCTGGCTGAGATGTTCCAGCGCATAATGATCGAGGTCGGGCAACAGGCGTCGGGCCAGGCGCAGGGTATCGATGTAGAGGGGGTAGAAGCCTTGTCCGTCCAGCAGTTCGCCACAGGCTTTGTCGATGAAGGGGTTATCAAACCGTCCGATATTGTGCCCTACCAGGATATCGTCATCGATGTAATCCAGGAATTGGGGTAAGACCTGGGATAATGGGGGGGCGTCGGCCACGTCTTTGAAGCGGATGCCATGAATCCGGGTGGCCGCGGGGGGGATGTAGCCTCGTTGAGGCCGTACCAGGGCGCGGAAGGGGGCGTCCACGGGGTGGCGGTCTTCGTAGGCCCAGGCGGCCAGTTCGATGATTTCATCCCGCTGCACGCTGGAGCCGGTGGTTTCGATGTCGTAGAACACAAAACGTCCCCGGTCCAGTTCTTCGTAGGTCATGAGCCATTGTTGGGCCCAACGCCATGCCCACAGGGTGAGGGGGAAAGAAGGCTCCGTAGGGGGCGCCATCCATGGCCGCTGCGCGGGCGCGCGGGAGGGATCGCCCAAATAAATCACCTTTGCCTGTTCCGGAGCGTGATCCCAGGATGGAGGGGCCAGGATGGGGGCCCGAACCTGCCCATACGCGGCCAGGGCCTGGTGCAGAAGCCATGCAGCCAGGTGGGCGTCGGGGCTGGCATCATGGAAGATGACCAGAGGTTGCCCCGCGTCCACGGCCCGACGCAAGGCCAGGGCCTGCTCGGGCATCCGGGTATGCTGCAAAAGCTGGGCCAGAAGTTCCCGGTCCCGTTGCCGCCAGGGGGACCGGAAGCGCTCCAGGTGTTGGAACAAGGTGGTGACGGCCTGAGCCGCGTCGCTTTCCAGGTGGGGCAGTGTGTCCCGGGCGAAATGGGCCAGGCGTCGCAAGTGGGCCCGGGTGAGGGGGGTGATTTCGGGGAAATCGTCGGAATGGTCCAGAAGTTGCGGAAGGGTGATGCCCTGTTTTTGGGTCAACCGCCGCAACTGGGCCATGGTGAGCTCATCCACCTGACGTACGGGGAATTGGAAGGCCGCGGTCAGGGTTTCTTCGGTGATGGCCCGGGCCATTTGCAGGTACCGCACCACCTCCCGGACCTGGCGTTTCTGGAAAAAGCTACGAGGTCGTACCCGCTGCACCCGGAAGCCTGCTTCAATCAGGGCCTGTTCGGCCGACTGGCTCAAGCGGTGGGTGCGATAGAGGATGGCAATATCCCCTTGTCGAAAGCCCCGCTCGGCCATCAGTTTACGGATCAGGGAAACCAACCACGCGTTCTCCTGGCGCACGTGGGGGAAGATGTAGTGGTAGATGGGGGTATCCGGGGCCTGGGCCCGGCTTTGCATGTAGGTGCGCCTGGTATCGGGCTTGGCTTCCCGGGCGATGAGATGTTGGGCGCCGTAAAGGATGCTGGGAGGGCACCGGTAACTGTAGGGGAGTTTGATGATGGTGGGGTTGTAGCGATGAATAAACGCGTCCACAAAGCTGGGGTCGGAGCCGCGCCAGCCGTAGATGGTTTGGTCATCGTCGGCCACCGCGGTGATGCTGGTTCCGGGCGGGGCCAACAGGGTGAGGAATTCGTACTGAGCTTTGTTGATATCCTGGTATTCATCCACCAGGATATGTGCCAGCGCGCGATGGTAGAAATCCCTGACGTCCCCTTCCTGGCGGAGCAGGAACACCGCGTAGCGAAGCAGATCGTCGAAATCCAGGGCGTGGGTTTCTTGCAACCAGGCTTGATACCCGCGAATCACGGCCTGGATGGTGGGGTCCTCCTCTTCCAGGCTTTCTGGGTTTTGGAGCAGGCTTTTGGCCTGGCTGATGCGGGCCAGGATCTCGCCCACCGAGTGCATGCCTCGGCTGAGATTCAATAGGCGCAATTGCCGGGCCACGGCCAGGCGTTGGGCGTCTTCATCCGCGATGATGAAATCCGGGGGAAGGCCCACCCGGTCCCCGAACTTACGCAGCATGCGTAGGGCTGCGGCGTGAAAGGTGTGGATCCACACGCCTTCGGCCCGGTCTCCCAGGAAGTGAAAGAGGCGCTCGCGCATCTCTTCCGCGGCTCGGTTGGTGAAGGTGACAGCCAGGATGCTTTCCGGTGCCTGGTCTTGCGCTTGCACCAACCAGGCCACGCGGCGGGTGAGGATGCGGGTTTTGCCGCTGCCGGGCCCGGCCAACACCAATAAAGGCCCGGGGGGATGGGTCACGGCCTGGCGTTGTGATGGGTTGAGGTCCTCGAGCCAATCGTTCATCCTTTTATTTTACCATAGGGCTGCTCCGTAAATAGGATCAGGATTAGGATTGAGGATTGTCAGGCCGAGGCTAGGCGCGAGCAGGAGTAATCAGTGATCAGTTATCAGTAATCAGTGGGAATCTGCGTTCTCTCCACCTGCCACTTGCCACTTGCAAACCTGCAAACTGCGTTCCCATTTTCGTCCGTATCGGTGCGCTGCCGCGCGTGGCGCCTGCCTGGTGATCTCTGCGACTTTGTTTGAGGAATCCTAAACAAAAAGAAAATTCAAAATAATCAATCATATTTCTTCACAATACGAAAGAATCTTTCTGCCTTTAGCCCTTGGACGAGGGAAGGGATGTTTCGGGGACTGGTATATCCATGGGGAAATATGTCAAAAAAATGGCGCTTGTGCATTTTGTAACGCTCGTCACTTCGGTTTTGGGGCGGAGCCATGTAAAATAAGGGGACAAAACCATTCATTCTCATTTCTCAATGACGAGGAAGGCGCCCTATGGATTTACTAGCCGGTCTCAAGCAAGAACCCGTCACCATGATGGACCTGTCGGATTACTGTACTGCGGACATCGGCGCCACAGTGCAAGAAGTCCTCAATCAAATGCAGGCTCATCATTGTCGTCATGTTCTCATTACCAAAGAGGGAAAACTGGCCGGGATTTTCACCGATAGGGATGTGCTCTTGAAAGTCGCGGATAACAAGGATGCCCTGGGCCAACCTATCAGCGAACTCATGACCCCCGAGCCATGGACCCTATCCAAAGCCGCCACCGCGGCCGATGCCCTGGCCCTCATGGCCCGCCATCATATCCGCAATGTCCCCATTGTGGAAGAAGACCGTTCCATTGTTGGCAATTTCACCCATCTCTCGGTCCTCCGCTTTCTGGCCGAACAGTTCCCAGATATCTCTATCGGAAGCTATCCCGTCTATCCTCGACGCTTTTCCCGACGTCGTCATGGCGGTTGATGGCTCCTATCACCCTCATCCAAAGTGGCGGTCCGTAAGAACCCACAACTTTGGACCCAGGATTTTGGATAAAGGAGAACGTATGCAATGACAGCACAAAAGCACGTGCCCGTTAAAGAGTTACAAGACGTCGTCATCCGTTTTGCCGGTGATTCGGGTGACGGCATGCAGCTTACGGGCAGCCAGTTCACCAATACCGCGGCCATCGTCGGTAACGATATCAGCACATTCCCCGACTACCCGGCGGAGATTCGGGCCCCGGCAGGGACTCTGGGCGGTGTCAGTGGTTTCCAGGTCCATTTGGCTGAACACGACATCTGGACACCGGGCGATTCCCCTCATGTGCTGGTGGCCATGAACCCGGCCGCGCTGAAGGTGAGCCTGCCCGATTTGGAGCCTGGCGCTATCATTATCGTTAACACCGATGCCTTTACCCCCGGCAATCTTAGGAAAGCCGGTTATCAAAGCAACCCTCTGGAAGATGGCTCCCTCAGTCAATTCCAGGTGATTCCAGCTCCTATTACCACCTTGAACCGGAACGCGGTTAAGGATGTCAAGGGTTTAGATAAAAAGAGTATTGACCGCAGTAAGAACTTTTTTGCCCTGGGCCTGGTTTATTGGATGTTCGACCGTCCGTTGGAGCCTTCCATCGAATGGGTACGCAAAAAGTTCGGCAAGCGGGCGCCTGCGGTCGCCGAAGCGAACATCAAAGCTCTGCAAGCAGGCTATTTCTACGGCGAAACCGCGGAAGTTTTCCAAATCCGCTTCCGCATCAAGCCAGCCAAATTGCCTCCGGGCACTTATCGCAAGGTTTCGGGCAGTGAAGCCGCGGCCATGGGGTTGGTGACCGTGGCCAGGAAAGCCAAGAAGCCTCTGTTTTATGGCGCGTATCCCATCACCCCGGCCAGCGATATTCTGCACAACCTGGCCCCCCTGCGCCATTTCGATGTGGTCACCTTCCAGGCCGAAGATGAGATCGCGGCCATGGGCGCCACGGTGGGGGCTGCTTTTGCCGGCGCGGTGGCCGTCACGGGCACCAGCGGCCCGGGCATCGCGCTGAAGAGCGAGGCCATGAACCTGGCTGTCATGCTGGAACTGCCCATGCTCATCATCGACGTGCAACGGGGCGGCCCCAGCACGGGCCTTCCTACCAAAGTGGAACAGTCGGACCTGCTCCAAATTATGTTCGGCCGCAATGGCGAAAGCCCCATGCCTGTTATCGCGGCCGCTTCGCCCGCCGACTGCTTCAATGTCATGATCGAAGGCTATAGGATGGCCCTACGGGCCATGACCCCTGTGGCCGTGATGATGGATGGCTACCTGGCCAACAGCTCCGAACCCTGGCTTATCCCTGATCCCGATAACATCCCCCCCATCGAGATCGTCCATCCCACCCAGCCCAATGGTCCTGATGGCAAATTCCTGCCCTACAAGCGTGATCCCGTCACCATGGGGCGCCCTTGGGCTATCCCTGGCACCCCGGGTCTGGAACATCGCGTGGGCGGCCTGGAGAAATCCCCTGAATACGGCAATGTCTCCTACGCGCCGGAACACCATCAACGCATGACCAACGAACGGGCCGCCAAGATCGCTCGCCTGGCCGACATCATCCCCAACCAGGAAGTCTTCGGTCCGGAAGAAGGCGAGCTTTTGGTGGTGGGTTGGGGTGGCACCTATGGGGCCATCCATGCCGCGGTGGCCCAGGCCCAAGCCAAAGGCCAATCGGTAGCCCAGGTCCACATTCGCTATCTCAATCCCTTCCCCCGCAACCTGGGCTACATCCTCCAGAACTACGACAAGATCCTGGTCCCCGAACTGAACATGGGCCAGCTTGCCATCCTTTTGCGGGACCGCTATCTGGTGGATGTGATCTCCCTGAACAAAGTCCAGGGCCGTCCCTTCAAGATTAGCGAAATCAGCGCTAAAATCGACGAACTTCTGGCTGGAGAATAATCATGGCAACAGAAATCAAACTCACCCGCAAGGACTTCATGTCCGACCAGACCGTGCGTTGGTGCCCAGGCTGCGGCGACTACGCCATCCTGGCTACGGTGCAAAAGACCCTTCCCCGGTTGGGCATTCCCAAGGAGAAATTTGTGTTTGTCTCCGGCATTGGTTGCTCCAGCCGTTTTCCCTACTACATGGACACGTACGGCATCCACAGCATTCATGGTCGGGCCCCCACCCTGGCCACGGGCATCAAGCTTTCCAATCCCGACCTCAGCGTGTGGGTCATTACCGGGGATGGGGATGCCCTTTCCATCGGCGGCAACCACATCCTGCATGCCGGGCGCCGCAATGTGGATCTGAACATCCTCCTCTTCAACAATCGCATCTACGGCCTGACCAAAGGGCAGCTTTCTCCCACCTCGCCGGTAGGCACCCGAACCAAATCCTCGCCCTATGGGAGCATCGAGCGTCCCTTGTACCCGGTGGAGGTAGCCCTGGCTTCGGGCGCGACCTTTGTCGCCCGCACCATCGATGTATTGCAAAAGGATATGGGCGAGATCATGTATCAGGCTGCGTTGCACAAAGGTTTGGCCTTCATCGAGATCATGCAGAACTGCGTCATTTTCAACAATGGCGCCTGGTTCGATTATTCGGATCGCAGTAAGCGGGCGGAAAACGACCTGTTCCTGGAACCGGGCAAGCCCATGGTCTTTGGCAAGAACAAGGACAAAGGCTTGGTGCTGGATGAGGAACAAGGGGGGTTCCGGGTGGTGGAAATCGGCGACGAATACAGCATCGAGGATATCGTCATTCATGATCCCACCTCGCTGGAAAATGCCTTCCTGCTCAGCCAGCTTACCTACCCCATGCCTTTGGGGATCATCTATCAGGTGACCAAGCCCACCTACTGTGAAGGCATGTGGGGGCAAATCCAGCAGGTCAAGGCCCAAAAGGGTGAAGGCAACTTGCGCGAGCTCTATTATAGTGCCGATACCTGGGAGGTTGTAGCCGAGGAAGAGGAAATCAAAGCCGAGGTCAAAGGCACGGTAGAGGCCAGCCTGGATGAGGCTTACATCGATGAGGTGTTGGGCACAGAACCGGTGCAAGTGGATCTGGCTGAACAACTGGCTGGGCTTACCTTACACGATCTCAACCCCAAGCCCCCCATCACCATCAACCCCTCCGCGCTCATGGACCATGCCCTCTCTTTGATGAAGGAGCACAACATCGGTGCGCTTTTGGTCGTCAGCCCTGATCGCCATCTGATGGGCATCATCACCGAGGCGGATGTGGTGGACCGCATCGCGGGCCAGGATATCGACCTGCATCAGGTGACCGTGGGCGAATTCATGACCAAAGAGCCCATCGGGCTGCCTTTGTACGCCTCGGTGCTCGAAGCGGTTCACTTCATGACTCAGCGCCGCTTCCGCCATCTGCCCGTGGTGGATGAAAACCTGCATCCGGTGGGCGTGCTTTCTTCCCGCGATCTGGTCGAGTTTCTGATCAAACACCTCTAAACTCGTAAGCATATTCCCCCTGAGTAAAGGCCGGTAGACCCGTTTCTGTAAGTAGAGTCATCAGTGATCAGTAATCAGTAATCAGTAATCAGTCATCAGTAATCAGTGGAGCCCCGCGACGTCATTCCGAGGGAGCGAAGCGACCGAGGAATCTAGCGAAGCGCAAAAACCACGGTATGGCGCTCGCTTCGCTCGCTAGATGCCCTTCGATTCCTCAGGGCTGGCTTTCGCTCCCTTCGGTCGCTCAGCATGACGAACATCTGCGTTGCATCTGCGCAAATCTGCGTCTTATTTTCGTCGTGATGCGGTGAGCTATCGCTCATGGTGACTGTTCAGCATCGGGTCTACCGGCCTGTCTGCTATGTAAATAGGATTAGGATCAGGATTAGGATTGAGGTCGTCAGGCCGACGTTGAGCGAGACGGCAACGGACGTGATGCGTGAAAGCGTGAAACGTGAGGTCATTACGCATCACGCATTACGCATCACGTACTCGGCTTCCCGCCCCAACTTGGCCGCGAGATGTTTTCATCCGTATCGGCGAGCCGCCGTTCGGGGTGACTGCTTTGAAAATAGCATGATCGTCGGTTGCGGAAGGATCGCCAGGCCGACGTTGGGCGAGTCGGCAAAGGTTCGTATTGCGTATTCCGTATTCCGTCCAGTCGTTACGCAATACGCAATACGGAATACGAGTCACGCCGCCCTGGCCGCAAGGCATTTTCGTCGGTATCGGCGCGGGGTGGCCCGCCGTCGGACTGCTTTGTAAATGCGTGGATCACGTCCCCCGGGTGGGCAATGGGTGATTCGGATGCCCCTGCCGGATGCGCTCCAAAGCCTGAGGTAATTCTTCTTCGCTGACAAATTCCGCATCAAACACTTCGTCCCGTACTTTTTCGACAGCTTCGGGTTTGCCCCCCACAAAAAGCAAGGGGATCTCCCATGTGGCAGGGGCTTTGCGCAAAATCATGCCGGTCATGCGGCCATGGGAGGGCAGATAGCGGAGATCAATGACCACCACGTCGGGTTGCCATTCTTTGACGCGACGATACGCCATGGCGCCATCCATGGCTTCGTATTCCACCTCCCATCCCAGCGCGCGCAACCGTTCGGCATAGGCTTCGATTTCGCTATCGTCCCAATGAATGAGAAAGAGTTTAGGCATAGGAGACTCCTGAATGAGAGGATGGTTTGATTCGGGTGCGTCCTACCAGTCGTCCGGTCGACGGAGGTCGACCGTCGGCGCGAAGCGCCTAAAGAGTCCGAGTTCACTCGGATAGGAGGCTGGCGCCAACTCATTTGGGACGCATCCGTTTGATTCTATAGGGTCCTTTCCGGATTGTCAATCTCATCGCAGGTGGTGTCATCTTCTCGGCTGGCCCATAGGATGACCCCGGCGCTCACCACAAACAGGGCCAACAAAGCCAGGATCTTGGCCCAGGTGCGCGCGGTCATCAATCCGATCATGCCGAAGACCGCGCCAAACGCCACGTATGCCAGCACGATCTGCCGGGCCGAATACCCCCGGTCGAGCAGGCGAAAGTGCAAATGATTACGGTCGCCCTGGAACAACGGTCGGCCATGACGCCACCGCCACCAGATGAGCCAGGCCACATCCATGATGGGCAGCCCCATCACCAGCAGCACCGTGGCTAC
Source organism: Anaerolineae bacterium (assembly GCA_027002405.1). Lineage (GTDB taxonomy): Bacteria > Chloroflexota > Anaerolineae > J102 > J102 > M2005. The sequence goes on along the minus strand of JALWZT010000108.1, from coordinate 7,645 downwards.
CCGCGCACCCGCGATGAGCCCCAGGGAAGCCAGGGTGAATCCCAAAAAGTAGGAGCCCGAAGACCCCATAAAGACCCGGGCCGGAGGCCAGTTGAATCGCAAAAAGCCCAACACACTGCCCAAAAGGGCCAGGGGGATCCAGGCCACACTGGCCTGCCCGGTTCGGAACATGTGCAGGGCCAGCACCACGGCCACCACCCCGGCCACCGAAGAGGCCAATCCATCCACCCCATCCAAAAAATTTACGGTATTGATAAACCCCAAAAACCAAAAGAGGGTGAACACCCATACCATAGGCCAGGGGAAGACAATCTGCCCCGGCCCAAAGGGATTGTTGACCCGTTCGATAAAAATGGTGAAATAGAGGGCAATGCCCGCGGCCATCATCTGGGCCACATACTGGGGCCCGCTGCGGAAATGGTATCGGTCATCCAGCAAGCCGAAAACCGTTACAAAGGTGGCGCCGAGCATCAACCCGGTCCATCGAAAAAGCTCCTGGGGATCCGACGTGGGAGGGCGCCAGCCTTCGGGCATCCCTCGGACCAGCCCGTTGGCCCCTATAAACCCCGCGAAGATGGCCAGGCCGCCCAACCGAGGGATAACCCCGACATGTTGACGCCGCCCCCCTGGCCGGTCTACGATGCCCCAATGCTGAGCCAGCCTGATGGTTGCCGGGGTCAACATCCAGGTCAGAAGCCCGGCAACCCCCAAAACCAGCAAAACGAGTGGGAGCATCGTAGTCATAACTTACTTAAGGTCGGATGCGACCCAGCACCCGGGGAAAGGCGATGGCCTCACGCACATTTTTGATGCCGGTGATCCAGGCCACGGTGCGTTCCACCCCCAGGCCAAAACCGCTGTGAGGCACGGAGCCATATTGGCGCAAATCGAGATACCAGTCGAACGCGTCCTCGGGCAGACCTTCCCGGCGGATGGCGGCCAGCAACTTCTCCGGATCGCTCATGCGCTCACTCCCACCGGTGATCTCCCCATATCCTTCCGGGGCCAGAAGGTCCGCGCTCAAGCAGACTTCGGGCCGTTCCGGGTCTGGTTCCATGTAGAAGGCCTTGGCCGCGGTGGGGTAGTGAGTCACAAACACGGGTTTTTCGAACTGGCTGGCGATGTAGGTTTCGTGGGGTGCTCCAAAATCCTCGCCCCAGGGCAGCGGGGGCAGGGGTTCATCTTTGGGGGGGACCGTCACCCCGGCTGCCGCGGCCTCATGGATCATGCTCACCGCGTCATCATAGCGCAAGCGGGGGAAGGGGGGGACCACTTGCTCCAGCCGGGAGGTGTCTCGTCCCAGAAGGGCCAGTTCTTCCGCCCGTTCCCGTAGGGTTCGTTGCACAATGTAGGAGACAAATTGTTCTTCGATCTCCAACAACTCATCCAGATGGCAGAACGCGATCTCCGGTTCCACCATCCAGAACTCTTGCAAATGCCGTCGGGTTTTGGATTTTTCCGCCCGAAAGGTGGGGCCGAAGCAATAGACTTTGCCAAAAGCAAAGATGTTGGCTTCGTTGTACAACTGCCCGGTCTGGGCCAGGTACGCGGGGGTGCCATGGTAATCGATCTCGAAGAGGGTAGTCGTACCCTCCCCGGCCGCAGGGGTGAGAATGGGGGTATCCACGTTCAGGAACCCGTGATCATCCAGCCAATCACGGATCGCCCGGATCACCGTGGCCCGCACCCGCTGGATGGCCCATTGTCGGTCACTGCGCAACCACAGATGTCGATGGTCTAGCAGGAATTCCACCCCATGCTCCTTCGGCGCGATGGGATAGGGGGCTGCGATCTGCACGATCTCCAGATCCCGCACATCCATCTCATATCCCCCGGGTACCCCTGGGGCCCGGGAATCTTCCCGAATCTCGCCGGTGAGGATGACGGAGGATTCGGTGGTCAGCTTTTTGGCCCGGGCAAAGAGCTCATCTCCCAGGGTGGGGCGAAAGGCCACAGCCTGGAAAATGCCGCTGCCGTCCCGCACCCGCAGGAAGAGCAGCTTTCCCTTGCCGGTTTTTCGTTTAATCCAACCGCGGACCGTCACCACCTGGCCCACGTAATCTTTGGCGTCAGAGATAGGGATAATAGGGGGCATTGTTTCTCCGTGATGGTTAAGATTTAGTGAGGCATGCCTGTTCGTTACCCCGTAGTATACCACGAAGACGCGGGGGGAAGGAAAGTGTTTTGTTGTAACGACGAAAATAGGACGCAGATTGACGCAGATGCTTCGCCACGCAGATTGCCGCAGATGTTCGTCATGCTGAGCGACCGGAGGGAGCGAAGCCTGCCCTGAGGAACCGAAGGGCATCTAGCGAGCGAAGCGAGCGCCAGGTAGGTTTGCAAGTATGCAAGTGGCAAGTGGCAGGTGAGTATGAGACCTCGGAGGGTCTGCGCAGACCTCCGTGGTCTGGGGCCACAGGATCGCCGCATCGGAGGTTGGAATTGGCCGCGGATAACGCGGATGAAGCAGATTTTCGCGGATTTTTCAAACAGATGCCATGCTTTTTCCCAAAAATCCGTGTCGATCCGTCGCATCAGCGTCATCCGTGGCGAATTGAAACGCCCGCCATCCACAAAATCGCGTCAAATTGGCGATAAGTTCTAAGGAACAGCGCCGGATGATGGAGTTTTACAAATTAAACGGGTCATAGGCCTCATTCTATTACCGGATTGTTTTGTAAACGTTCATAATCCGGCTGGTGCCCCACGGGCGCTGTTTCTAGCCTCGGCGCTACTGAACACTGAACACTGATGACTGATCACTGATTACTCTATCTACGGCGCAGCTATTGCCTCTTCCCTTGGTTCATTATACAATATCCTTATGGCAACCCCGGCCCCGGATCCCATCTTTCTGGCGCAACAGTTGGCCGCGTTTCATATCTTCCGTGGCCTGCCCCTGGCCGCGCTGCAACGCATCCAGGCCCGAGCCCCGCAGCTTTTGCCCCCGGGCCTGGTCCTCTTCCACCAGGGCGATGTGATCCCCTGGGTCTATCTGGTGCTGGATGGGGAGGTGGAACTTATCCGTACCGAAAACGGGCGCCCTGTGCTGCGTCGGCTGGTGGGCCCCGGCCAGGTCTTGGGACGTCTGGAAGTGGACCAGATGGAAGAGCAACTGGGCACTGCCCGCGTCCGTCAACCCACCCGTATCATCGCGGTCAACCTGGCTTCCCTGGCCCGGCTGCGCTCCGAATATCCGGAGCTGGAAAGCCGCTTCGACCGCAGCAGCGTCATCGGGCAACTGCGGGCCAACCCCTACCTGGCGCCCCTCACCGATCTGGAAATCAAATGGATCAGCGATATCCTGGAAATCCAGGAAGTTGAGCCAGGGACTCGCTTGCACACCCGCGGGGTCCCTGCGGCAGATATCCTCTTCATCCGTCAGGGTCGGGTGCGCCTGGAAGAAGAAAGCATCATGCGATGGCGCAGCACGGGCACGGTCATCGGCCCCCAATCTGTTTTACAGAAAATCCCCTCCCCCATTGAGGCCATCACCGAATCTCGCGGGCGTATCTTTCGCCTCCCGGCCGAGGATTTTCTCCAAATCACCCAACGCCATCCCCATCACGATTGGTTGGCGGACCCCATCCCGGTGGACGATGTGCTGGACCGGGTGCCCCTCTTCCAGACCCTTCCCATGATATTGCGCCGCCGCCTGGCCGGCTACACCATGCAAATTCATTTCCATCGTTCCCATCAATTTGTCACCTTTGCCGGACGGGACGCGCCTTATTACTACATCCTGGTCCGAGGCTCCGCGTTGCGTCAGGCCATCACCGAAACCGGCCAGGTCGCCTCGCTCACCATCGGTCCCAATGCCCAGTTCGGAAAGGGTGCGCTGCTCTGGCACGACCCCGCCCAGGAAACGGTCGAAACCCTGGAACCCACCGATTGGGTGCGCATCCATCGTGATGACTTTCTCCTTTTCCTCCACCATCACCCCGAGGCCGAAGCCCATCTCAACCTCACGCCAGAAGAACGCCAACGCTTCCAAACCACCCGCAAAATCGAACTCTGGCAGCATGCCGATGAAAGCATCCTTTTCAAATCCCGTCGTCATTGGATTGTTTTGGCCAAACGCTTATTGGCTCTGACCCCCTTGGTGATCCTCCATGGTCTCATTCTCCTCATCCTGGCTCTTGTCTTGGGGCACTGGCCCGCGTTAGGATGGCAACTCCTCATCGCCTTCCTTTACCTCGCCCCCCTCGCGGCCTGGATCATTGCCGATTACAGCAACGACTTCCACGTCGTCACCAACAAGCGGGTTATCCATCGCGAAAAACTCCTGTTTATCCGAGACCGCACCCACAGCGCGCCCATCGAACAGGTGCAAAACCTGGATATCAGCCGTCATCTTCTCGGGCAGCTCTTGGGCTACGGCGATTTGATCATCAGCACTGCGGCCACAAAAGGCCAGATCATCTTCGATCATCTCCCCCATCCCAATCAGGCCCATCACATCATCACCAAAAAAATGCAGCACATTCGCGTTACCATCCCGGTGGAAGACACCAAAGCCCGACGCCGGGAACTTCAAAAGCGCCTCCACCTGGGCCTGGAAGAGAAAATCGATGACCGGGCCTTGCTCGAAGCCCCCCCTCGCCCGGAGCGCCAGAGGTCTTCCAAACTTTCCTTTTTGCGCCCGCTGGGCATTCAGGAATCGGGCGGTGAGCTAAGATGGCGGCGCCACTGGTTCGGCCTTATCCGCATCACCCTTGCCCCCTTCTTTGCAAGCCTGATAAGCCTTCTGGTCTGGGTGTTCTTGGGCATCCTCAATGTCTTAAATCTTGCCACCTTCCCCCACATCGCCATGTTTTTTGCCACCCTTCTCCTGGTGGGGAGCAGCGGCTTTTGGCTTTGGTGGAACTGGATCGACTGGATGAATGATACCTACATTGTCACCGACCAGCTCGTGGAGCGGGTTATCAAAAAACCTTTGTGGTTCGACGAAGAACGCACCACCCTGGGGCTTGATCGCATCCAAAACGTGGAGGCCCATCGCCCCAACCCCCTGGCCTATTTGCTCAATTATGGCAATGTGGAAATTAAAACCGCGGCTCAGGATGGGAATACCAAATTCGAGTACGTCCCTGGCCCCATGGATGTTCAATTCATCATCCTCAACCGTTCCCAGAACTATCAACGCACCCTGGAGCGCAAACGCCTGGAAGCACAAAAAAAGGAAATGATCGCATGGCTGGAGGCCTATCATGACTTAACCCAGAAGAAGACCCAGTCATGATGGCCATCATTGCCATTTCTCCCTATCTTTTGTTATACTCATTGCTACCAACCTGTTCATGGCCACCTTGCTCCCCACCCCATGCGTGTCCCCCTCACGCCCTGGTGGAGGGATCTTATGCACCCAAACAAACGCCATATCGTTCATGGGATCGGCCTGGCATGGCTCATCCTTGTGTTGACTTTGCTGTGGCGCGGCATGCCCGGCCCCACCCTGGTCCAAGCCCAAAACCATCTCGCCTTACCCACCGTCCCCTCGATTCGGCCTCAGGCGGTGGCTCCCACGGCCCGTCCCGGCATCTATGTTTTCTATGATTGGGCCAATCTGGACCCTGCCACCGCGCCCATTACGGGCGGCCACCTGGCTTTTCATTGGAACGAGATCGAAAAAGCGCCGGGACAATACGACTGGTCGAAAGTCGACCAGTGGTTGGCGCGCGAGGCGCAGCTGAACAAGCCCGCGGGCCTGGGGTTTCTTTCTTACAACGCCCGCTGCTGTGGGGGTGATGAAGTCCCTTCCTTCTTCTATGCCCAGCATCCTGACGCGCGCGTCTTTTGCGAAGACGCGTGGAGCATCCCCAAATACTGGCATCCTGCCTACCTGGATGCCCTGGATCGCTTCATCCGCGCGGCCGGACAGCGTTTTGATGGGGACCCCCGGATTGCCTTTATCGAAATCGATGTGGGGATTTACGGCGAAACCAAACCCGCAGACACCTATCATCAGAACTGTCTGGCCCAGGCCGGTCTGACCAGTGACCTGTGGGTCCAGACCGTGGAACGCATCATCGACATCCATCGCCAGGCCTTCCCCCATACGCCCCTTCTGCTCCAATACGCGCCCTTCTTCGAAACCATCAAAGAACGGCGTGCTTTCACCGATTACGCCGCGGCCCGGGGCGTGGGGCTCAAGCACAACGGGCTGACCCCAGATACCGATGCCGCGGTCATCGACCGGCCCGGCTATTCCCTGAACGGCGCGGGGCAATATGATCCCATGCTCAAATGGTGGCGCCGGGTCCCCATTGCCTGGGAATCGTACGAAGTCCAATATATGACCGGGCTGACCAACACCATGTGGGGGGTCTACAACGGGCTCGATAAACACGCGGATTACTTTGTCTTTGCCAGGGACCTGGTTACCAAGGCCGATCGGGAGCCCATCTTGCGCTTTGCCCTGGCCCATCTGGGCAAAACCGTGGAAGACAGCCCCTCCGCCTGGGTGGCCATGCGGGAAACCGAATACAGTTGGTATCCGCAATACGGGAATTACGATTTCTTCATGGTGCAAAATGACGACGTTCCCGGTGGCCGCACAGTGCCCATGTGGCATGTTTCTTCCTATCCCGAAGGACGTTACACCCGGCGCACCGACGTGGCCAGCGGCAACCCGGCCATGTATTTCGATATCGACGACGACTACCTTTTCGACACCCACGAACGGGTGCGGCTCAACATCACTTACTACGACCTGGGATACGATCGTTTCGAAGTACGCTACGACGCGTGGAGCGACCCCAACAAACTCGCGGGCGTCGTGGTGAAAACCAATAGCAAACGCTGGCTTACCACCCGTTGGGTCTTGACCGACGCCCGCTTTGGCAACCGGCAACCCGGGGGTGGCGATCATCCAGGTTCTGACTTTCATCTGGACGCGCTGGATAGCGGCAACGAGATCATCCATCTGGTGCAGGTGGAACGGTTGGATTTGCCTACACCGCGCCCGCCCACGCCTACGCCCACATTACCGCCTCCCACCCCGGCCTGGACCCCCGAACCTCCTCATGCACGCCACACCGTCACCTATCGCCAGGGAGAACATGGCTACAACCAGGCCAGCGATACCTACATCGATCAATGGGCTGCAAGCACCACCCATGGCCAGCAAAACATCCTGCGCGTGCGCGCCTCCAAAGCGCAACGGGCCATGATCCAGTTCCAAAGCATCGCCATCCCCGCCGGGGCCCATCTGGCCAAAGCGTATCTCGAAATCTACAGCCTGACCCAAAGCAACCCGGCCTACTTCTACGTGCGCACCTTCCCCATGCGTACCCCCTGGCAGGCCAACGAAGCCACCTGGACCCAGGCCACTGGCCACACCTCCTGGACCCAGGCAGGTCTGGCCGCCCATAGCGACTACGCATGGCCCTATACCGACTTTAGCTTCCAAAACCGAGGGGTAGGGCGATGGGTGCGCCTGGAAGTCACCGACGCGGTCCAGGAATGGTTGGCCCATCCTCAAAACAACCACGGCCTGCTTATCGACATCTACAACCTCAAAGATGTGGCCATTGATTTTGCCTCCTCCGAATACGGCAACGTGGGGCTGCGCCCGCGGCTGGTCTTGGAATACTACGATCCCGACTACACCCCGCCCACAGCCACGCCCACCTTCACCCCGGGC
>JALWZT010000107.1 GCA_027002405.1 Anaerolineae bacterium | reverse complement strand
TACGTAGCCCCTCCGTTCCGGGCGATCACCCCTCCCCCGCAAGCGGGGGAGGGGCAGGGGTGGGGGCCGAACGGCCGGATCACCGCCCCTGCCGGATGGCCCGGCAACCCGCTTGAGGTTTGCCAACAGGTTCACTTCATCGCCGGGCGGGCGTGGTGGCCCCAAACCTCGGAGGTCTGCGCAGACCCTCCGAGGTCTCATGACCACTTGCCACGTACCACCTGCAAACCTGCAAACCTGCAAACTGCGCCCCCATTTTCGTCGTTATGCCTCTTTTCCATGCTTCACCCACCCGTCTCGCCTTTGTATTGGGAGGCGGGGGCGCGCGCGGTGCGTTGCAGGTGGGCGCGCTGCTCGCCCTGCTGGAAGCGGGCATCCGGCCCGACATCGTGGTCGGTACCTCCATCGGTGCGGTGAATGGCACGATGATCACGGTACACGGGTTCACCCCCGAAGGATTGGACAAGCTGATCCAGGCCTGGCGTCAGGCTCAGGAGGCCGATCTGTTGCCTGGCGATTATCTACGCATCGCCATGCGCACCATGCTCAATCGCATAGGCCGGGAGACCTACCTGCAACAAATGCGGGCGTTTTTCCTGGAAAATGGCATCACCCCCGAGCTTCGCTTTCAAGATTTCCCCTCGCCCCGCCTCTATTGCGTGGCCACGGACCTGAATGACTACCGCCCTTACATTTTTGGATTGAATCCCAAGGAACGGATATTGGACGGGGTCATGGCTTCGGCCGCGATCCCCCCTTGGATCCCACCTTTGCATCTGGACAAACACTGGCTGATGGACGGTGGCGCCCTGAGCAATCTGCCTGTGGAACCGGCCCTACGCGTAGGCGCGACCGAGATCATCGCCATGGACTTGTTCGACCCTCGTCCCCCCGCGGATCGAGAGGCCCGAGGCATCTCCACCTTTTTGGACCGCCTCCTCACCTCCCTGGAACATCGACAAGTCACCATGGAGCTGGCCCTGGCTCAGGCCCGGGGGGTGCCGGTGCATCATTGGCGACTTCAGTTCTGGAAAGTGGTCCCTGTGTGGGATTTCCGGTATACTGAAGAGCTCTTTCAGGCCGGTTATGCCCAGGCCTGGGCTTTTTTGCGCCAAAGAACCCGGGCATCAAGAAAACCATCCCGATGGCGACGTTGGTTCAAAAGGTAAAGCAGTCGCCACGAGCGGCGGCTCGCCGATACCGATGAAAACATCTCGCGGCCACGTTGGCGCGGGAAGCCGAGCACGTGATGCGTAATGCGTGATGCGTAAGGCTCTCACGTTTTACGTTTCACGCATCACGCCCGTTGGTGCCTCGCTCAATGTCGGCCTGGCGATTCCTCAGCAACCAGCGATCATGCTATTTTCATAGCAGGAGGCTTTGTTGCAGGCCCACGGGTTGGAACGGCCTGAGTGTTAAAGTAGGGGAGCTTTGTCGCGCAGACGTCGGCAAAGCGTCAGGGAATCAGTGCGAACGCGTCAGGAAAAGTGAGGGGGATTTTGGTATCCTGGGACTAAAAGAAACGATAACTTTTCTACCCTGTCGTTCCCTATCCACCGTCCCATTGTTGACAAGGAGGTCATCAATGCCGCCCTAATTCCAACCCGTTCGGCTTAGGAGGTACTCATGTTGGAAAAACGGATCATTCGACTCCATCCTATCACGTTAGCCCCTGATCTCTTCTTGCTATTCGTGGGTGGCTTTTTCATCAAAGTGGGGTCTATGCGGACGGATTGGGTGTTCGTGCACGAAGTTTGCTACTTTTTGGGCGGGCTCCTTTGGATGAGTGCGGGGCTCGATATGTTGTGCTGGCTGGGATTCCAATTGGAAGTGACGTTTTCCACACTCACGATACGTCGCTGTTGGGTACGGCGACGTCGTTTTAATTGGACCTATGAGGAAGTGCCGGTCGAATTTACGCAAAACTGGTGGGATGCCCTGTGGGATAAAGGCACCCTGATTATCTATGCGCCCGGAGGGGACATCCTGACGTTGAAGAACCTGGCCCATTTCAGTAGTTGGGCCCGATCCTGGCCCCAATGGGTGCGTCCCGAATAAGCTCGTTCCCTAAATAGGGTTAGGATTAGGATTGAAGATTGTTAGGCCGAGGCCAGGCGCGAGCAGAAGTAATCAGTGATCAGTTATCAGTAATCAGTGGGAATCAGCGTTCCCTTCACCTGCTACTTGCTACCTGCAAACCTGCAAACTGCATCCCCGTTTTTGTCGTGATGCATAGGGGGCTTTCATGGTTGTGTGACAAATTGTGATATTTTCATGGAGCAAATGGGATGATTATTACAGAAAAAGGATGGGAAACCGTGTAAAGTGGAGGGGCGACAATCATCCTTTTCCCTTATAAGGAAGGTGCTTTATGCAGAAAACTTGGAACATCCCGACCATCTCTTGCAACCATTGTCTGATGAGCATCCGCCGCGAACTGAAGTTCGTGGATGGTGTGGAGTATGTGGACGGGGATGTGCAATCCAAAACCGTCGTCGTCGCTTACACCAACGAAGCTGCCTTGGACCGGGCCCGGGCCGCGTTGGCCGAGGCCGGCTATGCCCCTGTCAACTAACGAGACCGCCCTATGACTTCATCCCCTCCTTCTTCCTCGACTTCGGAACAGGTGCAGGTAGTACTTCCCATCACGGGCATGACCTGCGCCAATTGTTCCACCACCATTGAACGGAATCTGAAACGCCTGCCCGGCGTGGAACAGGCTTCTGTCAACCTGGCCACGGAGCGCGCCCATGTGGTGTACGATCCCTCCCTGGTCTCCACCGACGATATTGTGGACCTGGTGGAAGAGCTGGGGTATGGGGTGGCCATGGCCCGGGCCGAGCTGCCTATCGAAGGCATGACCTGCGCCAATTGCGTGCTCACCATTGAACGGAATTTGAAGCGCCTGCCGGGCATGGAACAGGTGGCGGTGAATCTGGCCACCGAGAAGGCCAGCATCGTCTATAATCCCGCGCTGGTGGATTTGACCCAGGTCAAAGCAGTGGTCGAAGACCTGGGCTATCATGTCATTGAAACGGAAGGATTGGATGAAGAGGCGGAGCTGGATGCGGAACGTCAGGCCCGGGAAGCAGAAATGGCCCGCCAACGCCGCTTGCTCATCCTGGGTGTGGCGTTCACCACCCCGCTCTTTTTGCTCTCCATGGGGCGGGATTTCGGGCTCCTGGGCGCTTGGGCCATGCAGCCCTGGGTCAACTGGCTGATGTGGGCCCTGGCGACCCCGGTCCAGTTTTATGTGGGCCGGGATTATTATGTCAATGGCTGGAAAGCCCTGAAGCATGGGGCCCCCAACATGGACGTGCTTATCGCCATGGGATCTTCCGCGGCCTATTTCTACAGCCTGGTGGTTTTGCTGGCCCCCTACCTGGGGCTGACGGCCCTGGCCGGGCATCTTTATTTCGAAACCGCCGCGGTCATCATCACCCTCATCCGCCTGGGCAAATATCTGGAAGCCCGGGCCAAAGGGGCCACCTCCGAAGCCATCCGAGCCTTGATGGCCTTGCGCCCCAAGGTTGCTCGGGTAGAACGGGATGGCCAGGAAGTAGAGATCCCCAGTTCTCAGGTACGGGTGGGGGATGTGGTGATCGTGCGCCCGGGCGAAAGCATTCCGGTGGATGGCGTTGTCTTGACCGGGGCCAGCTCGGTGGATGAATCCATGCTCACCGGCGAAAGCATCCCCGTAGACAAGGGGCCAGGGGACCAGGTCATCGGCGCGACCCTGAATAAACAGGGGATGTTGCGGATTCAGGCCACCCGGGTGGGGCGCGAGACCGCGCTTTCTCAAATCATTCGCCTGGTGGAAGAAACCCAGGGCTCCAAAGCCCCCATCCAGCGGTTGGCAGATCGGGTGGCGGGGGTCTTTGTGCCCGCGGTGATCAGCATCGCGGCCCTGACCTTTCTTTATTGGTCTCTTTTGGCAGGCGCAGGGTTCACCATGGCGCTGATCAATGCCGTGGCCGTGCTGGTGATTTCCTGCCCTTGTGCTCTGGGCCTGGCCACACCTACTGCCATCATGGTAGGCACGGGACGAGGGGCCAAGATGGGCATCCTCTTCCGCAATAGCGAGGCGCTAGAACGGGCCCATAAGCTGGATACCATCGTTCTGGACAAAACAGGCACCCTGACCGAAGGCGAACCCCGGCTGACCGATGTGTGGGTGCTCGCGTCATGGCAGCCTGATATGGAGCCCCTGGCCTCGCTGAGGCCCGAAGAAGCCCTTTTGGCCCTGGCCGCCAGCACGGAACATGGCTCCGAACATCCCTTGGGCGAAGCCATCGTGGCCGCAGCCAAAGAGAAAGGACTCCCCCTCCTGGCCGCGACGGCCTTCCACGCGGTAACGGGCGCTGGCGTGCAGGCCCAGGTGGGTGGTCATGATGTGTTTGTGGGCAAATTGAACCAGGCCCAGATGGATGAAAAGGGAGAAGCCATGCGCCAGGCTCTGGAAGAGCAAGGGAAAACCGTCATGTTTTTGGAAATCGACGGTCGCCTGGTGGGTATGTTGGCGGTGGCCGATACGCTGAAGGACCATGCCCGAGGCGCGGTGGCCAAACTCCATGACCTGCGCCTGGACGTGATGATGATCACCGGGGATAACGCCCGCACAGCCCGGGTCATCGCGGCCCAGGTCGGGGTGGACCGAGTCTTGGCCGAGGTATTGCCTCAGGATAAAGCCGCAGAGGTCAAGCGTCTGCAAGAGGAGGGGCGCTTGGTCGGCATGGTGGGCGACGGCATCAATGACGCGCCCGCGTTGGCCCAGGCCGATGTGGGCATTGCCATGGGCACAGGGACCGATGTGGCCATGGAAGTGGCCGACATCACCCTCATGGGAGGGGACCTCAGGGGCGTCTATCGGGCGTTGAAGCTCAGCCAGGGCACCCTCCGCACCATCAAGCAAAACCTGTTCTGGGCCTTTATCTACAACATCATTGGCATTCCCCTGGCCGCGGCCGGTTTGCTCAACCCCATCATCGCTGCCGGTGCCATGGCCTTTAGCAGCATCTTTGTGGTCACCAACTCCCTGCGATTGCGCGGCTTCCGCCTCGACTAATACGGATATTGGATACTGGATATTGGATATTCCTCTGTTTCAGCGCGATCCGAATCCCCAATATAACGACATAACGACGAAATAGAACGCAGATTGGCACTGATTACTGATTACTGAACACTGATTACTGATCCCTGATGCCTACTCCTCTAACTCCTGGGGGGCGACCGTCACCGGCACCTCATTTTCTTCGGAGATGACGGGATATCCGTAGATTTGGGCCAAAAGCCCGGTGAGCAGGTGAGAAATAAACCGAACCGCGGAAATGGTACGAGCATAGGGCATACGCCATGGGCCAATGACCCCCACCACCCCCGCGAGGTGGTGGGGATTGCCATATCGGGAAAGGATCAGGCTCACATTGGGCAGGCGTTCGTAAGGGCCTTCGCCGCCGATAATGACCTGGACCCCGGGCAGGGTCCGGACTTCGCTGAGGAAAGGTTCCAGCACGAGGGGATTTTCGAAAACCTCGATAAGCCGCCGCGCCGCGGCCTGGTCCGCGAATTCGGGCGCGCTCAGCATGTAAATGAGCCCTTCGTGGTAGATTTCATCCAGGCGCCGGTCTTCATGATAGAGGGTTTCGCCTACCATGCGAATCACGTGGCGGGCCAGGGGTTCCAGATCGCTGGTATCGAGCTGTTGGATTTGTGTCCAATCTTTGTTATCCAGCCGTTCGTTAAGCTGACGGCTGATCTGGGAGAGTTCGGCCTGGGTGAAGGGCTCATCCAGGGGGATCACCTGCTGACGAACCGAGCCCCCTTGCAGGACCAGTACCAGCAGCAAGGTGCGGGGTTGCAGGCTGATGAGCTCCAGATGTTTGAAACGAACATGTTCCGCCCGGGGCGGGGTGGAGATGGCCGCACTGTGCGCGGTCCGGGCCAGCACACTGGCCGAAAGCTGCATCCACTGGTCCATATCCCCCTGCACCTGGAAAAACTGATGGCGAATCGTCCGGCGCAAGGTGGATGGCAGCCGGGTTTCGGGCAATAGGTGCTGCACAAAGTAGCGGTAGCCTTTGTGGGTGGGGATGCGCCCGGCCGAGGTGTGGGGATGGGTGAGGTACCCCAGGGATTCCAGGCGTTTCATCTCATTCCGCACCGTCGCGGGCGAAAAGCCCAGGCGATACGTCTCGACCAGACGCTTGGACCCTACGGGCTCCGCGGTGTTGACGAATTCCCGCACCACCAGTTCGAGGATGGTCTCTTGTCGGGGCGTGAGTTTACCGGCGGGAAGCTTCGGGGCTTTTTTCTTGGACATCTGCTATGAAAATAGAATGATCGCTGGTTGCTGAGGAATCGCCAGGCCGACATTGGGCGAGGCGGCAAAGGTTCGTATTGCGTATTCCGTATTCCGTCCAGTCGTTACGCAATACGCAATACGGAATACGAGTCACGCCGCCCTGGCCGCGAGGCATTTTCGTCGGTATCGGCGCGGGGTGGCCCGCCGTCGGACTGCTTTGGAAATAGGATTAGGATTAGGATTAGGATTAGGATTAGGATTAGGATTGAGGATTGTCAGGCTGAGACCAGGCGCGAGCAGGAGTAATCAGTGATCAGTCATCAGTAATCAGTGTTCAGTGTTCAGTAGCACTCCCGTGGCCAGCCCGCAGGGCTTCGCAGAGGTAGCTCGGAGGTTTCGCTCCAAGCAGAAAACAACGGCGAGGCTAGCCGGAATTATCCGGCGCCGTTCTGTAGCCCGGCGACTTCATGATACTGTTGGCAAACTCCATGCAGGCTGCTGGGCGCCTTGGCCCCGCCGACTCGAAGTCGGGGCTGGGGGCCTTTGGCCGCCTGTCTGCCTGCGCAGACAGGCCCAACCGGGCGGAAAACATGTCCCCGAAGGGGGACATGCGGCGGAACGCCCTCAGACCTGAATTTATTCGGCGTACTCGCGCAGTAAACCAACAGGTTCCTTCATCGCCGGGCGGGCGTGGCAAACGTCACTTCGGTCGGCTCAACGACGCCAAATGTCTGCTGTGAAAATAGAGCCACGATGGAAAAGGCGACAACGAAACGTCATTCCGAGGGAGCGAAGCGACCGAGGAATCTAGCGAAGCGCAAAAAACACGGCATGGCGCTCGCTTCGCTCGCTAGATGCTTCGCTCCCTTCGGTCGCTCAGCATGACGAACATCTGCGTCAATCTGCGTTACGAAGCATCTGCGCAAATCTGCGTCCCTTCCACTTGCTACTTGCGACTTGCAAACTTGCAAACCTGCCTGGCGATCTTTCTCAAATCAACGCAGGTTGTAGAAGGCGCCTTTGCCGGGGTAGAACGCGCTGGTTCCCAGTTCCTCTTCGATGCGGAGGAGCTGGTTGTATTTGGCCACCCGGTCCGAGCGGGCCGGTGCGCCCGTTTTGATCTGCCCCGCGTTCAGAGCCACGGCCAGGTCCGCGATGGTTGTGTCTTCGGTTTCGCCCGAACGATGGGACACCACCGCGGTCCATCCGGCCCGTTGGGCCATGCGCACGGCGTCGATGGTTTCGGAAAGGCTGCCGATCTGGTTCAGCTTGATGAGGATGCTATTGGCCGCGTTGAGATCAATGGCTTTTTTCAGGAATTTGACATTGGTGACCAACAGATCATCGCCCACCAACTGCACCCGGTCGCCCAGGGCTTGATGCAACATGACCCAGCCCTCCCAGTCGGTCTCGGCCATGCCATCTTCCAGGGAGATGATGGGGTATTCCTGAATCCAGCTTTCCCACAGCCTGACCATTTCCTCGCTGCTGAGGACCTTGTTTTCGGTTTTGAGGTGATAGCTGCCATCCTCGTAGATTTCCGAAGTAGCTGGGTCCAGCGCGATGAATACATCCTCGCCCGGGGTGTACCCCGCGCGTTCGATGGCTTTCAGGATCAAGTCCAGGGGTTCCCGATTGCCATGCTTGAACGCAGGAGAAAAGCCCCCTTCATCCCCGACCCGGGTGCTGTATCCGGCCTCTTTCAACACGGCCTTCAGATGATGGTAAATTTCCGAGCCCCAGCGCAAAGCTTCACGGAAGTGAGACGCGCCCACGGGCATGATCATATACTCCTGAAAATCCGTAACCCATCCCCCGTGCGCGCCACCGTTCATGATGTTCATCATGGGCACGGGCAGGGTGTGGGCATTGGCGCCGCCAATGTACCGATAAAGGGGCTGGAAAGTGGCCCGAGCCGAGGCCTTGGCCACTGCCAGGCTGACGGCCAGGATGGCGTTGGCGCCCAAATTGGCCTTATTCGGAGTACCATCCAGGGCTATCATCGCCTGGTCGATTCCCCGTTGGTCCAGAGCGTTCATGCCAATAAGCTCATTGGCAATAGGGCCGTTGATGTTTTCCACAGCCTTGAGCACCCCCTTGCCCAGGAAGCGGGTAGGGTCCCCATCTCGCAATTCCAAAGCCTCGTTGACCCCCGTGGACGCGCCCGAAGGCACGGCCGCTCGGCCTATGGAGCCGTCGTCCAATAACACTTCAGCTTCCACCGTAGGGTTACCCCGGGAATCCAAAATCTCCCGGGCACGGATATCGACGATTTCTACAACGGTCATGATCAAAACTCCTTGCAAAGATGATGACTCGCGTCTGGGATGCATGAGGGGCCCAGAACGCAAAGGCGGGTATGTTCGAAGGATGGGACGCCCGGCATGAAACCTCGGAGGCCTGCGCAAACCTCCGAGGTCTGGATGAAGCGCGCCAGCATCCAAATTTGAAGCTGCTGATTTTCGAAGGATGGGACGGCGGGGATGTTCCCCTTCCTTATCATACACTTTTCCCCCCATTTTCGTAAATCGTGCCGGTCTCAACTGCCAAGCATGGCGTCGGTTTTTTTCACGCCTCCGGCTTATGGTAAGATACCCCCATGGCGACCCCCATTCGTATCCTCCATTTCGCGGATGTCCACATCGGCATGGAACGCTATGGCCGGGTGGACCCCACCACGGGCATCAATAGCCGGGTCATGGATTATCTGCGTCGGCTTTCGGACCTGGTGGATTTTGCCATCGAACATGAAGTAGACATGGCCATCTTCGCGGGCGATGCCTACAAAACCCGCAATCCCAATTCCACTTATCGCCGGGAATTTTCCTGGCGCATCAAGAAACTGGCGGATCACGGGATCCCGGTGGTCATGGTTCCGGGCAATCATGATCTCCCGCCCCAGAAGGAACGGGCTTCTACCATCGAGCTTTTCGAGACCTTGCAAGTCCCCAATGTTTACGTGCTCGACCAGGATGTGGGGGTGACGATCATCGAAACCCGGCATGGGCCCGTGCAGATCGCGCCAGCGCCTTATCCCTACACCTCGGAACTGACCAGCCGAGAGGCTTTTCGGGCCGCCAGCCTGGAAGCCCTGGACCACTACTACACGGAATTCATGGGGATCCTCATTCGCGACATGGCGCAACAGGTGCGACAACGGCCCGAAATCCCCGCGGTCCTGGTGGGGCATTTTTCAGTAGAAGGCGCCATGTTCGGCTCGGAACGCAGTGTGATGGTGGGAAGGGATGTGCTGGTCCCCCGCAGCGTGGTGGTAGATGAGGCCTGGGATTATGTGGCCTTGGGCCACATCCATAAGCATCAGGACCTGAATCCGCAACGCCATCCGCCAGTGGTGTATAGTGGCAGCCTGTCCCGGGTGGATTTTGGGGAGGAAAAGGAGCCCAAGGGGTGGGTCCTGGCCCAGGTGAGCAAAGGCCACACCACCTACGAGTTCATCCCTCATTACCATTATCCGGCCCGGCGATTTCTCACCATCGAATGCGATTGCCGGTCGGCTCCAGACCCCATGGAGGCCATTCTGAAACGCATCCGACAACGCCAGGACGCGGGCAGCGTGGAGGGTGCGATTGTGCGGGTGCGGCTAAAACTTCGGGCGGATCAGGAAGCCCACATCTCTGACCGCCGCATTCGCGCGGCCCTCCAGGGCGCGTTTTATGTGGCCGGTGTGCGACGCGAGGTGGAACAACACACCCGCAGCCGCCTGGGCGCGGTGGATCTGGAAAAGATGACCCCGTTAGAGCTCCTGGCCCGGTATCTGGATAGGCTGGAAGGGCTTTCGAAGGAAGAAAAGCAAGCGCTCTTGGCCGACGCGAAAACGATTATCGAAAACGCAGGCCAATGAATGTTTACGATGTCCCCCTCATTATCGCCCCTTCTCCGCCCGTTGGATTTCCGCGGAGAGAAGATGGCGGAGTATAGCCACCATGGTGGCATAGGTGGGGTCCATCCCAAAATAGGAAAGGTTCTGGGTCCCCAGGTTTTGCCCTTTGCTAAAGGGCGTGTCGGACGCGTAGTGTAAGATCCCGACAGGGAAGGGGGCCTCGTATAGGTTCACGATCTCGTTGTAGGGGTGCCCCTTGGGCCGGGACATTTCGTAGATGCTGCTCATGTACGGCCCGGCCTCCATTTCCAAATCGGTATAGCCCTCCTTGTAAAAGACCGCCATGTATTGCTGATTCTGCAAAAACGTGCCAGGCACGGTGATGGCCTTTTGGTTATCCAATACGGAACCGTAGACCAGGAACGGCCGCACATGGTCCCCGGTGAAGCAGTTGCGGAAAAGGTAGGTGTTGTCGGAATGCTCATCATGAACCACATGGGGGATCATGACATCCCCAATGCGACCATTGAGGGTTGCGGCCTTGCCCATAATGAAAACCCCACGGATTTCGTCGATGTTGCGCGCGATCTCATTGAGCACCTGATAGGCAGCAAGCCCCAGGGGATAGTCGATGTTGATGATGACCGCTTCGGAGCGGTGCAGAGATTCGATGCCCGGAAGTTGTAAGCGCGGGTCCAGGTATTCAGGCCGTAGACGATTGAGAAAAACAATCTGCACCTCAATATCAAAGGCGGTGTATTCGCTGGGCACGCGATGGATCCCCAAACGCATTTCATGGGCCAGGCGTTGGGAAGCCGCCTCAGGATGGGCTTGTTCATACTTTTTCCACACGTAATAAAGGAAGTTTTCCAGCCGACTGGGGGCGATTTCCTGGCGAATGTTTTCATATTCCTGGCGCAGCTCCTTCGCGTCTTCGGCCAAAATGAAGTCAATCAGGGTTTGCTCATGCATCAACGCGTAGCCGCTGAGCAAATTGGCCATGGAATGGGTGTTGCTGGAGATGAAATACGCGGGCAGGGAGGAAAAGTCGGTATTGGGGAAGTTTTCCTCCACATGGCGCCACCATCGCCGCGTGGCCCGCCGGTAGTCGGCCAATGAGCCCGACAAGGAGCGCACCGCGATGGACTGCTTCTCGGTGGCCATACGCCACAGCCGCGAAAGCAAGGTATCGCCCCAAACCCGGTAGAGGCGCATCCAGCCTTCCTGTGTTGCCCCTGTAAATTCGGCCAGTTGTTGACAGCATGCTTCTACATCCTGAATCCCTTGGGTCATCAAGGTTTGCAGAAAACGCAAAGGCTCCTCTCGCCCTAACAGCACGTAAAGCTTGCGGCGTTCAATCTCATAAGCCACCAGCATAGGCACCAGATCGTCGATATCGGAACGGCTGGCAATGAACACCGCCAGGGTATCATCCCCATTGAAGAAGGTACGGCGTCGACGCCCAGGCGCGCTGACTTGTTGCCAAGAAGAAAGATCCCCGTAACCGAATTTGCGAAACGCCCGTTCCGATTGCCCCATGACCACCAAGGACACCTGGTCGATGACATCAGGGAGCCGCAACGTCACATAATTCAGCGCGGCCAAATCTGGTGTCGGCTCATGGGCGTGAACATGCAAAGCCGAATGCATGCTTTGATGGGCCTGGATAAGCACCTTGATGGGCACCGGGCTTGTGCTGCGCAGAAGGGAATAATAGGTGCGCATGTAGAGTTGGATTTCCTCGTTACCCGAGGAGGGGACGGTTCGATCCATAGAGCATGCTGTACCGTAAATAGGATCAGGATTAGGATTGAGGATTGTTAGGCCGAGGTCAGGCGCGGGTACGAGTAATCAGTGATCAGTCATATGCTCACCTGCCACTTGCGACTTGCAAACCTGCACACTGCGTCCCCATTTTCCTCGGTGTCGACGATCCGTCGCTCGCGGTGCCTACACCAATGGCAGGTTGGGGATCACGTCCATATCCAGGGATGCGCGTTCGCCTGCCAGGAAACGGTAATGGCCCGCGGCCGCGATCATGGCTGCGTTGTCGGTGCACAGGTAGATGGGGGGGATGGAAACAGGCATGGCCGCGCGCTGGCGTAAGGTCTGGCGCAAGGCCGCGTTCGCGGCCACGCCACCACACACGCAAATTTCGGTCGCGGCTGTGGCCTGGGCCGCGGCCAGGGTCTTTTCCACCAGGGCCTCCACCAACGCCCGCTGAAACGAGGCAGCCAGATCGGCCACGGTCTGGGCTGGCAGTTCGCGACCGGGCGTGAGTTTACGGGGGATGGAAGGGTCCTCCCCTTCCAGACGCTGAACTTCTCTCAGCACCGCGGTTTTCAGCCCGCTGAAGCTGAAATCATAGGGCTGGCGTGTCCGGGCTCGAGGAAAGCGGAAGGCTTCAGGGTCCCCTGACTGCGCTGCATTCTGGATGGCCGGGCCTCCGGGATAGCCCAGCCCCAACAGACGGGCGACTTTATCAAAGGCTTCGCCCGCGGCGTCGTCGATGGTGCCTCCCAGCCGCTGATAACGACCATGACCGGTCATGAGCACCAACTCGGTGTGTCCCCCGCTGACGATAAGCACCAGCACGGGGAAGGTTTTTTCCGGTCGGTTGCCTTCCGCCTCCACCCAATTGGAATAAATGTGGCCTTCCAGATGATTGACCCCCAAAAGGGGCAGGTTTCGGGCCCACGCCACGGCTTTGGCCACGTTGACCCCCACCAGCAAGGACCCTGCCAGGCCCGGGCCGCGTGTCACCGCCACGGCATCCAGGTCGTCCCAGCCAACGTGGGCATCGGCCAGGGCCTGTTGCAGCACAGGCAGGATGGTCAAAACATGCTGACGGGAGGCCATTTCGGGGAAAACCCCGCCATAACGGCGATGCAGCTCAATTTGCGAAGCCACCACGTTGCTGAGCATATAGCGGCCATCGCGTACCACCGCGGCCGCGGTTTCATCACAGGATGTCTCAATGCCAAGGATCAGGGTCATAGGTCACTTCCGTCCTTCGCCGGCGCGGCGGATGCGCAACTGATCCAGCTCCAATTGAGCCCGGCGCCCTTGATCGGGCAGATGGTGGGTCTGGGTCAAAGCCTGGCGGTAAAAGCGTTCGGCCTCGTGCCACTCCCCCTTTTCGGTCAGCAATCTGGCCAGGGCCACGGCCGCGGCCGCGTTATCGGGCCGCTGCTGGAGCTCACGTCGCAGATATTCCTCTTCTTGCTCCCGCTCCCGGCTCGGCTTCAGCACCAACCCCATATCCACGGCCGCCAACGGCCCGGGCAGCTCCACCGCATGGCGGATGATCGCGCGCTCCCGTGGAAGCAGCATGTCGGCCTCTCGGGTCACGCGTGCTTCCAGCTTCACGGTCCCATGGGCCGGGGGCGTTACCCGCAACACAAAATCCTGGCCCGGCGCCACCAACATGCTTAAAGATCGGGTTTGCTCCCCTAGATGAATGGCATCCAGAAAAAGGGGAAAAGTCCCCGAATTATGAATCTGGAGCTGTTCCTCCCGCCATTGCCACCGCAATGTCAATTCCTGGCCCACGCCCTTTTCATGAGATAGGGTGAGGGTCAAAAATTCACTGACAGGCACCCCCGCCAGCAGAAGAAATTGGGGAGAATAACTGAGCAGCGTTCCCTGATGATGATGCAAGGTGTTCCCCACCAGATGGCGCACCACCACCGGCTTCCCGACCAAAGGTTCCAACAAGGAATTGTAGGCATCGCCCCATAAACCGATCAACAAAGAGCCGCCGGTCACAGGATGAGGATGAAAGCGAAAGCGGGGGAAAGGATGGCCCCGCAGCCTGGCCACAAAAGCCAGCCAGGCATCGGCCAACCGCAGCGAAAGCGTTCGCCAGAAAAGCGGTCGACGTCGCAGAAGCCAGTGGTTGATCTTTTTAAGCTGGCGCTGCCGTTGCGCCCGATCCTCTTTATCCAGCTCATCGACAAAGCGATAAATGGCATTGATGGCAGTGAATTCCACCTGATAATGAAGATAGATGGTGGGCAGCGAGGGCGAATGTTTGGTGGAGGGGATAGCAAACTCCAGGGTGATCCCGCCATCTCGAACGCGCAACACACCAGCCTGCCGGGCGCCATCCTCATGCTCGATGACTGCAGGGAAGGCATCCAGCAGCCTCAGGGCGGGGTCATGACGTCGCAACCACAGCCCGATCACCATGAGAACCAAGGCCACCAGGACAACCAGCCCGCCCAAAAAGAGGAGCAGGTTCAACAAAGAAAAGAAAATGAGAAAAAACGAACTCATAAGCCCATGTCAAATCGAGGTTGCAAGTGAAGGGTACCGTAAATAGGATCAGGATTAGGATTAGGATTAGGATTAGGATTGAGGATTGTTGGGCCGAGGTTAGGCGCGAGCAGAAGTAATCAGTGATCCGTTATCAGTAATCAGTAGGAATCTGCGTTGCATCTGCGCAAATCTGCATTCCCATTTTCCTCGGTATCGGTGAACCGTCGTTCGTGGCGTCTATGCAGCATGGCTGCCTCCCTGCTCCTCATCCCCTCGAAGTTCCACCGAATCGAGCACCCCCACAATGAGGGAAATGATGGGCGCGTGGGGATCATTCAGGAGTTCTCGGGCACCGCCCCCTTCCTGATTCACCAAAACCACATCCCCCACGCCCGCGTGGGCCAGGTCCAGCGCCACAAAATCCCGCGGGTCTTCCTGGCCTGGCCCATGCAAGGGCTGCACAATGAGCAATTTGTGATGATGAAGGGAAGGGTGTTTGACGGTGGAAACCACCGCACCCACCACGCGTGCGATGAGCATGAGGGGCCTCTGGGGAACGCCGGGGTTATTAAGAATGGAGTAATCAGTGATCAGGCATCAGTAATCAGTGTTCAGTGTTCAGTATTCAGTAGCGCCTTGCGACGTCATTCCGAGGGAGCGCAGCGACCGAGGCATGCCCTGAGCCTGTCCTGAACGAAGTGAAGGACCTCGTCGAAGGGAATCTAGCGAAGCGCAAAAAACCACGGCATGGCGCTCGCTTCGCTCGCTAGATGCCCTTCGATTCCTCAGGGCAGGATTTCGCTCCCTTCAGTCGCTCAGCATGACGAATATCTGCGGGAATCTGCGTTGCGAAGCATCCGCGCAAATCAGCGTTCTCTCCACCTGCCACCTGCCACTTTCATAGGCCTACTTTCAACACCTTCCGTTGACCGTACTGTTTCTGATAATACTCGCGGAACTCGCCTTCCTTGATGGGGCGCCACCACCACTCATTTTCCACATACCAACGTACCGTGCGGCGGATGGCTTGTTCTGGCGTGTGTTTGGGGCGCCAGCCCAAGGCTTTGATCTTCTCCACATTCAGGGCATAGCGCCGGTCATGCCCGGGCCGATCCTCCACAAAATGAATGAGGTCCGGGGACGCGCCCAGTTCATCCAGCAAAATCTCCACCATGCGCAGGTTTTCCATCTCCTCACCGGTGCCCACATTGTAGATTTCCCCCAACTCCCCCCGGTGGAGCACCAGATCAATGGCCTCGCAATGGTCCCCCACCCATTGGTAATCCCGCATCTGGCGCCCGTCCCCATACACCGGCAAAGGCTTGCCTTCCAGGGCGTTGGTCACGAAAAGAGGCACCACTTTTTCGGGATATTGGTAGGGGCCGATGTTGTTCCCCCCGCGGGTGATGGTCACAGGCAGGCCATAGGTGATGAAATAGGCGTGGACCATGAGGTCCGCGCTGGCTTTGCTGGCCGCGTAGGGGCTGCGGGGCCTGACCGGGTCCGTTTCCACCGAGGCATGCCCATGGGGGATGTGTCCGTACACCTCATCGGTGGAGATTTGATGATAACGCTCCAGGCCGAACTGGCGGGCGGCTTCCAGCAACACATAGGTGCCATACACATCGGTCTGGATGAACGCGTCCGGGTTCATGATGGAGCGATCCACATGGCTTTCGGCCGCGAAGTTGACGATGGTGTCGATATCATAGCCGCGGATGGTTTCCGCGACCTTCTCTTTGTCGCAGATATCCCCCTGCACAAAAGCAAAGCGCGGGTCCTGGCTCACATCCCGCAGATTGTTCAAATTCGCCGCGTAGGTGAGCTTATCGTAAACCACAATGTGATAGTCGGGGTACTTGGCCAGCATGTGATGGACGAAGTTGGAGCCGATGAACCCGGCCCCACCTGTCACAAGAATGTTTTTCATGGGTCACTCCTTGATCATCTCCAAAATATCGTAGCTGCGACTGAGGGTCAGCGTGGGCAGACGATGGTAAAGATCAATCAAATCGGGATCGTCATCGGGAAGGTGATGTTCGTGGATCCCCCGTTCATCCATGGCCGCGGCCATGGATAGGAACGCCATATCCCCTCGCTGATAGAGCCATTCTCCAGCCAGGGCGATCTCCTCCCGAGCCTCTTGCAAGCGCCGCTGCATCCCGGGCAGGGTTCGCTGCTGAAAATGCTGCCAAAACGCGTCCTTCTCCCCCGCGGCAAAATAGGCCGGGCAAAACTCCTGGGCCCAAAAACGCTCGGCCCGCCGAAACGCGGGGGAAAGCATATCCGCGTAGAGGGTCACATCCAGGGTGGCGCCCAACCGCTCGATCCGCACCAGGGCTGGGACCTGTTCTGGATAGAGATCGAAGTAGGCCGCGGGATCAAAAGGACGCCAATAGGGATACGCCTGAGGCAGGCGATGGAGGCGTTCGGCCAAAAGAGCCACGCCCTCGGCAATGCGTCGCGCCACCACCTCCCGGGGAGCCCGTTCGGGCGCGCGGTACGCGGGCACAAACGGGCGGAAAAGACATTGCTGGACGATGCTGTGACATGGCCATGAACGCTCCGTTTGTGCGATGAGTGCAGCGAGGGCAGGGAGAGAGTGAGGCAAGGATCAAATCAATCCGACGCGAGAGTTGTCACCCAGGGTGAATTTCAAGGCCCGGGGCTTGAATTCAGATCGCTGAATGAGCACATTGCGGCCGATGAGGCTATCGGCAATGCGCACCGGCACATGCTTGATCTGGCTGTTTTCCAGCACAATGCACCGTTCGATTTCAGCTTCTTCGATGACACAATTGTAGTAGATGGAGGTGAAGGGCCCGATGTAGCTGTTGATAATGCGGGTGTTTTCGCCGATGATGGTGGGGCCGCGTACCACGCTGTTGATGATCTGGGCCCCTTCTTCGACGGTCACCCGCTCATCCACCAGGGAATCTTTATCCACAAACCCCCGGATCTCGGGGGTGAGCTCTTCCAGCACTTTGCTGTTGGCCGCGAGCATGTCGATGGGCTTGCCCGTATCGATCCACCATCCTCGATGGATGTAAGGATGCACCCGGTAGCCCTGCTCCACCAACCATTGAATGGCATCCGTGATCTCCAGCTCACCCCGCCAGGAAGGCTTGATGGCCCGGACCGCTTCGTGCACGTGGGGATCGAACATGTAAATGCCCACCAGGGCCAGATTGCTGCGCGGTTCCCGGGGCTTTTCCACCAGGCGTTTGATGCTGCCATCCGGGTTGAGTTCGGCCACGCCGTAATGCTGCGGCTCGGCCACCGGGGTGAGCACGATCTGGGCGTGGTAGTCGGAATTTTTGAATTCCCGGATGAGGTTGCTGATGCCGCCTTCGATGACGTTATCCCCCAGGAACATGACAAAACGCTCGTCGCCCAAATAGTCGCGGGCGATGAGCACCGCGTGGGCCAGGCCCTTGGGCTCATCTTGAACGATGTAGGTGATGTGCACATCCCATTGGCTGCCATCGCCCACCGCGGCCCGCACTTTACGGCCATTTTCGCCACTGCCGATGACAATCCCCATGTCATCGATACCGGCTTCTTTGATGGCCTCGATGACGCGGAAGAGCACAGGCTTATTGGCCACAGGGATGAGCTGCTTGGCATTGGTGTAGGTGAGGGGATAAAGGCGGGAGCCTTTGCCTCCGCTGAGAATCAATGCTTTCATGATTTTTTCAAATGGGAACGCAGATGCACACAGATACAAACAGATTTGCGCAGGTCATCTTTAGTCTTTAATCTTTATCGTTTCCTCCGGGCTCGCCAATAGGAATGAAAATGGGGTTCGAGCCCAGGCTACACATACACACCCGTTTCCACCGCGGCGTTGGTGAGCACCGCGCCAACCAGGTTGGCTTTGACTTTGCCCAGGATGTCCTTGGCCTTTTCCACCAACTCACGACGGGTCTGGCCCGCGCGCGCGACCAGCAACACGCCATCCACCCGCGCGGCCAACAACGCGCCATCCGTGACCGCGACCAAAGGGGGCGCGTCGAACAAAATCACGTCCGCCTGGTCCTTGAGCTGGGCCAGCACCTGGCTCATACGCGCCGAAGCCAGCAGGTCCGCGGGATTCGTGGGCGTGGGCCCCGCGGGCAACACGCGCAGACGGGGGATCTCCGTCTCTCGAATCGGAAGCTTCGCGCGGGCGTCCACCAAAGCCGTGGCCAGACCCCGGTCATTGGAAAGGCCAAAGATAGTATGAAGTCGGGGCCGGCGCATGTTCGCGTCCACCAGAATCACCCGCTTGCCCGCCTGGGCCGAGATCACGCCCAGGTTGGCCAGCACCCGGGTGCGGTCCTCATCGGGCTCGGGACTGGCGATGAGCAGGGTGTGCAGAGGATTTTCCAGACTGTAGAAATCCAGATTGGTCCGCAGGCTGCGATAAGCTTCGGCCTGGGGAGATTGAGGGTCGGTTAATGCAATGAGATCAAGAGGCATGATGGGTTTCGGGTGAAAGAGGAACGGGAAGTTATTTCTGGACGCTCACTTAGCCGACTGATTACTGATTACTGATCACTGATTACTTCCCTCTTCCGCCGGCGGGGATCGCGCCCAAAACACGAATCTCGAGGCGTTCCATGTCTTCCGCAATGCGGATGTAGCGGGAAGCCATCCATTCCAATACGAAAACGATAAACGCGCCCAGGATGGCGCCCAGGATCAACCCCGCCACCGCGTTGAGCTTGGGGTTAGGCCGCCACAGAGGCGCATCTCGGGCGTCATCCACAATCCACACATCAATCCGGTCCCGCTTATCCTGCTTCTGATTCCAGGCTTCCTGCTCATCCACAAAAATCTGGGCCATGGTCTGGACAATGGTGACCGCGGTTTGGGGGTCCGGGTCTTTGGCCACAATGCGGATGATGAACCGATCGGGCTCAGGGTTGACCTCCACCTCGCTGAGCAGTTCGTAGGTGTTCATATCCAACTGGGCCCGATCAATGACCTTTTGGGCCATGCGGTGGGTGAGCAGATTGGTTTGAAAATTCCGCAGCAAGTCCTTGGTCGAGGCAGTAAGGCCGAAATCCGCGCGGGCCGGGCGCACGCTCACCAAAATCTGCGCCCGATAGATAGGCTCTTGAAAACGGCTGAAACCAAACGCCGCCACCGCGGTGATCAGCGCGGCCACCAGGATAATCCAACCACGCTTTTTGAGAATCTGCCAGTAAACTTTGAGTTCCATAATCTTACCTGGGGATTTCTCCCATGACGTCGATGCCCAACGCTTCCAGGTCGTCGCGAGTGTAGACGCGAGGAAGCAGGTAATTCACCAAAAAAGCCAGCCCCACGCCCGCCAAAAGGGCCAGGACCAGACGCAAGGGCAGGTCCAGACGCTGCTTGAGGCCTGGGCCGACAGGGACCACAGTCCCCCGGTTTATCAAATACACCGCGCCCTGGTCCTCCAACAATCGAGGCATAAAAAGATGGGCGTCCTGGGTCATGGTGGCAGCCACCGCGTCGGCAATGGCTTCCAAACGATGGGGATCCCCGTCGTAGAGGGTCACCGTGAGGATGCGGTGCAATTCGCCGGTTTGGGTGGAGCCCTGAATCTGCCCCGGCGCCACCTGAATCCCCTGGTCTGCCAGATGCTGACTCACAACCCGAGCGAATTCCGAGCCCTTGACGATCTCGCTGAAATCATCGATCAGGTATTCGGAAGAAAGCGCGGTGTAGTAGCCATCATAGGTGAACTGGTCGGGCAAATGCTGAGGTCGCACCCCCACGCTGAAGGACATACTCAAGGCATAAGTCGGGGGCCGGGGCTGCCACGGGCGGGTGGTGATCAGCGAAAAAACCAGGGTGAGAAGAAAAAGACCGGTTGGGATCCACCACCATCGCTTGAGGATGCGAAAGTAGGTGTGCAGTTCCATGAGGATAGTTTGCCCTAAAAAGGGGATTGGGTCAAATCTCTAGAAGCCCCGCAGCCGGGTCAGGTCGGCCAGGCCGTCGGGCAGGGCCGCGATCCGCTGCACCAGGGCCAATCGCGCGGCCCGGAGGGTCTCCTCTTCGGCCATTACCAGGACTCGTTCGAAGAAGGTGTTGATGGGATCTTGGAGTTCCCGTAGCACCTGGACCAACGTAGGGATATCGCGCCGCGCGGCCAGTTTGGTGGCCGCGGCTTCATACGCGGCGTGGAGTGCGCGGGTGGCGGGTTCCACGTAGGCGTCGGGATTCAGGGAATAGGTTTCGTCCAGGTTCCGCACGATGCGTTTGGCCCGGGCGTACGCGGTGAAGACCTCCTCCCACCAGGGCTGTTGCACGGCCTCGGTCAGGGCCACCACCCCGTCCCGAGCCCGAGCCGGGTTCCAGGCCTGTTCGGCCAGCACCGCTTCCACCACGTCGTGGGGGAAGCCTTCCTCGCGCAGGGCCACATACAGCCGCTTGGCGATGAACTCCATGGCCTCGGTCAGCACCTCTTCCGACACAGGCACAGGCTGCTCCGCGGCCGCGGCCTTCAATCCCTGGCGGATGTCGAAATCCCGGCCCGAGGCCATGAGGGTTTGCACCAAGGCCAGGGCCGCGCGGCGCAAGCCGAAGGGGTCCGCGGTGGATTTGGGCGCGAGGCCCACCGCGAACAGGCCCACCAGGCTGTCCAGCCGGTCCGCGATGTTCAGGGCCAGGCCCGCGGGGCTCAGGGGTTGTTCGGGCTTGACGATGTATTGCTCACGGATGGCCCGGGCCACTTCGGGCGATTCGCCACTATCCAGCGCGTAGATTTCGCCCATGATCCCTTGCAGGGAGGTCATCTCTATCACCATGCTGGTGGCCAGGTCCGCCTTGCTTAGAGTTGCGGCCCGGGCGGCTGCGGCCTTTTCCTCCGGGCTCAGGCCCAGCAGGTCGGCCACCAGCGGGGTCAGCCGCTCCAGCCGATGCACTTTATCCAGCATGGAGCCCAATTTTTCCTGGAAGGTGAGCTTGGCCAGCTCGGGGTTGAAGGCTTCCAGGGCGCGCTTGCGGTCTTCTTTGACAAAGTAAGCCGCGTCCGCGTAGCGGGCCCGGATCACGGCTTCGTTGCCCGCGCGCACCAGGTCCGGGTCCCGGTCCTGGCCATTGACAACGGTGATGAAATAGGGCAACAGGTTGCCCTGGGCATCCACCACCGGGAAGTAGCGTTGATGCTTTTTCATCACGGTGATGAGCACGGGCGCGGGCAGAGCCAGGTATTCGGGTTCAAAATGCCCCAGCAGGGGGAAGGGCTGCTCCACCAGGTCGGTGACCTGTTCCAGCAGGGCCTCGTCTTCGGGCACGGTGCCCCCCACCTTCGCGGCTTCGGCCAGGACGCCCTCCCAGATCCGAGCCTTGCGCGTCGCCCGGTCCACCACCACCCCTGCCTCGGCCATGCGCTCGAGATAGTCCTCGGCCCGGGGGATGGTGATTTCGGGCGAGCCGTGGGGCCGCAGCCCGCGGGAAACCGGCCCGCTGAGCAGGCCCGCGTATTCGAAAGGCACCACCTGGGGCCCATACAGGGCTGTGAGCCAGCGAACAGGGCGGCTGAAAGCCACATTGCTGGGGTTCCAACGCATGGATTTGGTGAAACGAATGCCTATGACCCATCCCCGCAGGATCTCAGGCAAAAGCTCGTGGGTGGGCCGGCCTTCCACCTGCTTCACCGCGTAGACGTAGCGCTTGCCCCCTTCCTCGCGGATCTCCAGGTCTTCCACCGCGACCCCTTTGCCCCGGGCGAAGCCCATGGCGGCCTTGGTGGGGTTGCCTTCTGCGTCGAAGGCCCGGTCCGCGGGCGGGCCCCGGAATTCCTGCACTTCCGATGCCTGCTGGGCCTGGAGCTTGCGCACGAGAACGACGATGCGCCGAGGCGCGGCCGTGACGTACACGTCCTCGTAGCGCAGCCGGGCTTCATCCAGGGCCGCGGGGACCTTGTCCCGCAGTTGGGCGATAGCATTGGGCACTTCGTGGGGCGGAAGCTCTTCCACGCCGATTTCCAACAGCAAGTCGGCCTCGGTCAGGCCTTGGGGCAGGGGTTCGGGTTCGGGGGGGATGGGAGGCTCATACCGGGCCTGTTCGGGATCGAGCAAAGGGAAACCGGCCTCCCGGCGTTTCTCCACGTACACCTCGGCCACGCGGCGGGTCATCTCCCGCATGCGGCGGAAGTAATTGGCCCGCTCGGTCACGCCAATGGCCCCGCGCGTGTCCAGCAGATTGAAGGTGTGGGAGCATTTGAGCACATAATCATACGCGGGGATGACCAGGCCCTGGGCCACCGCGTTGTTGAACTCCGCTTCGTAGAGTTCGTACATGGCCCGTAGGCGATCCACATCGGCCGCGTGAAAAGCATACTCACAATGTTCGATCTCCTGCATCTTCAGGATGTCGCCGTAGGTATGATGGGCATCCCATTGCAGGTCCCACACCTCTTTCACGCCCTGGATGAACATGGCGATGCGTTCCAGGCCATAGGTGATCTCCACCGAGACCGGGTCCAGGTCCAACCCACCGGCCTGCTGGAAGTAAGTAAACTGGGTGATCTCCAGACCATCCAGCCATACCTCCCACCCCAGGCCCCAGGCGCCCAGGGCAGGACTTTCCCAATTATCTTCGACGAACCGCACGTCATGCTTATCCAGATCAATCCCCATCGCCCGCAGGCTGTCCAGGTAGATTTCCTGGGGATTGCCGGGGTCGGGTTTGAGGATGACCTGGTACTGGTGGTGCATCTGCATGCGGTTGGGGTTTTCGGCAAAGCGCCCGTCATCGGGGCGGTAGCTGGGTTCCACATAGCCCACGGTCCAGGGTTCGGGCCCCAGGACGCGCAGGGTGGTGGCGGGGTTGGCCGTGCCCGCGCCGACTTTTTCGCTGTAGGGTTGCCAGATGAGCGCGCCCTGACCGGCCCAGAACCGTTCCAGGCGCATGATGATCTCTTGAAAGGTGGGGATGGAAGCAGAGGGTTGTAGGGTCATGGTTGGTGTGGGGATCGAATTGCAATCGTTATGAGTGATGGCTCGAAGAACACTAAGACACAAAAGCACGTAACTATACAGGTACGCAAAAGTACGCAACCTGTGGTAGAATAGTGATACAGTGATAATGAATTTACTGCGTAACTATACAGGTACGCAAAAGTACGCAACCTGTGGTAGAATAGTGATACAGTGATAATGAATTTACTGCAAGAGAACAGGCGACTCAAGCAAGAGAACGCCGAATTACGGGAACGGCTACAGAA
>JALWZT010000106.1 GCA_027002405.1 Anaerolineae bacterium | reverse complement strand
CCCTCGCTCCGCTCGGTTTCAGGGGAGGGGGGCTTGGCCTCCCCCCCGAAAGCGCAGCGTCGGGGGCAGAAGAGGGGCTAGGACGTTTGCTCCAGCGCCTTCCGGATTTTCGCCAATACCCCTTCGAGATCATGCATGACTTCCTCGTTGGTGAAACGGATGACCCGATGGCCTTTATGGCTTTCCAGCCAGGCCTCACGTTCCCGGTCGTACTCAACCTGTTTGTTGTGAATGGGACCATCGACCTCGATGATGAGGCGGGCTTTGGCGCAATAGAAGTCCACGATGAACGTCCCCAGAGGATGCTGGCGGCGAAAATGCCAGCCGAGCTGATTGCGTCGCAGGCGCTGCCACAAGATTTCCTCCGCGGGCGTCATGTGTTTGCGCAACTGGCGGGCCGCCTCGCGAGTGTGCTTCGGCGCTCGCCAATCTGGATGAAGAGAGGATTCTTTCATGGTGTGAATGGTTGGGAATGATTGAGGGTTGGACCCCCTCCCCTGGCCCCTCCCCCGACGGTCGCTGGCCCTCCTTTCGGGGGAGGGGAGTGAGTTGGAGTGAGGTGGGGCGAGGAGCCGGCATTCCTCCCCCCGAAAGCGCAGCGTCGGGGGGAGGTTAGGAGGGGGGCCTAAAACCCCGCGCCTTTGCTTCCACCTCGGCCAGGCGGCGGGCGTCCTCCTCTGCGTCCGGATGCCCGATCTCCCGCTCGTAGTCCACCCGGATGCGCATGAGGCCCGCGGCCTCGGCATACCGCCCCTGCTTTTCCAAAGCCAATCCCAGATTCCAGGCCCGAAGCCCCTCGGCCCGCCTGTCGCCGATCTCCCGGGCGATGGCCAGGGCCTGCTCGTAATACCCGATGGCCTCCTCCACCCGACCCAGGGCCGCATAGGCCATCCCCAGATTGCCCAACAGAGCGCCCTCCGCCCGCCGGTCGCCGATCTCCCGGGCGATGGCCAGGGCCTGCTGGTAATACTCGATGGCCTCCTCCACCCGACCCAGGGCCGCATAGGCATTCCCCAGATTGCCCAACCATGCGCCTTCATTCCGCCTGTCACCGATCTCACGAGCGATGGCCAGGGCCTGCTGGTAATACCCGATGGCCTCACCCACCCGGCCCAGGCGATAATAGGCGGCACCCAGATTGCCCAAATCCGCGCCCTCGCCCCGCCGGTCGCCGATCTCCCGGGCGATATCCAGGGCCTGCTGGTAATACCCGATGGCCTC
Source organism: Anaerolineae bacterium (assembly GCA_027002405.1). Classification (GTDB taxonomy): domain Bacteria; phylum Chloroflexota; class Anaerolineae; order J102; family J102; genus M2005. The sequence goes on along the minus strand of JALWZT010000106.1, from coordinate 6,039 downwards.
CTCCACCCGACCCAGGGCCGCATAGGCATTCCCCAAATTGCCCAAATGATTCCCCCCCGCCCGCCGGTCGCCAATTTCACGATCAATGGCCAGGGCCTGCTCGTAATACCCGATGGCCTCCTCCACCCGCCCCAGGTCCGCATAGGCCAGCCCCAGAGCGCCCAACCATGTGCCTTCATTCCGCCGGTCGCCGATCTCCCGGGCGATGGCCAGGGCCTGCTCGTAATACCCGATGGCCTCCTCCACCCGACCCAGGCGATAATAGGCGGCCCCCAGATTGCCCAACAGAGCGCCCTCCGCCCGCCGGTCGCCAATTTCACGATCAATGGCCAGGGCCCGCTCGTAATACCCGATGGCCTCCTCCACCCGCCCCAAGTCCGCATAGGCCAGCCCCAGATTGCCCAACAGGACGCCCTCCGCCTCCTTATCGCCCAGGGCCCGCGCGGCTGCCACCCCCCTCTGCAGGTAAGGGATGCGCTGCCCGGGCGTGGTGCGCAGGTCCAACAGATGGGGAAACGTGCCGGCGAAATCCCGCAGCCAGCGCCGGGCGTCCCCGTCATCCGCAGCACGCAGCCGCGCCCACGCAACCTCCAGGTGGGGCCACAACAAATCGAAGCGGGCCAGGCCGCTCAGGTCCCCCGCCAGGAACTGGTCGTCCGCCTTCCGGGCCTGGTCCAGCACATGGAAGGCATGGCGACGCACCACCTCCGCTCCAGGCTCGCCCGCCAGCTCCCGCAGCAGGTCATGCAGCCAATACAGCCTCGTATCCCCATCGTACTCCACCAGGCTCCAGCGCACCAGCTCGCTCAGGCTGTCCCGGGCGGTCGCGGGGTCGGTCTCCCACACCCCCGCGGCCAGGTCCCGGTCGAAAGCCGCGGGCATGACCGCCAGCAGGCGCCAGCGCCGGGCCAGCTCGGGCCGCTCTTCCTCCAGCCATTTCAGGCTCAGGCCCAGCACCGCGGCCACGTCCCCCTCCCCCTCCTCCCGCAGACGCTCCAACCGCGCCCCCTCCAGCGCCTCCAGGTACTCGGCCAGGGTCCAGTCCGGATGGTTGCGCAGAAAGGCCGCGGCCACGCGCAAAGCCAGGGGCAGGCGGCCGCAGGCCTCGGCCAGCCGGGCCAGGTCTCCCTCCTCCCCGGCCACACCCAACTCTCGCAGCAGCGCCACCGCGGCATCCGGCTCCAGCACGTTCAAATCCAGCAGCAGCCCGTCTCCCAAGCCGAATTTACGCCGCGAGGTGACCACCACGGCCCAGCCGCCAGGGACCGCCTCCAGCACAGCCCGGACCCCCTCCGGCCGGGTGACATTGTCCAGGATGAGAAGGCCGGGCCACCGGTTCATGAGCTGACGGGCCAGGGACGCGCTCGCCGCGGCATCGTCGGGCGGCTTCAGCTCCGGTTGAAACAGGCGGATGATCTCGGCCAGGAGCGCGTCCGCGTCCCGCGCGCCCGCGTCGATGAAGAGGCGGGCGGGGTAGCGGTGGGCCAGGCGGTGCGCGGCTTGCAGCGCGAGCTCGGTCTTGCCCACCCCGCCCATGCCTCGCACCCCGGCAATGAGGGCCACGCCGCCTTGGGCCTGGTCCAGCCGTTCCATCAATCGCGCCATCTCCTCCTCCCGCCCCACGAAAACCTCCCCGGCCGCGGGCAGGTTGACGGGTGGATCGGCTTGAGCGGCGTCCGCATGTTGATGGATGACCATCCGCTCAGCCTGATATTTGTTTCCTGCCACCCGGTCCCCCTGGATTTTATCGCCTCCCACCTTATCGCCTTCGATGATCTCGACATGAGGCTGGTGGAAAATAACCTGCCAGAGTAGTTGCCTGTCGCCCTCTGCTTTGGGGCGACCGAGGAGGGTGCGGGCGTCCACCATACTGGACAAAAACGCAGCCCATCCCGCAGGCCAGACAAGCGCGTAACCCAGCCAGCCCGCGGGCGAGTGGGGCGCGGGCAACCAGCCGACCCAAACCACCAGGGCGGCCGCAACCCACGGCAGCAACACCAACCACCCCACAAGACGCAACAGCTCACCCCAGGTGATGACAGTTCCCGGAAAGTTCCCTGGAGACTTCAACATCGGGCCCTTTGGCAACGGTTTCCTCCCTACGAAGAAAAGGTTTCGACGTTGGAATTCGCCGCCGATAACGCGGATGGAGCAGATTGAGCGATCAGGAAAACAAGGCGGGTAAACGCATTGTAGCACAGAGAAAGAAGATGGGCTAATGCCCCAAACCACAAAGAACGTGCTCTCGCACGTGGGTGGGCGTGACTTCCACCAGCAGCAGCGCGTGGGCATGGGCACGGATGGGCAGAGGCATGTCCCAGGCCAGGGCGAGGATGCCAAGGGCCTGCTCGGGAGTCAGATCAAAGGCCAGGGTCACGTGCGGGGTCCAGTGGTCGGGCGCATAATAACCCCGCCAATCGGTTGCCTGGCGTTGGCACAGCCCAAACGCGGCGCGATGCAGGTCCAATAGGTTCTGGGAAGGGACGACGCCCAGGAAAACCACGTTCTCCATGCTCTGGAACAGGCCGAGATGGTTAAGCTGGATGGGGAAGGCATGCCAGCTTTGGGCAAGCTCAGCCAAGCGGGCCCGGCAGCCATCCACATCGAAAAGGGGGGCGTCGGAGACGGCCAGGGTGAGGTGCGGACGATAGCCGTCTGCATCCCGCGAGGAAGGATATCCCGCGTCGGAAATGCGCTGCCACAGGCCGCGAATGAGGGCTTCGGCCTGGGGATCAAAGAGAAGTTCGAGGACGAAGGACATGATTGGGATTAGGATTAGGATTAGGAGTGTGGAGGGAACGCAGCTTTCCACTGATTACTGATCACTGCTCACTGATTACTCTCACTCAGGGCCTCGGGCGTGGTGACGGGCAGGTTGCAGAGGAAGTTGCGGCAGACGTAGGCCGCGGGGTGGCCATTCACCAGGCCTCGCCCGGCCAGCAGAGGGATGCGCGACGCGAGTTCCGCGGCCTGGTCAGGGGCCCCACCCGCCAGGACCGTGTCGGGCCGGAAGGGGCGCAGGGCCGCGCGGTGCAGGGCCCGGGTTCTGGGGTCATCGGGATCGCCGATGATGGCGATCTCGCGAGAGGGACGCAGGTACAGGTCCAGGGCGCAGAGAAGATGCCCGAAACCCGTGGGTTGCGTGGGCAGACGGTGGCGCATGAAACGGAAGATGACCTCGGCCCGGTCCAGCAGGTCGGCCCGGTCCAGCAGGCGGGCCAGGCGGATGGCCGCGGACGCGTAGGCGCTGTTGCCGCTGGGCTCCGCGTTGTCCAGAAAATCCTTGCGCCGCACAATGAGCTGCTCGTGATCATCCGCGGTGTGAAAAGCCGCGCCCGCGGCCTCATCCCAAAAATGCCCGTGGATGACTTCCAGCAGACGTTCGGCCTCGAACAGCCAGCGGGGCTCAAAGGTGACCTGGTAGAGGGCGATGAGCCCCTCGGCCACGTCCGCGTAATCCTCGAGATAGGCGTTGAACTGAGCCCGGCCATCCTTCCACGACCGGAACAGCCGCCCTTCCTCGTTCATCATGTGGGTGAGGATGAAGTCGGCATTGCCGCGGGCCGCCTCGATATACGCCTCGCGATCCAGCGCACCTCCGGCCTCGGCAAAGGCCCGCATCATCAGGCCGTTCCACGCGGCCAGGATTTTCTCATCCCGCCCGGGTTTGGGACGCTTTTCCCGGGCTGCGAACAGGCGCTTGCGGGCCTCGCGCAGCATCTCGGCCAGGCCCAAAACATGCTCGGGCCGAATGTCCGGGTTTTGAGCCAGCGCGTCCAGGTCTTGCACCACATGTAACACATTTTTCCCCTCGAAATTGCCATGTTCGGTCACACCATAGTAGCGGCAAAGGATCTCCCCCTCGGCATCGCCCAGCACCGCCTTGATCTGCGCGGGGGTCCATACGAAAAACCTGCCCTCCTCGCCCTCACTGTCCGCGTCCTGGGTGCTGAAGAAGCCGCCCAGGGGATGGGTCATCTCTCGCAGCACGTAATCCAGGGTCTCTTCCACGATGCGGCGGTAAAAGGCCTTGCCCGTGATCTGCCAGGCATAGAGGTAAACCCGGGCCAGGAGCGCGTTGTCATAGAGCATCTTCTCGAAGTGAGGGATGAGCCAATGCTCGTCCGTGCTGTAGCGGTGAAATCCCCCACCGAGCTGGTCGTAGATGCCGCCGTTGGCCATCTGGCGCAGGGTGTGTTCGGCCATGGCCAGGGGCGCGGGGTCGTGGGTGCGCGCGTGCTGGCGCAGGAGGAATTCCAGGGTCATGGCCTGGGGGAATTTGGGCCGGGAGCCAAAGCCGCCGTAAGTGTCATCGTAAACCTGGACCAGGGAATCGAAGGCCGCGTCCAGGATGGCCGGGGTGAGGTCGCCCGATTGGGGCTTGAGGGTGGCGGAATAGGCCAATTGTTGGCGCATGGCCGCGGCCGTGCGCTGGACCTGATCCCGCTGTTCCTGCCAGGCGCGGATGATGCTGTGCAAGACCTGGCGGAAGGAGGGCAGGCCATAGCGGGCCACGGGCGGGAAATAGGTCCCCCCGTAGAAGGGTTCGCCCTCCGGGGTGAGGAACATGGACATGGGCCAGCCACCATGCCCGGTCATGGCGATGAGCGCGTCCATGTAGATGGCGTCGATGTCGGGCCGCTCCTCCCGGTCCACTTTGATGCTGATGAAGTGCTCATTGAGGATGGCCGCGATGGCCGGGTCCTCGAAGGATTCGTGGGCCATGACATGGCACCAGTGACAGGCCGCGTAGCCCACGCTGAGGAAGATGGGTTTGTTCTCTTTGCGGGCGCGAGCCAGGGCTTCGGGCCCCCATTCCCACCAGTCCACGGGGTTGTCCGCGTGTTGCAGGAGGTAGGGGGAGGTGGCGTGGATGAGTCGATTCGGCATGATGGGAGGGAGATAGGGTGGGATGAGGAGAGGTTATTGTAGCACAGGGTGGTGGATGTTGGGTATTGGATATTGGGTATTGGGGGGTGATGTGGGATGAGGTGTGTTGGGAAGGGAATAGTTATTGGCTATGCGCAAACTAATTGACGCCCAGAGAGGAGGATGATCACCTGGGACGGAGGGGCTACGTAAAGCCATCCCCCTTGAGGAAACGGTCGGGAGAGAATCTTTGACGCCCGCCCGGCGATGAATGCGAAGCCCCGCGGGCCGGCCACGGGAGCCCCGAAGGGGCTTTGTACTCGTAGCCCGAGGGTTCCAGCCTCGGGCTGTTGGCAAACCCCATGCAGGCTGCTGTCTGCCTACGCAGACAGCCCCAACCGGGCGGAAAACATGTCCCCGAAGGGGGACATGCGGCGGAACGCCCTCAGACCTGAATTTATTCGGCGTCCTCGCGCAGTAAACCAACAGGTTCGTTCCAGCCTCGGGCGCCAAGGAACGGCGCCGGATGATGCATGTTGCCGAATTAGATCAGTCATAGTCGCGTCCACCACGCCCGCCCGGCGATGAAGTCGCCGGGCTATAAAACGGCGCCGGATGATGGAGTTTTACAAATTAAACGGGTCATAGGCCTCATTCTATTACCGGATTGTTTTGTAAACGTTCATAATCCGGCTAGGGGACGGCGCTAGCCCCGCAGGGACGCTGTTTCTAGCCGGGGGAATGATCCCCCGGCACCGGCGGCTGGCCCTGGCACCACCATCCGCGGGGCCAACGCCCGCTCCAGACCTTGAAGGGTCTCCAAGACCTTCAAGGTCTTTTTACTGATCACTCCCCACCACCCGGGCGTCAACTTGACATCTCCTCTCTTCTCCCGTATAATGCAGCCATGCAACTGCCAGCGACCCCGCAATTCGCGTTCACCTGCTCCTGTATCGGGCGGGCGTAGTTGGCCGCGCCAACTGCCCCGCGTTCTCCTCATGAGACTGCGGTGAGTCGCTAAACTTCAAACTTTATACCCCTTTCGCAAGCCCTCCGGCGGGAAATCCTTTCCCCGCCCGCATGACTCACCGCATCCGTCGGTGAGTTTTTTATTTTCCGCCCACCATCTCCCTCCCCAGCAGGTGAACCATGACATACAGTCCCCCTTCC
>JALWZT010000105.1 GCA_027002405.1 Anaerolineae bacterium | reverse complement strand
GTGGGGATGGGCGTGGGCGACGGGGTGTGAGTAGGCGTGGCCGTGGGGATGGGCGTAAACGTAGGGGGATGGGTAGGTGTAGCTGTAGGGATGGGCGTGGAGGTCGAAGAGGGGCCGCCTTGCCATTCGTACGCGCCGATGTCGGGCTGCGCGTCGCGCGGGCAGCCCAGAATGTCGGTGGCTGGCGCGTTCTGCGCGGTTCCCGCGTTGATGGCCGGGCTGTTTGCGGTCAGGTCCAGGCCCCAATACACGCCCGAAAGGGGGCCGCTCAGGCGAGGATCCGCGGCCACGTCGTGGGGGCCGGGCGTATACAGGCTGAGCTTGACGTGATGGTAGAGGTTGTAGTCGCCGTCAAAGCGCAGCCCCGCACACCCATCTTGATAGAACAGAAAAGTGGTGTCGCCGGGCGCGAGGTATTCCTGATCGCCCAAAAAGAGATTGTTGCGGCCGATCAGCTTTTCCCGGCCGTTGCAAGCGCCCCCCTCGCGCGGGCCGGCCGCCACCAGGCCATCGCCCTGGCCATAGATGGTGTTGTTGATCAGGGTGACGGTTTCCCCACCCATGAATGAGGCTTCGAACGCGTTGCCCAACGCGCGGCATGGGTCCACGTTGTAAGTAAAAGGCTGGCCCTGGAAAAACGCGCAATTTGCGACGAGCGCGCTGTTTTCCATGAGGGTCTGACCTGTTACCTTGATGGGATTGCCCGCGTTGCCCTCGGCCCGCACCCGGCGCAGGGTGATGGTCCCGCCCCGGGAATGATAGAGGAGATCGAGGCCGTCCGAGGTGTTGTGCGAGAAGGTGGAATCTTCGATGATCCAATCCCCGCCGGTCGCACCTGTGCCCACCCCATCGCCATACCCCCCGGCCGACTGCGCCCAGCACCCCGCGGGTTGCTCACCGGGCCAGGTTTCCGCGCACCCGTTCCATTCCACGGTCCAGCGTCGGAAGAGCATGGTTCCCGAGTTGCTGTCATCGCCATCGATATCGCCATCCCAACCGACCCAGCCGTTCCCGGCCAACCGCACTCGCTCCACGGTCCAATTGCGCAGCCGTCCGGCGCGGATGCCCGCGTCGGCCATACCGTGGATGTTCAAGTCCTGCAGATGGACATTGCTCGAGTCCTGCGCGTAAAGGCCCACGGAAGCCCAATCGCCGTAGGGAAAGCTATCCCGATTGCAGGCCAGGCCGCCGGTATGGAATTCCACGCACCCTGCATGGTCGGTGATCTCGAGACAGGCGATCTCGATGTTGCTGCTGCCGGTCAGGTCGAAGATGTGGGCCGCGCGCTCCGCACCCCACAGTTCGGGCGGATTGGCGCAGCCGGTATTCCAACCTTTGCCCAGGATACGGGTGGGATGCGCGGGGTCCGGGCCAGAGGGGATGGGGGGCATGACACAACCCCAGGGATAGTAAGATGAGCAGTTGGAGCCGTCCCCGTCGGCTTCGGGCGCGGCGTAGCCCATACGATAGGAGCCGGGGCCGATGATCAAGGTGTCGCCGCCCTGGATGCGAGCCGGGCCGTCAGGCGGCAGGGCGCGGAAAGGATGGTCCCAGGCGCAGGGCTGATGCAGGCCGCTGCCAGGATAGGGCGCGTCCGCGCGGCCTGTGCATTGTTCTGGCGACCCGCCATCCGGTCGCACATAATAGGTGACATACGCGTTTGCGTGGGGTTCCGCGCGGCTCATGGCCATGACAAAATGGGCCTGTCGCGCCAACAGCGCGAGGGTGAGAAGGATGAGGACGAGCAGGGATTTTTTCATGGCGCCTGTTCCGTAAATAGAGTAATCAGTGATCAGTGATCAGTAATCAGTGGAAATCTGCGGCGCATCTGCGCAATCTGCGTTATCTCTACCTGCCACTTGCCACCTGCAAACCTGCAAACTGCGTTCCCTTTTCGCGGTTATGTGCTATGTCCAGATTCTGATCATACCATATCCCCTTGAAATCTCCATAAAGCTTCTATGATGAAGGCCGTCAGGGCAGCGCCTCGGCCCGCAGGTCATCGTAAGCAGCTTTCGCCCGGAACAAGATGACGTCAAAAAGGGGATTTCATGATCAATGGCAGGTAAAGGTGATAACCGCCAGCAGGGGTGGGGGTG
>JALWZT010000104.1 GCA_027002405.1 Anaerolineae bacterium | reverse complement strand
ATCCTACACCCCCGCGCCTCCCCGCCCCCTGCCCGGCTACATGGGCAAAATCCTTTATGTCGACCTTACCACAGGCCGCCTGTGGGATGAGCCCATCCGCGAGGATTATGCGACACAGTTCGTGGGCGGCAGCGGCCTGGCCGCCCGCTACCTGTGGGAGCTGCTCACGCCCGACACCGCCCCCCTGAGCCCGGACAACCCCCTCATCTTCATGACCGGGCCCCTGGTGGGCACCACTACCCCGGCCGCGGGCCGCTTCTCTGTAGCCGCCCGTTCCCCGGCCACCGGCCTCCTGGGCGAAGCCAACTCGGGCGGCTACTGGGGCCCGGAGCTGCGCCGCACGGGCTACGATGGCCTCATCATCCTGGGCCGGGCGGCCCACCCGGTGTGGCTGGAACTGCGTGAGGATGCCGCGCCCCGGCTGCACCCCGCGGACGACCTCTGGGGCCTGGATATGTACGAGACCCAGGAAGCCATCCGGGAGATGATGGGCGACAGGCGGGTGCGGGTGGCGTGCATCGGGCCCGCGGGTGAGAATCTCGTTCTCTTCGCCGGGGTCATGAACGACCACGGCCGCGCGGCCGCGCGCACCGGCCTGGGCGCGGTCATGGGCAGCAAACAGCTCAAGGCCATCGCGGTGCGGGGCAAGGCCAAAGTCCCTCTCTTCCATCCCGAGGCGAGCAAACAGGTGGTGCGAGAGATCACCAACCATGTGGTGGAAGACCTCACCGCGCAGATGATGCGCCTGGGCGGCACCCTGCTCAACATGGACCTGGGCCCGGCCCTGGGCGACGTGCCCGCCTTCTACTACACCACCAATGTCCTCGACGGCATCGAGGATAAAATCAACGCGGGCGAGCTCAGCGACCACTACCTCAAGCGCCATGTGCCCTGCTTCCGCTGCCCCATCGCCTGCGGACGGGAGATCCGCCTGCCCATGACCGGAGATGAGGTGGTAGACGGGCCGGAATACGAGACCTCCGTCTCCTTCGGCCCCCTCATCGGCTCCGACGACCTGGAAGCCGCGGCCTATGCCGGCCATCTGTGCAACAAATATGGCCTGGACACCATCTCGGCCGGCTCCACCATCGCCCTGGCTTACGACCTGTTCAATGCGGGCATCATCGACGAAAGCATCACCGGCGGCCTCACCCTGGCCTGGGGCGATCCCCAGCCCGCGCTCCAGCTCATCGAGCAGATCGCGTACCGCCGCGGCTTTGGTGACCTGCTGGCCCAAGGCGCGGCCCGGGTCGCGGCCCACTTCGGCGTGCCCGAACGCGCGGTCCACGCCAAAAAGCTGGAACTGCCCTACCACGACATCCACGCCTACTCGGGCCAGGGCGTGGTCTATGCCACCTCCCCCCGTGGGGCCGACCACATGGCCGGGGATGTGTACCATTGGGAGATGGGCAACGAAGCGCCCGAGCTGGAGATCACCTACGGCGATCCCCACGACGAATCCTTCGAAAAGATGGCCATGGTGGCCCGCATCATGGACTTCCGGGCTCTGACCAACAGCCTCATCCTTTGCCACTTCGAAGACACCCCCATCCCTCAGCTACTGGACCTGATCCACGGAATCACAGGTTGGACATGGTCTGTGGATGAGCTGCGCATCACCGGGGCCCGCATCTTCGAGCTCAAGCGCCTGCTCAACGCCCGCTTGGGCATGACCCCGGCCGATGATACTCTGCCCGCGCGGGTGCTGAAAGCCTACGAGGAAGGCCCCACCGCGGGCTACGCGCCCGACCTGGCCAGCATGCTCAAGCACTACTACGCGGCCCGGCAGTGGGACCCGGCCACGGGCGTGGCGAAGCCAGAGCGACTGGCGGAGTTGGGGTTGCTGCTTTGAAAATAGAGGACGCAGATGAACGCTGATAAAGGCAGATTCACGCAGATAAAATCAAAATAAAAATCATCTGCGAAAATCTGCGTTGCGGAGCATCGGCGCAAATCTGCGTTCCCATTTTCGTCCGTATCGGCGCGCTGCCGCGCGTGACGCCTGTTTCGTAAATAGGATCAGGATTAGGATTGAGGATTGTCAGGGCGAGGTTAGGCGCAAGCGGAGTAATCAGTTGGGGGGCTAGCCGAATTCAGTCGGCGCCGTTTTATGGCCCGGCGACTTCATCACCGGGCGGGCGTGGTAGACGCCAAATTTCTGGGACGCACCCGCGGGCGTGAAATCGATGGCGCGTGAGAACGATTTCTGGTACAATAATCCTACACTCCAACGATCACAGCATCCTACCCATCGCCTCTCTCAGCCATGGAAATCGTCCTCAAGAAATCCAAACTGGCCCAAAACGTCAGCCAATGGGCCGAACACACGCATCAGTCTGTTGAAGACGTGGTCGAGGCCGCGGTGGAAGCCTATCTCGCTGATCTGGAGGCCGCTTCCTTGCAACGAGACGCAGAGGTTTTTTGGAACAAGCTGAACGAATGGCGTCAAATCTATCCTGGCCAATACGTCGCCATCCACCAGGGCGAACTCGTGGATCACGATGAAGACCTCAAAGCGCTCACGCTTCGCGTGCGTCAACGCTTTGGACGGCTTCCCGTTCTGATTGCCTCTGTGGATTCACCCCCGCCACGTGAGATCTATTGGAGAAGTCCGCACCGTTGATGTCCCAGGTCCCTTATTCTCGTCATTTCACACCGCCTGCGACTGCTCCTCGACGGACCGGCCCCAAAATTGCAAGTGCTAAACGCCTCTTGATAGGGACACCATAATGTCTGCGTCATTATATAAAAAAGGAAGATACCAGTGAATGCCATGAATACAGAATACCACATCATCTTATCGCAAGTGCGACGCTGGCCCGTAGAAAAACGGATCGCATTGCTGGAGGATGTGTTGCGCACCCTCGTTCCAGGTGAAGACCAGACATTAGTTCGGTCAAAGGATACCTTTTCGAAAGCGCTAGGCTTGCTTCGTACGGAAAAAACAACTCCCACGGATGAAGAAGTCGATGCTATGCTCGCCGAACATCGGCTGGAAAAGTACGGATGATGCGCGTTCTGTTTGACACCAACGTTATTCTGGACGTTTTACTCGACCGAAAACCGTGGGTGCAGGAGTCAGGAATGCTGTGGCGCGCAAACGATGAGGGGCGAATCATCGGCTTTATTGTCGCTTCTTCTCTCACCGACATTTTTTATATCGCCAGACGGTTAACGGATCGCCAGACAGCCTTGTCATCCATCAAAATATGTCTGGATGCTTTCGAAATTTGCCCTGTGAGCCGTGAAACTTTGGAGCGTGCGGCTTCCCTGCCGGGATGGGATTTTGAAGACAATTTAGTGATGGCTTGCGCCGAACTTTTGGGCTTGGATGTCATTGTGACTCGAAATCAGGTAGATTTCGCAAATGCTACCGTTTCAGTCTTGACTCCTTCCAAATTGCTGGCTCAATTATGACATCCCAACTGACTTCGGTACGCTGAGAATACCCCCTCCCGATCGTTTCCCCAAGAGGGGATGGGTCTTACGTAGCCCCTCCGTTCCGGGCGATCACCCCTCCCCCGCAAGCGGGGGAAGGGCAGGGGGTGGGGGCCGAACGGCCGGATCACCGCTCCTACCGGATTGCTCGGCAACCGGCTTGAGAGTTGCCAACAGCATCGCTTCACCTGCTAAACGCCTCTTGATAGGAACACGATAATGTCTGCGTCAATTGTAAAAGGAAGATGCCAATGAATGCCCTGAATACAGAATACCATCCTGGAGTCTGGCGAAAATGATTTTGGCTCCTCAAACCGGTATTTTAGCCACAGATTACACGGATTGCACAGATTTTTTGTTTGATTTCTTCTCTTTTTCTGTGATAATCTGTGGATGGAATAAAAAACGCCAGTGTCCAGTTCTCTTATTTACTCCCACGGCAGGCGGGCGTGGGCCAGCAGGGCTTGCACTTCGTCAGGGGTTAACCCATCCCACCCAAAGCGTCGAAAGTCGGTGTAACCCCGATCATCAAAAACAACCCCCTCCGCTTCCAAAAGAGCCTGCTGCTCCTGGGGCGTTATCCCCGCGTGGCGGATGGAACACCGCCCGGACTTGTTGATCACCCGCTGCCAGGGGATCACCCGGGCCTGGTCAGGGGTGAGCGCGTTCAACGCCCACCCCACGGTACGGGCCGCACCCGGCGCATCCAACATCTCGGCGATGTGCCCATACCAGGTCACCCGGCCCGGAGGGATCTGCAAGACCAGAAGCCAAACCTTCTGAAAAAATTACGCTCGGGCATGGGGTCAATCGGGCAAAATCTGCGTGCCTGCCTCGCCCGCCAGGGCCCGGGCCAGGTTGGGGGGATCCGTAATGATCGCGCGCTGGCCTCCGTGCTCCAGGAAATCAATGCATGCCTCCACCTTGGGCAACATGCTCCCCGCGGCAAAATGCCCTTCGGCCATATAACGCTTCAGCTCCGACACCGTAACCCGGTCCAACCACTGCTGATTGGGCTGATTGAAATGGATGGCCACCTTGGGCACCGCGGTGGAAATCACCAGCAGGTCCGCCTGGATGGTTTTCGCCAACAGGGCACTGGCCCGGTCCTTGTCGATGACCGCGGGGGGCGCAGGACGGATATGCCCCTCATCATCTCGGATGACCGGGATGCCCCCTCCGCCCACGGCAATCACAATCCACCCTCCATTCACCATCTCTTTGATCGCGTTCACCTCGTAAATCTCTAATGGCTTAGGACTGGCGATCACCCGCCGGTACCCTCGACCCGCATCTTCCACCACCTGCCAGCCCATGTCTTCAAACATCTGCGCCTCTTCCCGGGTCATAAACCCTCCAATGGGTTTGGTCGGGTTCTGAAATGCGGGGTCGTTTTTATCCACCACCACCTGGGTCACCAACGTAATCGCCCGGCGATAAAGCCCACGACGCAAGAACTCATTATCCATCGATTGTTGAATCATGTACCCAATCGAACCCTGGGTATCCGCGCCAATCAGGTCCAACGTCACCGGATGCACCTCGGGCAGAGCGAGCTCCGCCCTACGCAGGATAAACCCCACCTGCGGTCCATTCCCATGGGTGATCACCGTATCCCATCCGGCTTCCACCAGTTCCGCGATATGTTTGCATGTCTCCTGCACCGCCTGCCATTGATATTCAATTTGGGGATGCTGCTTATCGGGGATGAGGGAATTGCCACCGATGGCAATGACGGCTGTACCTTGACGTGGGGTCATTGTGAACTCCTGTGGGATGGGGATTCTTGAGAAAGATCGTTGTCAACATCTTGCACCGCGGTAGCGATGGCCCAGGCCACCACGAACCAACTGACCCCGCTGATGAGAAGGGCCAGAAAGATACTGAGGGGGTTGGCAGGGACCCGGCCCTGGACAATGCCGATAATGACCAAAATCCATGCCACCAGCGCGGCTCCCAGGCCGATTTTTACAGGTCCGGAAAGCCGGGAAATTCGGCGCGGTCGCGTCATTGTATCCACTCCTTGAGCTGTTCCCGAGGGATGCCCCGGCCCGCGGGCTGGATATCCAAAATCTGCAATTGCAAGGTGCGGCGGTCTCGCCAGACATTTTCGGTCAGATACGCGGCCACATCCACCCGCATGGGCAAAGGCTCGGAGCGAGCTCCCTGGCCAAACGCGATGGCGTCGAAGGTGACCAGCCCATCGGTCAGGCGCAATTTCAGATGCGAACCCTGGGAGCCCACCAGCATCTGGCTTTTGACCATGAGATTGGGGATGGCCAAAACCGGCTTGGGGTTGGCGCTGCCCGTGGGTTCCAGTTCGTTGAGCTTATTGAGCAGCGCGTAATCCAGCTCATGCAGGGGCACCACCACATCGATGGCCAGGGTCTTGACCAGGTCCGCGGGGGTCAGTTGCTCTTGGGCAACGCGGTTGAGGCATTCCCGCAGAGCGTCCAGACGCTCGATGGTCGCGGTGAATCCCGCGGCCGCGGCATGCCCGCCATAGCGCACCAACAGGTCTGCGCAGCGGTCCAGGGCCTGCGTGATGTGGAATGAAGGGATACTCCGGGCCGAGCCCCGGGCTTCCTGGCCGTTCAGATGGGCCACCAGCGCGGGCCGGAAGTAATGTTCCTTCAGGCGACTGGCCACCAGTCCGGCTATGCCGGGGTTCAGATTGGGGCGCGCGACCAGAAGCACATGGGACCCCGGATCATCGCCCAATTCCTCAATGGCCCAAGCCACGGCCTCATTGGTCAGGGCCTGACGTTTCCGGTTGAGCAGGTCCAACTGATACGCGATCTCCTCGGCGCGAGCGTCGCTGCGGGCCATGAGCAGATCATACGCCAACACCGCGCTTTCCAACCGGCCCGCAGCGTTCAAGCGCGGCCCTAGCCGGAACCCAATGGCCGTGGCGTCGATCTCCCGAGGGTCCAGGCCCGCGCGTTGGGCCAGGGCCCGGATCCCAGGGCGCCGGGCCTGACGCAGATGTTCCAGGCCCCGCTGCACCAGGGTGCGATTTTCGCCCACCAGAGGCATAATATCGGCCACCGTGCCCAAAGCCACCAGGTCCAGCAGGTCCTCTTCGGTCAGGGTCACGGGCTTCTTCGCTGCGGGCGTGTGTCTTTCCACCCGCAACAACCCTTGCGCCAGCTTAAAGGCCACCCCGACTCCGGCGAAATCCCGAAAAGGATAGCGGGATTCAGGCAATTTGGGGTTGATCACCACATCGGCCGCGGGGACCTCCGGCCCAATGGAATGATGATCCGTGACAATCATCTCCAACCCCAACCCTTTGCCAAAAGCCACCTCCTCCACCGCCCGGATGCCACAATCCACTGTAATCACCAGCCCCACCCCTTGCTCCTTCAGCCATGCCAACGCGGCCGTATTCAGCCCGTAGCCTTCATCCACCCGGTGGGGAATGTAAGGGAGCACATCCGCGCCCAAGGCTTGCAAAGTCTGCACCATCACCGCGGTGGAGGTCACCCCGTCTGCGTCGAAATCCCCATACACCGCGATGGGCGTGTTTCTGCGGATCGCGCGCCTGATGCGCGTGACCGCCTGATTGACGCCGATAAGACGAAAAGGATCGTCGGGCCGAGCCCGTTGACCGAAAAATGCCGCGACCTCCTCGGGCTCGATAATGCCTCGGTTGAAGAGAATTTGTTGAATGATAGGATGAAGATGGGCAAAACGATTGCGAAAATCATAAGGAGCTGGCGTAGGCAGCTCCCAGGCGACAGGGATATGCGTCAAGGCGAACTCCGGAGGGTGGGTGGACGACCGATGAAGAATCGATAAAAAGAGGTAACCATTTCATTATAGCCGCGATGCCCGAAAGAGGCCAAGAGGCGCCCGGAGAGGAGGAACCTTTCAGCACGAGGGTATCAGGGATGGGATGTGCGGGGGCGCCATCGCTGCAGGCCCGGCCAGTGGGTGCCGGGCCAATACACCCGGCCACATTGGGTGCAGCGGACGAATTCCGTTTGGGTCTGGGCCACATAGGGAGGAACCCATGCCCCGGCTTCTTCCACCGAAATGGGCACCAATGCGCCATTGCACACCGTGCATCGGGGCGGGTGCAAGGAAGGCCCCACCGCTTTCACCACCTCTTGCACCTGTTCTTCCACCGTGGTGGCCCGCACCAGAAGCGCGCGCACCCCTCGCCTCTGCGCCAGGGCCCGATCCCGTGTCACCAACAGCCGTCCTTCTTCCTGGGCAATGCGGATCATGGTCTCGTCGGGCAGATCGTTGCGATAGGCCGCGTCATAGCCCAGCCAGCGCAGGCGGCGGGCCAGCGTGCCCAGCATGGCGTCGATCAACAGCTTGGGCGCTTTTGCTTCCATCAGGATGCCTCTGGTATGATCGGCAAGTTCCTATTTCATGGCAGGCGCCACGAACGACTATTCGTCGATACCGATGAAAATGCCTCGCGGCCAGGTTGGCGCGGGAAGCCAATGCCGTAATACGTAATGCGTGATGCGTAAGGCTCTCACGTTTTACGTTTCACGCATCACGCCCGTTGGTGCCTCGCTCAACGTTGTCCTGACGATCCGCAATCCTAATCCTGATCCGAATCCTATTTACAAAGCAGTCCAACGGCGGGCGCGCCCGCGCCGATACCGACGAAAATGCCTCGCGGCCAGGGCGGCGTGACTCGTATTCCGTATTGCGTATTGCGTAACGACTGGACGGAATACGGAATACGCAATACGAACCTTTGCCGCCTCGCCCAACGTGGGTCTGGCGCTCTTAATCCTAATCCTGATCCGAATCCTATTTACATAGCAGCCACGGCTCGCCGATACCGATGAAAATGGGAACGCAGATTTGCGCCGATGCTCCGCAACGCAGATTTTCGCAGATATTCGTCATGCTGAGCGACCGGAGGGAGCGAAGCATCTAGCGAGCGAAGCGAGCGCCAAGCCGTGGTTTTTGCGCTTCGCTAGATTCCTCGGTCGCTTCGCTCCCTCGGAATGACGTCGCGAGGCTCTATTTCCATAGCAGTCATTTGGCGTCGTTTAGCCGACCGAAGTGGCATCTGCCACGCCCGCCCGGCGATGAAGTCGCCGGACTACAGAACGGCGCCGGATAATTCCGGCTAGGCACGCAGGGGCGTTGTTTCTAGCCTCGGCGCTACTGAACACTGAACACTGATTACTGATCACTGATTACTGATCACTGATTACCGATTACTCCATCTACGGAGCACCTATCACCTGTATTATACCCCATGATCTCCGACGTCGCGCTTTCCCCCATCTGGCCTCTATTGGCCGCGTCCTTGGGCATGCTCATGGTCTGGGGCGTGGCCTGGTTGGCCTGGCCTCAAGCCAAGGAAGATGCCGCCCGCGCGGCACTCTTGGCCCTGGTGTGGGCCTGGGTCGGCATGGCTGCCACAGGGTTTGCCCTGGCCTTTGGGGGCATTGGGCTGCTTATCGACCATCCCGACCTCGCCTCCCTCGTCTGGGAATGGACCCCTCTGCGCCAGGGGGACCTGGCTTCTTGGGGAATGGCTGGCTGGATGGGATTTGGCCTGCGGGAGGCGCAAACGCCCCTGGCTGCCTGGCTTTTGTTCACGGCCTTGCCCGGCTCCGCGCTGGTGGCTGTGGTCAGCATGCTCTCCCTGCGGCAGCAGGGGCATCCGTGGGCCGCGTGGATCATGGCCGGGTTGAGCACCCTTTTTCTGGCGCCCCTGGCTATCAACTGGACCCAGGCCGGGGGATGGTTGATGCACCTGGGGCAGAGCGTGGCCGCGGGGCAAGGGTATCTGGACGCGCTGGGGGGCAGTTTCTTCCTGGTGGCCGGGGGAGCAGGTTGGGCCTTATGGCTGGCCCGCGCATCGGACTCGCCCGAAGCTTCCTCCCAGACGGAGGTGGACCGGGCCGATGGTTGGGCCGCGGGCCTGATGGTGATCGCTGGAACCGCGTGGGCCATCATGTCGCCCCTGGTGCTTTGGCAGCCATTGGGGCCCATGCAGGCGGGCTTGAACCTATGGCTGGCCGCGGCCACGGGGGGATTCATCGGCGCCATCTATGGATGGTATACGTCGGGCTTTTTTGCCAATCGGTGGTTGGCCCGCGCCCTGGTCGCGGGCTGGGTGGCGGCTCTGGCCCCTGCTTTGTGGCTCACCCCCTGGCAAGCGATGGCGGTGGGAGCCATCGCGTCCTGGCTTTTTATCCTGGTCGATGAAGGTTTGGCAACATGGTTGAACCGGGCCGATAAGGGGGGCTTTGTGGCGATGATCGCCGTGCCCGCGATGTGGGGCGCGCTGGCAGTCGGGCTTTTCCTCCCGGATCCCGGCCAAATACGCGCCCAAGGGATCGGGATCGTCAGCCTCATGCTCCTGGGATTCCTGCCTGCGGCCCTGGTCCTGGGCCTGGCGCGGTGGAGGAAAGGATAATAAAGATACTGGGTATTGGGTACTCCGGGGGTTTGAATATCCAATATCAAATATCACCCATGCCCCGTCTCCGAGGCCGCGGGGCGTTTTTGAAAATAGAAATACGTATAGGGCCGGCCGATCTCATCGCAAAAAGCCTGACGGCTGGTAGGCGCGGCCTGGGCAAAACGCTGGGCCAGGTCGGGTTGGGAAGGCAGAAAGTCGGGATGAGCTTCCACCACCTCTTGGATCACTTGGGCATAGCCCGGGACATCGGTGGCCACCCGCAGAATGCCCCCTGGCTTGAGGAGCAAGGCAAGAACATCCACAAAGGGAGGCACAAAAAGCCGCCGGGCCTGATGCTTGGGCTTCCACCAGGGGTCGGGGAAGAGAATGTGGAAAACATCCACGCTATTGGGCTGGAGCAAACGAGGAAGATCGAACCGGGCGTCGTCATCCGAAACCCAAAGGTTCCCGATGCCCAGGGCTTCTATGCGTTGCACCATTTCGCGCACGAGCTTCCACTTCACCTCGAAAGCGAGGAAGTGACGATGGGGATGCTTCTGAGCCCAATCCAGGATAAAGTCCCCAGGCCCGCTGCCGATCTCGATCTCCAGCGGCGCTTCGGATAAAAACCGCCGGAGCCGGGCCAGATGTTCAGGGCTGGATTGCATGAGCCGGAACGCGGGCGCAGGTTCGGGCGGCAGAGGGTGAATCCAACGGGGGCGACGCCGAGGGTCACCGCCAATCAGCCCTTTGCCTTCGTGGTAACGTGCTAAAGCCCGCTGCAAGCGGGCTTCATCTGTGCGAAAGGTATCAGGTCCAACCTTGTAAACTTTCTTGGGCATGGTTACAGGAGTGTCGCTTGCACCCGTATGTTCTTCAAAAAGCGAATGAGTTCATCACGGGCTTTCGGATCGTAACTGGGGTTGTTTTCCGCCTCTTCGATGAACGTGTCCAGGATCTTGAAAAAGGTGTCGTTCACCAGCTCCCGATTCTCCTCGAGCACCTGTTTGGTTTCCGCGGGGTAATCCGATTCCAGCAATCGGAAAACCAGGGATACTTCCGGCGGGATAAGCTGGTCAAGACGTTCTTCCACACGCTCGATCACCTTTTGGATGCGCTCAGCCAGTTCCGTGGCGCCTTGCGAGCGAGCCTCGGCCATCCCGGCTATCAACACATCAAAAACCCGCTCATTCATCGCCGGCAGCAAGGACTGAATCGCTGCATCCAAATCTTCGGCTTTGATGAGCTCCTCGGCCACCCGCTTCGCGGCGGCCGTTGCCTCTTCCTCGATTTTACGCAGGCTTTCCAGCAGGTTCAAGAGCAAATCTCGCTTGGCTTCCAGGGCTTCCTTTTCTTCCCCCGAAGCCTGGTCGATGCGTTCCGCAAGCCAGAGGAAGAACGAATAGTCCAGCAGGGGAAGCGCCGCGAGGGCAATGGCTTCCACTTCATCCAGATCCCCCTGGAGGATGGCTTCCTGCACCTGCTGCCGGGTAGGACGCTCCCCCAGAGCCTCCACAGCCCGACGCTGCTTCAGCAACCGGCGCCCGAATTCACTTTCGGGCAACAGACGCTCTTGCAAGGCCTCCAGGGCTTTGACCTGGTCCTCCCGACCCAACTCCCGGTAGCGTCGGAGGGCATCGGTCAGGATCATGTAGAATTCCTTATCCAACAGCTCCCGATTGTCGGCCAGGATCATGTCAAAGGCCATGGGGTCATTTTGTTGCTGCAGCAGTTTGTCCAAAAGCTCCAGCTTGCGCCGGCTGGCCTCAATCATCTCCTGGGTGATGCCATCCAGTTCCAGGATCTTGTGAACCAGACGTTCCAGATTAAAAAATTGCATCGGGGTAAAGAAATAGCCTTTGCGTTCCTCCGGAGGTAAAGCGTTCATCAACGCGTTGGTGAGCTCCCCGATGATTTTTTGCTGTTCCCTTTCCGGGAGGTTGGCTTCCATGGGCAGGTAGACGGCCAGGAATTCTTTGTCGGGGTCATGATAAAGCATGGGGGTCGCGATGTAGCTTAGTCGTCCGCAGTTGGGGCATTGTGCGGTGTTGAGCTGGCCCGACAACAAGGCCGCCTTGAGCTCGGGTTGGCGTTTGACATCAATGATGGGGAAGATAGGGACCTGGAAAGGGGCCCCACATTGCGGGCAGGCAATGGTTACTAGTTCAGGTGGAAACATGGTTAACTAAAAACTTTGACGGGAATGAGAAGATGGTGGTTTTGGATGCGCCCGATACCCAAAAAACGTTCTTGGGTATCCAAGACGCGTAGGTCTTGCTGGGATGGGATTGGAGGTGGGGAGGCTAAGGGGATGCGCTGGCCGTGCAAAAAGCGCTGGGCCTGATCAGGGGGCAGGATCACCGCGGGGAGCATGGCCAGGGCCGCGCGCAGGCCGTGCAGGTAGCGAGGCCAATCGGGCCCCGCGGCTTCCAGGGCCTCCAGGGTGATGGCATCTTCCACCCGGAATTGCCCCGAAGCGATGCGGCGCAAGGCGCGTACATGACCGCCCACGCCCAAGGCCTGGCCCAGATCATGGGCCAGGGAGCGGATGTAAACACCGGGCGAGGTGGTCACCCGCAAGGTCAGGTCAGGTCGAGACCAATTCAGGATTTCGATGGCATAGATGGTCACCCGGCGTGGCGGCCGGGCCACCTCTTTGCCCTGACGGGCCAGCTTGTAGAGAGGTTGACCATCTTTTTTGACGGCCGAATACATGGGCGGGACCTGGAGGATCTCACCCCGAAAGGCATCCAGGGCCCGCTCCAGGTCGGAACGTGATAATTCGGGGACCTCCGCCGTGGCCACGACACGACCTTCCGCGTCGTAAGTATCGGTTTCTTCGCCCAGGCGGATCACGGTGTCGTACACCTTTTTGCCGCGCTGGAGATATTCTACCACGCGAGTGGCTTTGCCCACACATACCAACAAGACCCCGGTGGCCAGGGGGTCCAGGGTTCCCGCGTGTCCCACCCGGCGGATCCCGGTGATACGGCGCACCCGGGCCACCACATCGTGGGAGGTGAGGCCTTGCGGTTTGTCGATGTTGAGGACGCCGATGGGGGGGGTGTCCATAGTGGTCAGTGTTCAGTAATCAGTGTTCAGTAGGTTAGGTGTTTCGTGGTGTCTTGTATCCGCGAGCCATCGCTCATGGCACCTGGTCCTCCTGAGGGCGATATCGGATCACGCCCGCAGGGGCCTTGACCACCCGCAGGATTTCTTCCTGATCCACCTTATGACACGTTTCGGGGATTACCACGTAATCAAAATAATCGTCGGGGTAGGGCAAGGGCAGGAAAAGGTATTGGTAACGGATGTGATTGGCGTTGAGCACGGCCCGGCGAAGCTCACCTGCTTCCAGTAAGAAGAGATCGTCGCTGAGAATGGCCGCGGAGCGGGAACGCAAGCTGACCCGCAACGGGGTGAGTGGGTCCGGCGGTTGCAGGAAGAGGATGCGATCCGAGCGGCGCAGATGGTTGCTGAGGAAGGCAAGCTGAGGATGGGCCGGGAGATCGGACCAGGAGGTGATGAGACCTTCGGGGACGCGATAAAAGCCGTTGTCAGCAGGCTCGGTTTCGGGAGGATGGGGGTAGTCCTCGGGATTCAGGTCCAGCAGGTGTTCGCGACGGTTGATGAACATGACCATCCAACGTTTCCATTCGGGCCAGAGGAAATGGCTGATGCCTGTGTTGTGTTGCCAGACCGAAAGCTGGTTGGACCCCACCATGGCCGCGGTGATAACCCCCATGGTGCCCCCATGGCTGACAATGCAGATGCGTTGACCGGCCCAACGTTCCAAAATCTCGGCCAACGCGGCCAGGACCCGATTGCGGAAAGCCGTGAAGCCAGGCGCGGCCTCGCTGGTGGGGCTCCAATCCACGCGGCCCCACCAGGGGCGGGTGGGGTGATGCAACGGCATTTCGTCGTAGAAAGGTGCGAAAAATTCCTCCAACCCGGCCATCTCCAACACATTCAGCCCCTGGGCATGGGCCACGGCCAGGGCGGTGCTATGGGCCCGCCGCAAAGGGGAACTGATCACCACATCCACGGGCAGGGTTTGGGCCATATAATCTCCCACGCGCAGGGCTTGGGCCCATCCCAAGGCCGTGAGGTTGGGATCGTAGGATACCAAATTTTCGTAAATGTTGGTCATGGATTGCCCATGGCGCACCAGAAAAAGTTCGGTTCCCACCAGATAACCGTAGCCGCGGTCTTGGAGAGGGATTTCGGGGAGGATGTTGGGATCAAAGATGGGTTCGGACATAGGGATTGGATTCAACGAGGAAGGTGGCCATGCAGACGTCCACGCGAGATCATGATTACGTTACAGTCACCATGAGTGATGGCTCACCCCATAACGACGAAAATGGGGACGCAGATGTTCGTCATGCTGAGCGACCGAAGGGAGCGAAGCATCTAGCGAGCGAAGCGAGCGCCATGCGGTGGTTTTTGCGCTTCGCTAGATTTCCTTCGGCTGCGCTCAGGACATGCCTCGGTCGCTTCGCTCCCTCGGAATGACGTCGCAAGGCTCTATTTACGGAACAGTCACCATGAGCAATAGCTCACCGCATAACGACGAAAATAGGACGCAGGTGGCGGGTGAGCATGAGACCTCGGAGGGTCTGCGCAGACCTCCGAGGTCTGGGGCCACCACGCCCGCCCGGCGATGAAGTGAGGCTGTTGGTTTACTGCGCGAGTACGCCGAATAAATTCAGGTCTGAGGGCGTTCCGCCGCATGTCCCCCTTCGGGGACATGTTTTCCGCCCGGTTGGGCCTGTCTGCGCAGGCAGACAGGCGGCCAAAGGCCCCCAGCCCCGACTTCGAGTCGGCGGGGCCAAGGCGCCCAGCAGCCTGCATGGAGTTTGCCAACAGTATCATGAAGTCGCCGGGCTATAAAACGGCGCCGGATAATTCCGGCTAGGCACGCAGCGCTGTTTCTTCTGCTCGGAGCTACTGAACACTGAACACTGGATGACTGATTCCTGACCCCCTACGGAAAGGGTACTTACCGCAGAGGGCGCAGAGGACACAGAATCAACTGAACACTGATTACTGATTACTGATAACTGATTACTCCTACTCGCGCCTAACCTCGGCCTAACAATCCTCAATCCTAATCCTGATCCTATTTACGGAACAGGTACCATACCTGCGCTATGCTGGGTTACCGCCGCGATGGTGATGCCAAGCTGGCCCAGCCAGTAGAGGAGGATGACCAAAATGGATGCATAGGGCAAGGGCTGGACAAAAAGGAGAATGGCTAAAAGGGAGTCGCTGAGAGCGAAAAGGATCGCGCCCGCGAGACCGGCCTTTCCCGAAAGCTCGGGAATCCCCGGAGCATGAAACCGGGCCGCGGCCCGCCACACCATGGTGGTGATCACCAGAATATAAAGGGCGATAGGCAGGGCCATGGCGCTCATCTCGCCGGTACGGTTGATTTCGCCCATGTCCAGGTAGCTGAATAACATGAGGCCATAGAGATAGGCAAACACCGCGAAGATCCAGGCAGGCCGCCGGGTATCCTGGGTAAACGCGGCGATATAGAAAAGATGGCCGATGAGAAAGGCTGTCAGGCCCCAAAGGAAGGCGTTGGGGGAAAGCTCCAGGAAGAGATCCCCCAAAGCTCCCAGCAGCAAGCCCGCGACTATGAGCCATTGAAACACCCCTTTCTCGGGCATCAGAGCCACATAGAGCGCCATCAGCAACACAGGCACGGGCTTGGTAATCAACCGCAATGAGGGGTTATCGATGACCTGGCCGATGATAAAAGCCAGACCGAAAAGAAAGCCAACCAAAAGAAAAATTTTCGCACGCATGGACATAGCAGACCTCACAATGAAAATGAATGAGGGGAGGAGGAAGATAGCTTCAAAATTGTCGCACGAATTCCCGCTCTTGGCAATTTACGTACTTCCGCAAAGGACCCGCCCCCTGGCAACGGTGAATGGGGATAGCAACACCCTACCGTGAGGGGAGTAATCAGTGATCAGTCATCAGTAATCAGTGTTCAGTTGACTCTGCGTCCTCTGCGTCCTCTGCGTCCTCTGCGTTCTCTGCGGTGAGTGACCTTTCCGCAGGGGGCAGGAATCAGCCATCCAGTGTTCAGTATTCAGTATTCAGTGTTCAGTGAGTAGGTTGGCTGTGTCTTGGTGTCTTTGTGCCCTTTGTGGCTAAAGATTATCTGCGTTGCATCTGCGTAAGTAACCGTCTAAAAATTAGTTTCCGTTTTTGTGCTCATCGACTGAAGTCGAACACTTAAGGCCTACGGCCAGACCCCCTCTTCATCTCCCCCGCAAGCGGGGGAAGAACAGCGGAAGGGGATCAGATGACGGCCTCCGCCGTCCAAAACGGCGACAAAAGGGGTCGCCGAAGGGCGACCATTGGCGCCATCGAATCCGCCTTCCCTACTTCCTCCCCCGCCCGTCCCGGAGTGGGGGAGGAATCAAAGGAGGGGGCCTGCGCCTCCATAGGCACGAGTTTACTCGGCAAGTGCTGCGGCAAAAAAAGGAAGTTATTTCTGGACGCTTACTAAGTCCGCGTTCTCTTTACGGTCGGCTCGATGACGTCAAAATTCTACCCCCCAGCCCGATTCCAAATTTGACATCTACTCCGAAACCTGTTACAGTAGGTGCCGTAGGCCAAAAAGCGCATCTGTCCATCAATGCAGTCGCCGGTTTTGGCGGCTGTTTTTTGTTTTTTGGACCGGGTTCATGGCCTCGAGTAACAATCCCTTTTCGTTTCACTTTATAGGAGTTAAAGTAACACCATGTCTCACCGCGAACAAGGCACCGTCAAATGGTTCAACGCCAGCAAGGGCTATGGCTTCATTGCCCGGGATAATGGCGAAGACGTCTTCGTCCACTTCTCCGCCATCCAGATGGACGGCTTCCGCACCCTGGATGAGGGCCAGCGGGTAGAATTCACCGTGGAAAGCGGCCCCAAGGGCCTGCAAGCCCGGGATGTCGTCGCCATCTAACGGACAATGAAAGCAGACGGGTGCCTACTCGATAGCTCACTCCTCTGCTATCATCCCACCGAAAAGCGCGAGGGTCCACCTCGTGCTTTTTTTGATCCCTCCGGCTTTCAGGAATTCCCGTAAGATCGTGTACAATGAGCGTAATCATAAAGTGACCCGCCGCCATCGGTTCTCTTTGGGAGGTCCCTATGCCTTTGTTCAAAGAAGAACACCTTCAACGGATCAGCGAACGTCTGGCCCGCTGGAAGGAGACCACATTACGCAAAACCCTGGAACGACGGCCCGAGCGTTTGCAAAAGTTCATGACCACCTCGTCCCGGCCGGTGAATCGTCTTTACACCCCGCTGGATGTACCTGATTTCGACTATCTGCAAGCGCTGGGATTACCGGGGGAATACCCCTACACGCGAGGGGTGCACAGCACCATGTATCGGGGCCGCTTGTGGACCATGCGCATGTTTGCCGGGTTTGGGACCGCGGAAGAGACCAATCAGCGCTTCAAATACCTGTTGGAACAAGGCCAGACCGGGCTTTCTGTGGCTTTTGATATGCCCACCCTGTACGGCTATGACACCGACGCGCCTGAGGCTATCGGCGAATTTGGCAAATGCGGCGTGGCTGTTTCCTCCCTGGCCGATATGGAGATTTTATTCGATGGCATCCCCATGGGGGAAGTCAGCACCTCCATGACCATCAACTCCCCCGCCGCGATTATTTGGGCCATGTATATCGTGGCCGCGGAAAAACAAGGCTACGACCGGCGCGTCCTGCGGGGCACCATCCAAAACGACATCCTCAAAGAATTCATCGCCCAGAAGGAATTCATTTTCCCGCC
Source organism: Anaerolineae bacterium (assembly GCA_027002405.1). Taxonomy (GTDB): domain Bacteria; phylum Chloroflexota; class Anaerolineae; order J102; family J102; genus M2005. The sequence continues at coordinate 6,131 of JALWZT010000104.1, read as the reverse complement.
CGAACCTTCCATGCGGTTGGTGACCGATACCATCGAGTTCGGCACCAAGGAGATGCCCTATTGGAACACCATCAGCATCAGCGGTTACCACATTCGGGAAGCAGGGGCCACGGCCGCGCAAGAATTGGCCTTTACCCTGGCCGATGGGTTCGCGTATGTGGAAGCAGCCTTGGAACGGGGCCTGGATATTGACGCGTTCGCGCCGCGCCTTTCCTTCTTCTTCAACGTCCACAACGATTTCTTCGAGGAGATCGCGAAATTCCGGGCCGCGCGACGCATCTGGGCCCGGGCCATGAAGGAAAAGTATGGCGCCAAGAACCCTCGTTCCTGGATGTTGCGCACCCACGCCCAAACGTCGGGCGCATCCCTCACCGCGCAACAGCCGGAAAACAACATCGTGCGGGTGGCTATCCAGGCCCTGGCCGCGGTGCTGGGCGGCACCCAAAGCCTGCACACGAATAGCATGGATGAAGCCCTGGCCCTGCCCAGCGAAAAGGCGGTCACCATTGCCCTGCGCACCCAGCAGATCATCGCCCATGAATCGGGCGTGGCCAACACCATCGATCCCCTGGCCGGCTCCTATTACGTGGAAAAGCTCACCAACGACATGGAAGAGGACGCGAATCGGTACTTCCGCCAGATCGAAGCCCTGGGCGGCGTCATACGCGGCATCGAAACCGGGTATTTCCAACGGGAATTGGCTGAATCCGCGTATCGGTACCAGATGGAGATCGACCGGCGGGAGCGCATTGTGGTGGGCGTCAATGAATACGTGGCGGAGGAACCCTTGGAAATCCCCTTGCTGGAAATGGACCCCCAAGGCTACGAGCGCCAGGTGGCCCGATTGAACCGGGTGCGGGCGGAACGGGACAACGCCGCGGTAGAAAAAGCCCTGCGCGAACTGGAAGACGCGGCCCGCGGGGACGAGAACCTCATGTATCCCATCATCGAAGCCGTGAAGGTGTACGCCACCCTGGGCGAGATGATGGGCGTCTTCCGCAAAGTCTTCGGCGAGTACCATGAGCCGGTCTTCTTCTAGAACCTGCTATGAAAATAGAATGATCGCTGGTTGCTGAGGAATCGCCAGGCCGACGTTGGGCGAGTCGGCAAAGGTTCGTATTGCGTATTCCGTATTCCGTCCAGTCGTTACGCAATACGCAATACGGAATACGAGTCACGCCGCCCTGGCCGCGAGGCATTTTCGTCCGTATCGGCGCGGGGTGGCCCGCCGTCGGACTGCTTTGTAAATAGGATTCGGATCAGGATTAGGATTGAGGATTGTTAGGCCGAGGTTAGGCGCGAGCACGAGTAATCAGTAATCAGTGATCAGTTATCAGTAATCAGTGTTCAGTAACGCCTTGCGACGTCATTCCGAGGGAGCGAAGCGACCGAGGAATCTAGCGAAGCGCAAAAACCACGGCATGGCGCTCGCTTCGCTCGCTAGATGCTTCGCTCCCTCCGGTCGCTCAGCATGACGAATATCTGCGTGCATCTGCCTTCCCATTTTCATCGTTATGCGGTGAGCCATCACTGTATGGCGGAGACGTAAAAGATGACCGAATCCATCACGATAAGCATCCGCATCCCAGTACAATTGCACCAGGCGCTCAAGCGTCGTGCGGCAGAAGAGAACAAAAGCATGGCGCAGGTGTTGCGCGAGGCCGCCATGCAATACCTCGCGGCATCTCAAACTTCCAGCCACGAATGGATGGAAATGGAAAACGATGATCCCTTGTGGCTGATCGGGACAGATCCCGTGGATCTGGGCATAACGGATGCTTCCGTGAATCACGATGTCTATCTCTATGGTCTGCTTTCGGATTCGGCCAAAGCTGAGATTACAAGTAACTGCTAACGTACTCGACTTTAGCCCTCAAGAAGCCACGAAGTCTCGAAGTTTTTCGAAGACACGAAGGGAAAATAAAGAAAAATACTTCGTGCCTTCGTTCTCTTCGTGTCTTCGTGGCAAAAGTGGCGGCGCGACCTTCGTAGTTACGATTACAGGGAAATAGAGTCTCTCCCTCCTTTGATCATCATTTCCGGCAATTTGGGTTTCGAACCCTCCCCCTTTCTACGCACTGAGGTTATCATGGACCGCAAAGTACGCGTTTTAGTCGCCAAACCTGGCCTGGACGGCCACGACCGCGGGGCCAAGGTCATCGCCCGAGCCCTGCGCGACGCGGGCTACGAAGTCATCTATACCGGCATCCGCCAAACCCCTGCCATGATCGCAGAAGCCGCGCTGCAGGAGGATGTGGATGTGGTGGGGCTTTCCATCCTTTCGGGCGCGCACATGGCATTGGTGCCTCGGGTCATCGAGGAATTGAAAAAGCTGGGATTAGAGGATGTGGTGATCCTGGTCGGAGGGATTATCCCTGATGAGGACGTGCCTGCCCTGTTGGAGATGGGAGTAGCGGGCGTCTTTGGCCCTGGCACCCTCACATCTGAAATCGTGGAAACCATCGAAAACGCGCTCGGCCGTCAGCTCGCGTGATTGTGATACTACTTTGGCACTCCTATCTGGAGGTCATGATCGATGAGCATTGAGCAAATTTACGAACAATTCATTAAGGTCCTTCCCACCTCGGAACAACATCGGCTGATTCAACTCATTCAGGCTGGATGGGATGCCGCGTCTTCTCACGAGCATGATCAAAAAACACATCGACTCATGGAATTGCACGGCTTCGGTAAAGAAATCTGGCAGCAAGTCGATGTTCAGGACTATATCGAACAATTGCGGAGCGAATGGCGATCGTGAGAGAGATCGACGAGGTATTGACTGGCGTTCGCCAATTGGCCATCGATACAGCCCCCATTATTTATTTACTTACTTTCAATGGACCTCACCACTGTTACTGGCCTCACCGAGGCTCTGCTCGCGGGCAATCGCCGCGCGCTGGCCCGCGTCATCTCTCACATCGAAAACAACACCGACCTGGCCCGTCCTCTTCTCGCAGCCCTTTACCCCCACGCGGGTCAGGCCCATATCATTGGGGTGACCGGGTCCCCAGGCACCGGGAAATCCACCCTGGTCAATGCCCTCACCCAGGTCTACCGCCAACAGGGATTGACGGTGGGGATCATCGCCATTGACCCCACCAGCCCCTTCAGTGGCGGCGCGCTTTTGGGCGACCGGGTGCGGATGCGGGACCTGGCAGGGGACCCCGGGGTCTTCATCCGCTCCATGGCAACCCGGGGCAGCCTGGGAGGCCTGGCCCAAGCCACCGCGGATGTAATCATGGTCCTGGATGCCGCGGGCTTCGAACGGATCATCATCGAAACAGTTGGGGTGGGGCAAAGCGAGGTGGAGATCGCGAGTGCGGCCTATACCACCGTGGTGGTGGAAGCCCCGGGCCTGGGAGATGAAGTCCAGGCCATCAAGGCGGGCGTGCTGGAAATCGCAGACATCTTTGCCGTGAACAAAGCGGACCGGGAAGGGGTTGATCGCACGGTCATGGCCCTGAAGATGATGCTGAGCCTGGGCGTGCCGGAGAAATTCCAGGTCATGCATCACGGACGCATGCTGCCTGTGGAGATCCCCCAGGCCCGGCAGGACGCGAGCGCCTGGACACCGCCCATCATCAAAACCATCGCCACGTCGGGCCAGGGCGCGAAGGAACTGGTGGATGCCATTGAAAACCATCGCCTCTACCTGGAACAAAGCGGCGGGCGGCTATGGCGGGACCGGCTGCGCGCGGCCACGGAATTACGCATGATCCTGCGTGATTACCTCTTGGAAAATCTCCTGGCCCGCACACCCCCCGAAGCTTTACAGGCCGCGATCGAGGCCGTGGCTCGCCGAGACATCGACCCCTACACCGCGGTCCAGCGATTGGTGGAGGAGGTTGGAGTCGAGGTAACTGCTCACTGATTCCTGCTCACTGATTACTGATTACTTTGACGACGGAGGCTCCATGTCTGAAGGATTATATGGCGAGTTGGCTGTGGTGAGTGGCTCCTGTCATCCCCAGCTTGCCGAGGAAATCTGCGATTACCTGCGGATTCGGCCTACTCCCATGCGCATCACCAAATTCCCCAACGAAAACATTTTTGTGCAGATCAAAAAAAGCGTGCGGGGCAAAGATGTGTTCCTCATCCAACCTTTTGGCAGACCCGTCAATGACATGGTCATGGAGCTGCTTATCACCATTGACGCCCTGCATCGCGACAGCGCGGGACGCATCACCGCGGTGATCCCGTATTATGCCTATGGTCGCACCGACAAAAAGGACCAGCCTCGAGTCCCCATCACCGCCCGGCTTTTGGCGGATATGATCACCGTGGCCGGTGCGGATCGATTTCTCACCATCGATCTCCACGCGGGGCAGATCCAGGGTTTTTTCACCATCCCCACTGATGAACTCACAGCCCAATATCTTTTTATCGACTACGTGCGCGCGAACAAGCTCACCGAACAGGCTGTAGTGGTCTCGCCCGATGTGGGCGCGATGCGTCGGGCCCGCAACTTCGCCCACGCACTGAACCTCCCCCTGGCCATCATCGAAAAACGTCGGAGCCTGGATGGCAGCAAAACCGAAATGTACAACCTCATCGGCGAAGTGGAGGGCATGCGCTGCCTGCTCATCGACGATGAGATCGACACCGCGGGCACCATCACCCAGGCCGCGCATTTCCTCAAAACTGCGAACGCGACGGACATTACGGTCTTTGCCACCCATGCCGTGTTCTCCGACCCCGCGGCCGAACGCCTGGGCGATGCGCCCATTGATCGGCTGGTCGTGACCAATACCCTTCCCATCCCCCCGGAGAAACGGGCGCGGATTGGGGACAAATTGGAAATCCTCAGTGTGGGCCCCTTGCTGGGGGAAACCATCCGTCGCATCCACCTGGGCGTCAGCGTGGGCGCGATGTTTCAGGAATAGGCGCCACCAATGGCCGCGCGGCGATATGGCATGAAAAAAGAACTGGACACTGGCGTTTTTTGATCTTGACACGAATGAACACGAATTTCACGAAAAAGAATAAGAAAGACTCGCCAAATTCGCTTAATTCGTGTCGGAAAATGGCGTGAAAAGCAACTAAAATGATTTTCGCCAGACTCCAGTCTCTAACCACAAAGGACACCAAGCGCACAAAGACACCAAGAAACAGCCAACCTACTGAACACTGATTACTGATTACTGATCACTGATCCCGGGGATGCACCTCCAGGTACTGCTGAAAAATCGCCAGGAAAACCGGGTCCTGGATTTCGAAGCTGAACCAGCCCTGGGGCCCGGCCAGGGCGAAAATCGCGGCCCCGATGACGTAGGGGTCCTTTTGTAGTTCCCCATCATACCAGGCCAACTGTTCCATATAAAATCCCTGAGGCGTGGTGGTGATCAACCCCTTTTCCTGCCAATAGGGGATAAAATCCCGCCAGCCCCCTGCCTGGGGTGGTCCGGGCCGATTGGCAATGCCCCCATCCACCCCGGTTTCGGTGATCACCAAGGGGATGGCCAGGCCCGCGGGTTGCAGGTATTGCCGGTAAACTTTGCGATAACGCAAGGTCAGCCACCCCTCATCCCCTTCATCCGCGGCAGGGTCCAACTGGTGTGCACCGCTTCCGAACCACAGGGTGGGCGCGGCATATTCATGCAACGCCAGGTATCCCCCATAGGTCTGGGCTGCTTGCAGCGCGGGGGCGAATTCGGGCCACCATGCCAAAGGGGGTTGCCCCGTGCTGAAGTTCCCAATGCAAGAACGCACCCCGGCCTGGGCCAGAAGACGGGTGCGCTCCGCTTCGAATTGGGCCAGGCTGGCCATTTGGGATGGGTTGCTGATCACAGGCTCGTTGTAGGCTTCCCAACAGTCAATCGCGGCCAGGCGGCGGGGTTCGGTAGCCAGGGGGAGAAGGCGTTCTACAAAGGCGTGGGCCTCCGCGATGGGGTCCCAATGGGCGAAGTCGGGTTGAGGCAAGGGGGTGTACCGGGCCACTAAAAAGACATCCGCATCCACCTGTTTGATTTCGGTGACGAAATTGGGGTCATATTCCAGGGTTTTGACCACAGCCAGGTGTCCGGTGCGCAGCAATTGAAACAACGCGGGATCGTTGCGGCCCACAAACACCCCCAGTTTGCTGGCCGGTCCCGGCGGAAAGGGGGTGGGAGCAGGGGTGGGCGTAGGGG
>JALWZT010000103.1 GCA_027002405.1 Anaerolineae bacterium | reverse complement strand
AACTTTATCTACGCCAATACCTAAGCAGGCCTGGCTATGGGCGGCTACGACACCCGGCGCGGTTCCACTGAGGATTGCGTCGTCGTAAACAATACCTTCTACGGCAACAACACCAGCGACGATTGGGGATCCGAGCTCTACATCCAATACGATACTAAAAACAACATCATTCAAAACAACATTTTCGTTGCAGGCCCCGCAGGCTGGTTCATCCGCTCCTGGAGCGACGTCATGACCAACAACCAGGTGGACTACAACCTGTATACCACCGATGCCTCCTCCCCCCGCTGGGAATGGAAGAACCAGACCTACACCTCCTTCCAGGACTACCAGGCGGGATCAGGAAACGATAGCCACAGCCTCAACGGTCAGGACCCCAGACTGATTGACCCCGCCCAAGGCGACCTGCACCTGATGCCCGATTCGCCGGCTATCGACGCGGGCCAGGCGCTATCCCAAAGCGGCAGCGTCGATATCGACGGTGACACCCGAATCCAGGGTGCGGCCATCGACCTGGGCGCAGACGAAACATCAGCACCCTAAAAGTCCTCCTGCTGGCCGCCGCGCCCGCTTCGGCACCAACTATCGACGGACGGCAGGCGCAGGTGGGCCGAACAGCATGGTCCCAAGCCTGCGCCCTGCCGACCGCATCACTACCCCAAATCCACAATATCGATCCGTCGTGTATCTCGGGCTCGCAGCGTACCCGCGCCCTCGATCATGACCACCAGGCCGTCGTGCACGCCGAATTCCTCACACCAGTGACGGGCCGCCCATCGTCGCACCTCTGGGTCATCCCAATCCTGATGATCCTCCACCAGGCGAGGAAACACCCCCCATGAAAACTGAAGACGCTGGCAGGTCTTCTCCTCATGGCTGCCCGCCACAATCCATTGGGACATCCGAAAACGAGCCGTTCGCCGGGCAGTCCCCCCTGTCTGACTGGGCACCAGAATAAAGCGGGGATTCATAGACGCCGCGATGAGACGGATATTGAGGGAAAATCGATCATCCTGGGACATGGACGCCAAATGCTTCTCCATATGCGGCCACATATGACATCGGAACGCGTCCAGATGCGGCTCCGCCTGCACCGCGATGCGGGTCATCATGGCCACTGCCTCCACCGGATATGTGCCAATTGCCGTCTCCCCCGATAACATCACCGCATCCGTTCCATCGAGAATGGCATTGGTCACATCCGCCACCTCAGCCCGGGTCGGACGTCGATTGGTGGTCATGGATTCCAACATCTGGGTGGCTGTAATCACCGGTTTGGCCTTCAGCAACGCCTTTTGGATCATCTCCTTTTGCAACAAGGCCACCCGTTCCACAGGCACCTCTACCCCCAAATCCCCTCGCGCCACCATGATGGCGTCCGCGGCATCGATAATGGCATCCAGATGGGTTAACGCCCGAGAGCGTTCGATCTTAGCGATGATGAAAGGATCATATCCCATCTCAGCCGCGGCCTCCCGCACAATCTCAATATCCCGGGCATGCTCCACAAAAGACTGGCTTACCCCATCCAACGCCAGCTCCGCAGCCAGAGCCAACCACTCCCGATCCGCCTCGGTAAACGCCTGAATGCCCAAATCCAAATCCGGCAGATTGAGCCCCTTATGGGAACGCAACTCCCCACCAACCACTACCTGCGTAATCACCTGGTCTGAAGACACATCCACCACCTTCAGAGCAATATACCCATCATTGAGATAGATAGAGTCGCCCGGATGCACCACCCGCGGCAACTGAGGGAATTCCACGCTCACCCGATGAGCATCCCCCATGATGGGATCCACCTGCAACACCAATTGCTGACCGCGCGCCAGTTGGATGGGCTCCTGAGCCAACGGCCCGATACGGATCTTCGGCCCTGGCAGATCGCCGAAAATAGCCACCCGGTGACCACTCCGACGCGCGGCCTCGCGCACATGAGCCACTGTCTGACGATGGGATTCAGCATCCCCATGCGCAAAATTGATGCGCGCGATATTCATCCCTGCATCCATCATCTGAACCAACGTGTCGACGGATCGGGAAGCCGGGCCAATAGTAGCCACGATCTTGGTCTTCTTGGGAGGTCACGTCATCATAAATCAGAAA
>JALWZT010000102.1 GCA_027002405.1 Anaerolineae bacterium | reverse complement strand
CAGTGTTCAGTGTTCAGTGTTCAGTTGACTCTGCGTCCTCTGCGGTGAGTAACCTTTCCGCAGGGGAGCAGGGATCAGTCATCCAGTGTTCAGTGTTCAGTGTTCAGTTGACTCTGCGTCCTCTGCGTTCTCTGCGGTGAGTAACCTTTCCGCAGGGGGGCAGGGATCAGTCATCCAGTGTTCAGTGAGTAGGTTGGCTGTGTCTTGGTGTCTTTGTGCTCTTTGTGTCCTTTGTGGTGAAAGATTATCTGCGTCAATCTGCGTTGCGAAGCATCTGCGCAAATCTGCGTTCCCTTTTTCCTCGGTGTCGCCGCGCGGCCGCGCGTGGGGCCTTAGTGAGCGTCCAGAAATAACTTCCCTTTTTTGCCGCAACACTTGCCGAGTAAACTCGTGCCTATGGAGGCGCTTCGCGCCAATGGTCGCCCTTCGGCGACCCCTTTTGTCGCCGTTTTGGACGGCGGAGGCCGTCATCTGATCCCCTTCCGCTGTTCTCCCCCGCAAGCGGGGGAGATGAAGAGGGGGTCTGGCCGTAGGCCTTAAGTGTTCGACTTCAGTCGATGAGCACAAAAACGGAAACACATTTTTAGACGGTTACTTAGCCAATGCTCACCCGTTCGACATAGATGATGATGGCCAGGTCGACCAAGACCACGGTGAGGGCCACGACCGCGGCTTCCAGCAAGGAAGCCTGGGTCACGAAGACAGCTATCATACCAAAGATGCTGCCCAAAAGGTAAAGGATGAGCACGGCTTCGCGGCGGGTGTACCCCATTCTGACCAAACGATGGGAAAGATGGTCTTTGCCAGGGGTGGTAAAGGGGTTCTGGCCCCGCCGTAAGCGGGAGATAATCACCAGGCTGGTATCCAGGATGGGAACCCCCAGGACCAACACAGGGACCATCCAGGTAACCTGGGGGATATTGGTGGGAAAGCGGAGCTTGATGCCCAACGCGGCCAGGATAAAACCGAGAAAGAGGCTGCCCGTATCGCCCATGAAGATGCTGGCCGGGTTGAAGTTGTAGACCAGGAAGCCAATGCACGCGCCCAGCAGGGCCGCGGCCAGGGCCCCCACCAGGTATTGGCCCGAAAGCGCGGCCAGGAGCAGAAAATAGCCGCTGGCCATGGCCGACACGCCCGCGGAAAGGCCGTCCATGTTGTCCAGAAAGTTGACCGCGTTGGTGATGAAAAGGATCCAAAGCAGAGTGACCGTGATATTCAGGATATCCCGGGGGAAGATGTGGACCTGGACACCGGTGAGGATGAGGGTGAAGGCGGGGATGAGCTGGCCCAGGAGTTTGGCCCAGGCCGGGAGAGGGGTGCGGTCATCCCACAGGCCCAGGAAGGAGATGAGGGTGGCGCCGATGATGATGCCCGCGACCTGATGCACATAGAACCTATCCCCAAACGCGATGAGGGCCAGCAGGACCGCGGCATAGATGGCCAGACCGCCCAGAAGCGGGGTGGGCGTAAGATGCTCCTTTCGTTGCGCGGGCTGGTCCATCATGTGGGTGCGCACAGCCAGCTTGCGAGCTGCCGGGGTCACAGCCAGGGCCAGGGTCAGAGCCGCGGTAAAAATGAGCATGACTTGGGTGATCATGGCTATTCAGCCTGCTTTTCCAATTGGGCAATCAAGGCCTGCAGGGCCGGCTTTTGGCTTTCGGGCGCGATGGCCAGGGCCTGGCGTGCGTAGCTGAGGGCCTGGGCGTAGTCACCCTGTTCCTGATAGAGCAAAGCCAGGTTTTGCAAGGCGCTCAGATCGTTGGGGTGGAGGGCCAAGACCCTGCGATTCATGGCAATGGCTTCATCCAGGCGCCCCATTTTGGCCAGGGCATAGGCCATGCCGCTGTAGCTGCGCGGGTCCCGGGGGTTGAGTTCGGCCGCGCGTTGGTAGGCCTGGTACGCGGCCTGCCAGTTTTCTTGTTCCAGTTCCAATTGCGCAAGACGCAAATAGGTGTCGAAGTAGCGGGGGTCCAATTCCAGGGAGCGCTGGAGCTCGGCCCGGGCTTTGTCGATCTCACCCAGCCGAGCGTACACCGTGGACAGTTCGTTGTGTAGATGCGCGGCATGGGGGCTGAGCATGGTGGCCTGGCGATAGTAGGACGCGGCCTTGCGCAGGGCTTCTTTTTGGGCCTCCCCCTGGAGATAGTTGGCCCGGGTGCCGAAGAAGCGGGCCAGATTGGCGGTGTGGTCGGTGTTCAGGGGATTGAGGGCCTGAGCCCGTTCCAGAATCTGCTCCGCGCGGCGGAAAAGCGCTTCCCTTTGATTGGCATCCTGGGTCTGGCGGGCGCTCTCCAGGAAGGATCGTCCCAGGAAGAGGAGGTAGTAATCTTCCCGAGGGGTGAGCTCCAGGGCTTTTTGGTAAAAGGTGATGGAAGTGCGCCAGTCTCGCCGCGTGTCCGCGCCCTGGGCGATCTTAAAGTAGATATCCGCGCGCACCAAATTGATGTTGACTTGCACGGTCAGGACCAGGGCCAAGACCAACAGCGCGGCAGCGCTGAGGCCCGAAAGCAGGGGGCGGGCCGCCCACACCCGGGCGGGTCGGGGGTCGTTCCAGGCCAGGACCGCGGCCAGGACCGCGGCCATCCCCAGCAACAGGACATAGAACCACACAATGATGTTCACGGCCCGGGCCGCCTGCTGCAAGACCGGCGTGCCGGCCGGAAGCGGGGTGATTTGCGACGCGAAGATCATGCCCGCGAGGAACCAGATGCTGAGCGCCACCGCCAGGAACCCGAGAACCCCTGAAAGGGCTTCGCGGCCGGGTTTCTGAGGGCGCCAGGTTTCGCCCAGGGCCAGGACCACGGCCACCACCAGGGTAAAAAGCACCAGGGTGAAGACCCCAGAGCCCGAGACCAAAGCGCCACCGGGACCTTTGTGCACGAACCACGATTTGAAAAAGGTGGTGAGGGGGGAAGGGGTTTTGACCTGGCCCGACACGTAGTCCCAATCCAGAACCATCAGGATCGCGGCCGTGATCAGCGCGTAGGGCAGGAGGGTTCGCCAAAGGGGGAGGGCACGCCCCCGCTCCGTCCTGGTTTGGGATGGATGCGGTTCCCGATGTTTACGGCCTTTGCGGCGGCTGCTCCTTTTGGGGGATGGGGCCGGGACCGGGGCCGGAGTTGTGAGGGGTTGGGTTTGCAAGCGGTTTTCGCCCAACACGACCAGGGCCGCCATGAGCACGAAGGCGTAGGTGCGGGTGGCCACAATAGCGATGCCGAAGTGAATCTCCATAAAATGGGCCACCAGGGTGGCCAGAATGGCAATGAGGAGCAGGTGCCGACGCTCCAACACTGCGATGGCTTCGGAACCGTGAAAGGCCGCATAGGTGATGTAAAGCAAGATCCCCACGATAAATCCCAAGGGCAACCCCACACCCAAAAATTCGGGCACCCCCAAAAGCCAGGGGATGAGCGCACCGATGACCGCGCCCGCGATCCCCAGAATAAAGAAAAGATAGCGACTTAGTCGATCCGCAATGAGCCCCAACCATTTGAGCGCGTAATAGAAGATGCTGAGGAAGAGGGCAAAGTAGGCCAAAAAGCCCAAAATCCCGGTATTGACCAGGCTGTCGAAGGTTTCGTTGTGGGAACGGTCGGGGGAGGCATTGCGGCGTTCCAATCCCCCCAGTTCGGGTCGATAGAAGCGGTTGTAAGCCACCCACATGGATTCGGGCCCGTAACCGACGAGAAGGCGCACCGCATGGAAGGGGTCCTGATGCCCATCGGGAAAGGTGAGGGGCTCGTGGGGACGGAACATCATGTCCACCACCCCTTGCCAGATGAGCACCCGGACCCGGCCCGTGCCATGCTCGAAGTCCATGAGCTGGCTCAAACGTCCCACATAGGGGATGCGCTGGAAGCCGGGGAGCAGGCCGGGGGAGATGTTCAGGGTCACCACCAGCGCGGCCACGATAAAGGATTGGGTGATGAAGCTGAGCCACAGCCAGCGCCAGCCCTGGCGCCGGAAGAGAGGCACCAGGTAGAAAGCCAGGGCAATGACCAGGCCGGCCAACAAGGCCAGGGCCGCCACGAAGCCCGAACTCTTCACAAACGCGGCCAGGCCCAACCCCAAGGCTCCCAGGCCCAAAAGCCCCATGCCCATGCCCATCAGCAATTCTTTGCCGTGCAAGGTGCGGGCCCCTCCGGCTTGTTGGCGCAAACTGGTGAGCACCAGGAGGCCGAAGATATACAACCCCATGGCCAGGCCGATCCAGGGGCCGCGGCTTTGGGTAAAGAGGATGGCGATGAGCTGAACGGCCAGCACAAAAAGCATGGCGCCCGCGGTGAGCGCGTCGCTGGTCGAGCCTTGTTCTTCCAGAAGCATGCGCCGGGTGGCGGTGATCAGGCGTTCCAGGGTGAGGGGCACGGCCATGATGAGATACGCGGCCAGGAAGATGGCATTCCCCAGGTTCCCGGCCACCCGTTCCACCGTATCGCCGCCCCAGGGCAGGGGGTCCAGGCGGTAATGCTGGATGATGCCATAAAGGGCGATGGGGAGGCTGACCAGGATGATGGTGTATTGCAAACGTCGCCACTGGGCTTCGTGTCGAAGGGCTCCCCATACCCCAAAGAAGAAGATGAGGTAACTGAACATGGTGAAGGTCCCTTGCAAGCGCTGGTAGGACCCCCAAAAGCTTTGCCAGGGCGTCACCGAAAGCAGGGTGCTGAGGAGATAGGCGGCAGCCAGGGCCAGGACCGGCCCTACCAGGGGTCGCCGCCACCAGGGGTCCTTCGCGGCGTCTTCATTCTGGTCTTTTTGGCCCCACAGCTCAAACCCTTTGACCGTGCCCGCGATGAGGGCGAACAGGGCCAGGGTGCGCACCAGGCTGATTTTATCGGGCTCGAAAACCCGCTGGGAGTAGACATTGAAGAACAAGGGCGCGACGATCAATGCCAGCAGCCAGGTGCTTTCCAGCATCGCGTCCGCGTATTGATGAAGGCGGGTCAGCATGATGATTTCCTCGGCGTTTTCAGCACACTCAGGCCTCCAGGGCGCCCAGCACCAGGGGAAGCAGTTGCTTTTTGCGGGACACCACATCTTTGGCGATGAGGGTGCCATCCGGTGCCCGATTGAATGGCAACAGTTCCAACGCGGGGACATCCTCGGTGAGGATCAACCGGCTGGAGCCGGAGACCACATCGGTGACCATGAGCATGGCGAAGTCCAGGTTGTTTTCTTTTTTCAAGCCCAGGAGGGCGGTTTTGAGCGCGTCCAGGTATTTGGGCAATTGATGGAAACCCGCGACCTCCACCTGTGAGATGCCGAAGCGGCGCCCTGCGGCTTCGTATTGTTTGAAGTCGGCATGGACGATTTCCTCGGGGCTGCGGGAAGCAAGCCCGGCCCCCGCGTGCAGGATGGCCTGGGCGTAGGAATCGAAGTTCTCGCCGGCCAGGGGCGAACCACCAATGAAGGCCCAGCGACTCAGGCGTTTGGCGGCCTTGCGGTCTCGGTCGGTGGTGGTGGGGGAGCTCAGAGCCAGGGTGTCGGAGATCAGCCCGGCCAAAAGCAGCCCGGCCAGCGCGGGCGGTGCGCTCAGGCCCGCGTCATCGATCCGTTCCGAAACCAGGGTGCTGGTGCTGCCCACCGGGTCCACCGTGAACTTGATGGGGGTGCGGGTGGGCGCGTTGCCCAGGCGATGATGGTCCAGGACTTCGATCAGGTCCGCTTCGTCCAGGGACCCCAGAGCCTGATCCGGTTCGTTGTGGTCCACGAGCACGACTTTGATGCGTGGCGGGTGCAGGGCCTCTCGTTGCCGACAAATCCCCACATAACTGCCGTGCTTATCCACCACCCAAAACTCGGTGCGTTCCTCCCGCAGGATGCGAGGAAGCACATCTTTGATGCGGGTGCTGGCCTGGAATTTGGGCACGCCGGTGTCGCAGGCCGCGCGGGCGGGCTCATCCAACAGGGCCGCGATGGGCATCTCGGCCCTGTGCGCGTGGGGGCCCAGGAGTTCGCCCAACCAGTTGAAGAGGCTCAGCCCGGTAATAAGCCCAAAAGGGGTGCCATCGGGGTTGATGACGGGCGCGACACCGCCGGTGCGGGTGACGATGCTCCAGGCTTCCCGCAGGGGTTCATCCGGGGTCGTGGTGTTGAAACGATGGGCGATACTTTCGAACCGGGGGGAAGCATCGGTGAGCAGCAGAGGCGGGTTCAGATTCAGCCGTTGCAATACCCAGGTGGTTTGGGGGTTCAACTGCCCGGCCCGGGCCGGGATCACCTCCATCCCCTCCAGGGTTTCCCCCAGGAACCAGGCGTAGCCCATGGCCGAGGCGATGGAATCGGTATCGGGGTTGCGATGCCCGATGACGTAAATGATGTTCTCTTTACGAGCCATAGGGGTGACCCTTTAGGAGTTTTGGCATAGTTCATTGTAATCTTTAGTCTTTAATCTTTTTTTCTTCACGGATCGGCATGCAAAAAACGCCGCGCGGTGGCGGCGTCCATGAGAATCATGGCAAAAGACCTGAGGCCCCCCTTCATACCGTGTGCCCAGGCGACTTTGAACCTGTTATGAAACAGGTGGGAGCCTCCGCCTGGCTTCAGCCTTGCCAATCGGGGGCTATCGCATCCACCAGGACATGCCCCGGCTCCCCTGGGTCTGGTGTTGGCTCAAAACGTTCCTTGGGCATCACGCATATGAAAGGGAGCGGTGTGTATATTTTATCACAATGAGCAGAGGGGGGCAAGCGTGTGATGATTATCAACCTCACCACGTCCGGGCATGGTTAGCAGGCGCCACGAACGACTGTTCGCCGATACGGAGGAAAATGGGGACGCAGTCTGCAGGTTTGCAGGTGGCACGTGGCAAGTGGTCACGGTGTGCGTCTCAGACATTTGGCGTGGTTTAGCCGAGCGAAGGGGCGTCCACCACGCCCGCCCGGCGATGAAGTCGCCGGGCTATGAAACGGCGCCGGATAATTCCGGCTAGCCCCGCAGCGCTGTTTCTTCTGCTCGGAGCTACTGAACACTGAACACTGGATGACTGATTCCTGACCCCCTACGGAAAGGGTACTTACCGCAGAGGACGCAGAGGACACAGAATCAACTGAACACTGATTACTGATTACTGATTACTGATAACTGATTACTCCTACTCGCGCCTAACCTCGGCCTAACAATCCTCAATCCTAATCCTGATCCTATTTTCGGAACAGAAAAGCCCCGATAGGGTATCGAGGCGTCGTGGATCAAGAGGAAGCGTCCTCTGCCGGAGGAGGAGGCGGGGGCGGAACGTCCTCCTGGGGAGGTTCGGGAGTAGGAGGTTTTGGTTTCGGGGATGGGGGTCTTGTTTTTGGCGATGGTTTTGCCGGGGGTGGAGGTGGAGG
>JALWZT010000101.1 GCA_027002405.1 Anaerolineae bacterium | reverse complement strand
GTCCATGTGGGTGTGGGGGTAGCAGTGGGCGTGGTGGGTTGCGCTTGGGCCAGGGCGGCCGCGGCATCGATGCGCCCGTAACCGAACTCGTCATCCCGTCCTGATGTTCCCAGGTCCACCGCGGTGTTTTCGATGATGGATTCCACCTGTTCGCTGCTGAGAGAGGGGTTCAGGGCCAGCATCAGCGCGGCCAAACCGGCTACGTGAGGTGCAGCCTGGGAAGTGCCTGCCACCTGCGCGTAGCTGGACCCGCTCCCTCGCCAATAGGTGCTGAGGATCCAATGATCGGGATTGCTATCGGTATTGCCGCTGGGATTGCCGCCCGGCGCCACCACATCGACGAAGAAGCCGGTTTCTGAATAATCGGCCCGTTCATCCTTATCTCCACTGGCTCCCACAGCCAGCACATGGTCGTAAGCCGCGGGGTAGATGACGGGATTGCCGTCGTTGTAGGAATTCCCGGCCGAAGCCACCACCAAAACCCCGGCGTTTGCCGCGTAGTTGACAGCATCCTGCATGGTCGCGGAGCTGGACTCGGAACCCAGGCTGAGATTAAGGATATCCGCACCGTGATCTACGGCCCAAGTCATGCCCTGGGCGATGTCGCTTGAATAACCCGAACCATCGCTCCCAAGCACTTTGACGGGCATGATCTGGGTGTTCCAGGCCACGCCCGCGACACCCTGACCGTTGTTCCCGACCGCGGCGATGATGCCAGCCACATGGGTGCCATGGCCTTCATCATCGGAAGGATCCGCATCGTTGTTGGCAAAATCGTATCCGCTGGTAATGTTGGAGACCAGGTCGGGATGGGTGAGGTCAACCCCGGTATCCAGCACCGCGACGGTCACCGAGCTGGAGCCGGTGGTGAGGTCCCACGCGCTTTCCATGCCGATTTTGCGCATATTCCATTGGTACGACGCGTAGTAAGTATCGTTGGGAACCCGATCCACCTGAAATAGCCAATCCAATTCCGCATAAGCCACCCGATTGTCCTGGTTCAAACGCTGGACGGTGGCCCATTCCTGGCCCGGCGTGACGGCCATGAGATGCACCCCCAGCGGTTGGATCGTCTCAAGGGGGGTGAGGTTTTCTTCGATGAGGAGTTCATTCAGGTTTTGGGGGTTGACATCGGGCTGGAAACGCACCAGAACGCGTCCAGGGGCAAAGGTCCCGGCAGAAGGGGGGCGGTTTGTTTGTTGAGCGATGGGGGGATGCACCCCTTGGCCCCGGGCCAGAACCCACGAGGGGGCCAGCACCAGGGAGAGGAGCAGAAGGAGGGAGAACGCGCTAAGGAGGTGATGTCTTTTTAACATAGTAGGCTCCTTTTGGATATTGGATACTGGATATCGGCTATCCTGCTGAAAAAGGCCTGGCAGCTTTTGTCGCGTGCTCAATCACCCAAAGCGAACCACGCCTTTATCCCCATTGTCCTCACAATTTGTAAAAAATGTGTAAATGGGGGGTAAAAAGACTAATAAGCTCACTTTGCTTCATGGCCCGAGTTCCCGCTCATCCCGAGATGTGCTAAAATCGGGGTTGTCGTTGCAGGCGTTCCCAGGAAGATGAGAACGCTGATTTACGCCGATGCTTCGCAACGCAGATTGACGCAGATGTTCGTCATGCTGAGCGACCGGAGGGAGCGAAGCCTGCCCTGAGGAACCGAAGGGCATCTAGCGAGCGAAGCGAGCGCCATGCCGTGGTTTTTGCGCTTCGCTAGATTTCCTTCGACGAGGTCCTTCACTTCGTTCAGGACAGGCTCAGGACATGCCTCGGTCGCTTCGCTCCCTCGGAATGACGTTTCGTTGTCGCCTTTTTCGTGGCCCTATTTCTTGGCGTTGTCTAGCTGACCGAAGTGGCATCTGCCACGCCAGCCCGCCCGGCGATGAAGTCGCCGGGCTATAAAACGGCGCCGGATAATTCCGGCTAGCCCCCAGGGGCGCTGTTTCTAGCCTCGGCGCTACTGAACACTGAACACTGATTACTGATAACTGATCACCTATTTTCCGCCCCTTATTGGAGGGGGTTTGAGAGAGAATTGAGGTATAATTCAGGCAGGAGGTAGATAATATGTCTGAACAAAGCCATACCACGGAAGAATATCAGACGGCGGCAGTGGGAGTC
>JALWZT010000100.1 GCA_027002405.1 Anaerolineae bacterium | reverse complement strand
CAAAGACCAGGCGGTCTGTGTCGGTTGGTTCTTGAACATAATTTGCTCTTAACATCGTTCCCTCTCTGTTTATCACAAGATTTCTCTTATTTTACCTCAAATCGTCCTACTTTTCTAAGCACCCTCCCCGGAGTGGGGGAGGAATCAAAGGAGGGGGCCTGCGCCTCCATAGGCACGAGTTTACTCGGCAAGTGTTGCGGCAAAAAAGGGACGTTATTTCTGGACGCTCGCTTAAGAGCTCGCTGAATGCATTGAGGGAAAAGCACTGAGGGCATTTCTGGGGTTTTATGTTATAATGATGTGATGATTGATACAGTACCCACTATTACCACGCACTTCCATTTCGATGAAAACGCGACAAAGGAACTGGAGCCCGCCATCCGGGGGGAGTGGCAAGGCCTGCGGGATTATCACCTCAAGCTCATGGCCTACCAACTGCAATTGGTGGCCGGGTTCGACGAATTGCTGGTGCTGGACGCGGTGAATTTCACCCCCTTCGAGTATCAGGTGCGGGCCGCCCGCACGGTGCTCCGTCGTTTCCGAGGCCGGGGGCTTCTCAGCGACGAAGTGGGGTTGGGAAAGACCATCGAGGCGGGCCTGGTGCTGAAGGAATATATGCTGCGTGGCATGGTGGACCGGGTTCTCATCCTCACCCCGCCAGGGCTGGTGGAGCAATGGCGGGAGGAACTGGCCGCCAAGTTCGATCTCACCGACTTCATCACCAGCAACGATCCCCTCTTTCGCAGCCAGGGCGTCCATGCCTGGGAGAAATTCCCCCGAGTCATCGCGTCGCTGGCCACGGCCCGCCTGGCCAAACACCGCCGGGTCATTACGGGCATCCCCTACGACATGGTCATCGTGGATGAGGCCCATCATCTCAAAAATCGATCCTCGGCCAGTTGGAAGCTGGTGAACAAATTGCAAAAGCGCTACATCCTGCTACTCACCGCCACCCCTGTGCAGAATCGTCTCAGCGAACTCTACAACCTGGTGACGGTGCTCAAGCCGGGTCAGCTCAAAAGCCCTAAAGAGTTCAGCCGTCAATTTGTGGTGCGGGGCGACCCCAGGCTGCCCAAAAACCGTGGGGTTTTGCGCGCGCTCCTCAGCGACGTCATGGTGCGGCACACCCGCAGTCAGATCAGTCTGAAACTGCCCCCTCGCCGCGCCCACACCGTCAAAATCACCCTCTACCCCGAAGAACAAGCCCTGGTCGAGCATATCGCGGCCCTGAGTCGGCGCATCATGGCGAACCCCGAGCTGGCCGGCCGTCATCGCTTTGGCCTGCGCATGTTGCTGCGCGAGGCCAGCAGCAGCGCCGCGGCCACCCATTCCACCCTGCTCAAGCTGGCCAACGCCTCGGACCTGGCAGCATATCAACAGGATTTACAGCAACTGGCCCATGAAGCCGCGGCCATCCAGCGCTCGGCCAAGGCCGATGCCCTGCGCAAGGTCCTGGCGGCCCAGGCCAAGGCAGGGGATCCCCATAAAAAGGTCATCGTCTTCACCCAATTCCGGGCCACCCTGGCCATGCTGGAAGAACAATTGCAGGCCTGGGGATTCCCCTACGCCCTCTATCATGGTGGCCTCAGTCGCGAGGCCAAAGACCGGGCCATTCGTGCCTTCCAGGAGGAACTGCCCATCCTTCTTTCCACCGAGGCCGCGGGGGAAGGGCGCAACCTCCAATTCTGTCGGGTCATGGTCAATTTCGACCTGCCCTGGAATCCTCAACGCATCGAGCAGCGGGTGGGGCGCATTCACCGCATCGGGCAGGAACAGCCGGTGGATATCTTCAATCTCACGGCCCGAGGCACCATCGAGGAATTCGTGCTGGACATCCTCGACCGCAAATTGAACATGTTCGAGCTGGTCATCGGCGAAATGGAGATGATCCTGGGACAGCTCGCGGATGAACGGGATTTCGAGGAGATCGTTCTCGACATTTGGGCGCAGGCGCCAGACGAAGAGGCCTTTGCCCGAGGCATGGACGAGCTGGGCGAGGCGCTGGTCAAGGCCCGGGCCGAATATCAACGGGTGAAAGCCTATGACGAAGCCCTGTTCGGGGAGGACTTCAGCACAGAATGAGCAACCAGCAACGGCAGCAATTCGATCTGGCCCGCTTCGTCACCGATTTCCTGGAACAGAAGGGGAGCATCGTCACGCCTCCTGATTTCGGCGTGTACGAAGCATTGATGCCCGATGAATTGGCCGCGTCCCTGGGGGTGGAGCCCTATCTGCGTTTCACCTTCGATGGGGCTGCGGAGGACGCCATCCACCTCACCGTGAATCATCCCCTGGTGGATGCCATTGTGGAAAAGATGGTGGAGGAAACGGCCAATGCCCGTGGCTATCTCAATCAGGTGCGTTTAGGGAAACGAGGCATCGCGGAGATGGCGCCAGATGCCTTCACAGTGGTCAATGCCCGCATCCAACCGGGCAAAAAGAGCGACATCACCGCCAAGCACCACTATCTCCGTTTCAATTTCAAAATCACCTACGAGAGCGACGAAAAGGAGGAGGAGATCCGGTCGGTGGTGATGGACGTGCAAGGGGGCTACGCGGTGCAGGAGCCGGACCTGCTCCAGGCTCTGGAATCCTACGAAGAGACCAGCATTTTCCGATCCAAACTGGTGGCCCAGCCCCGTTGGCTGAAGGCCGAGACCCCCTTCGCGGCGGAGGTGTTCCGCGGCCTGTTGGAACGGGCCCAGGAAGCGGTGCAGGAGACGATCCACGACCGGGTGGATCGCATGACTGCCCGCTTGCAGCGCTTCCTGGAACTGGATATCGCTCGTATCGAAGGGTATTACGACGCGCTGGCCCAAGATCTTCAGACCCGACGGCAGCGGGCGCAAGGGGATGAGGAGCGGGTTCGGAGTTTCGACGAAAAGCTGGCGGCGTTGCAGGCGGAGCGAGAACATAAGTTGCATGAAGCGATGACCCGTTACCACCTGCAAGTCGATATCGAACTCATCAATGTGCTTCTGCTGGAAGTTCCCAAAATCTTTGCGCCCATCGTGATTAGCAATCGCACGGCCTCCATCACCCGCTACGCGGTGTGGAATCCATTGGTGCATCGCCTGGACCCACTGACGTGCGATGTGTGTGGCAAACCGGGGGGTAGGCTTTATCTCTGTACGGGGGGACATCTGGCCCACGAAAGCTGCCTGGCCCCCCAATGCATTGATTGCAAGCGCGTGTACTGCAAACTGTGCGCCGATCAAATCCTGAGCTGCGCGGTTTGTCATCAGCCCGTTTGCCGGGCCAGCCTCATCCGTTGTCCCGAATGCGGCCGTGGGACCTGTCGGGCGCATCAGGGCCTGTGCCATGCGAACAACGGGGAGCCCGTGGACCTGACCCAGATCACATTGGAATTGCAACCGCCGGCCGAAATCGAATCAAAACCCGAGCCCGAGCCCGAACCCAAGCCTGCTCCCCCGCCCGCGCCGAGCCGCCCCGCTTCCTCTCGCCGGGGCTCTACCTCGGCCGCGCGCGGCACCTCTCGCGGAAAGAAACGTCGTCGCTCCCCCGCGGCTCGTCGCGACAAGCCCAAAGTGTCCCATATCCACATCGAAGTCGACGAGGACACGCCCCAGATTGTGGCTTTTGTCATGCGTTCGGCCCGCAAAGAGTTGGCCGTGCGCCACATCGAACTCACCGACCACGGTATTGAGGTCCATTGCCTCTGCGAGAAACAATGGGCCTGCCCTGTCAACGGGATGGTTTATCGCCCCTGGCCCCCCTCCATGATTGCCGAGCAGATCAAAGACTTGATAGAGGACCTGCGAACAGAATACGGTGTTTCTCCTCGCAAAATCACCTATCATTACCTCTCTGGCGGCGTTATCGTCAGAGAAAGCCAGGTCCTGACCCTGCCCTCGGTGTGGCTGGATAGGGAGCGCATCCGCCGCGCGCAGGAAGGGTATGATCGTTATTAAGCCCCTGAACGGCCGCGAACAGGAGTGAAAGAAGGTTAGAGGATTTTGAGGATATGCGATTTGACAGGATGTAGAATGTGTGATACACAACTCTGAAAAACAAGAAGCCAGTGCCGGGATAATTCTCCCGGCTAAAGAACAGTGCCCCCTGCGGGGCCAACCGGATTCATTTTGAAGGGTGGTGGCAAACTGACCATCGTCATCACGCAGAGTGTATAGAGGCCATGTTAGAGCGCATTCTTTTGAGAGGCTATAAATCCATTAATGAGGCTGATATCGAACTCCGTCCGGTGAATGTGCTCATCGGAGCCAACGGGGCGGGCAAGTCCAATTTCATCAGCCTGTTTCAGTTCATGAGCCGCGCGGTGAATCAGGGGATGCAAACCTTTGTGGCTCAGGCCGGTGGCGCCGACCAGATCTTACACTATGGTCGCAAGACCACCGAGCGCCTGGACATGGCCTTCTGGTTCGTCCGACCAGGCGGTCTGGCCAACGGCTATGAATGCAGTCTGGTTCCCACCGCAGAGGATCTGCTGGTTTTTGCGGAAGAGGCAGTCTATTTCCACAACCGTAATGAGTACGACCGGCTCTATGAAAGCCTGCGTGCCGCTCAGGTGCACAATGAGACTCTGCTGGCCGAGTGGAAACGCAGGGATGGGGTTGCCCGTCATGTCTATACCGCACTGAACTCCTGGCATGTATATCATTTCCACGACACCAGCGAGTCGGCCAAGGTCAAGCAAACCGGCGATCTCCACGACAATCTCTTCTTGCGCCCAGATGCTTCCAACCTGGCTGCCTACCTGTACATGTTGCGAGAAACGCAAGAAGACTACTACCGTACCATCGTGGAAACCATCCGCCTGGCTGCCCCCTTCTTCGGCGACTTCGTGTTGCGCCCTTCGCCCTTTAACCCCGAAAAAATACGCCTGGAATGGCAAGAGCGCGGGTCAGATATGCTCTTTGGACCTCATGCGCTTTCCGATGGTACACTGCGCTTTATCTGTCTGACCACCCTCTTTTTGCAGCCACCGGAACGTCTCCCCGACACCATTGTATTGGATGAACCTGAACTGGGCCTCCACCCTTATGCCATCGCGTTGCTGGCCGAGATGGTGCGGAGCGTTTCTCAGCATACGCAAGTCATCCTGGCAACCCAGTCCGTCACATTGGTCAACCAATTCCAACCCGAAGACATTTTAGTCGTCGATCGCCTGCAAGGGAAAACCATATTCCGCCGTCTTGCAGCGGATGAAATGGCCTCCTGGCTGGAGGACTATGGACTGGGTGACCTGTGGGAGAAGAATTTGCTCGGAGGGCGGCCATCGTTATGAAAAAAGTTTGGTAACTATACAGCTCCTTCTGCAAGACGTTTTTACCACGAAGGCACAAAGCCACAAAGACACGAAGAAAATTTTTTATTTTTTCCTTTGTGCCTTAGTGTCCTTAGTGTCCTTAGTGGTTTTTGCCTTGTTATGAGAGGGTACGTGTATAGCTACTAAAAAATTCGCCAAATTCGTTTAATTTGTGTCGAAAAATGGCGTGAAAAGCGACCGAAATAAGTTTCGCCAGACTCCAGATGAGTATAGAAAAAACCATGGACATCCGAGGCAAAAGAGCGCTGGTCACCGGCGCCACCGGCTTCATCGGCGGGCATCTCGCCCGCAGACTGCAACTGGAAGAAGGCGTGCACGTGCGGGCCCTGGTGCGCTCCCCGGCCAAGGCCGCGCCCCTGGCCGCGCTGGGCGTGGAGATTGTCCAGGGGGATATCACAGACCCCCAGGCAGTGCAACGGGCCATGCAGGACATGGCGTTAGTGTTTCATGCCGCAGCCTGGGCCGATGAACAAGGGGACCGCGACGCGGTGTGGGCCGTGAATGTAGAAGGCACCCGGCACATGGTGGAGGCAGCCCTGGCCCAAGGGGTGGACCGATTCATCCATATCAGCTCCTGCGCGGTGTATGGGTCACCCCAACGTTTACACATCGATGAATCCACCCCCACCCGCAAAACAGGACGGGTGTATCATGATTCCAAGGTCGCAGCCGAGGAGGTGGTGTTTGCAGCCCATGCCCGGGGATTACCCGTGGTGGTTCCCCGGCCCTCCCAGGTCTATGGCCCCGGCTCTCCCCAATTTACCCTGCGAGTACTGGACGCGGTGAAAAACGGGAAGGTGATCCTTGTCGATGGCGGGCGCCATTTTTTCAAGCCCATTTATATCGATAACCTTATCGACGCATTGGTCCTATGCGCGAAGGTGGATGAAGCGGTGGGGCAGGCTCTGAACATCACCGATGGCGGGCCTGTGCCCTGGCGAGAATTCTTTATGGCGTACGGTCGTATGGTGGGGGTGACCGATTTCCCCTCCGTGCCATATCCTTTGGCGTATGCCTACGCGCTGTTCAAGGAAGGGATGAGCAAGCTCACCGGGAAGCGCTCCAGCATCAACCGGGAAGTGATCAAGACCTTTCGGAGCCATAACAGCTTCAGCAATGCCCGGGCCCGGGAGGTGCTGGGCTGGGAACCCCGGGTGGATTTCGAAGAAGGCATGCGTCGCACCGAAGCCTGGCTACGGGAGCAAGGCCTGTTGCCATCCTCGTAGCCCAAGAGGAAGGTGAACCTGTTGGCAAACCTCAAGCCGGTTGCTGGGCGCCTTTGCCCCGCCGACTCGAAGACGGGGCTAGAGGCTGTTATGCACTTTGCTTTTCTCAAAGCTCAGGATCGCCGCATCGGAGGTTGGAATTGGCCGCGGATAACGCGGATAAAGCAGATTTTCGCGGATTTTTCAAACAGATACCATGCTTTTTCCCAAAAAATCCGTGTCGATCCGTCGCATCAGCGTCATCCGTGGCGAATTGAAACGTCCGCCATCCACAAAATCGCGTGAAACTGGCGATAAGTTCATAACAGGTTCTAGGGGCCT
This sequence comes from Anaerolineae bacterium, assembly GCA_027002405.1. Lineage (GTDB taxonomy): Bacteria > Chloroflexota > Anaerolineae > J102 > J102 > M2005. The sequence goes on along the minus strand of JALWZT010000100.1, from coordinate 510 downwards.
TTGGCCGCCTGTCTGCCTGTCTGCCTGCGCAGACAGGCCCAACCGGGCGAAAAACATGTCCCCGAAGGGGGACATGCGGCGGAACGCCCTCAGACCTGAATTTATTCGGCGTACTCGCGCAGTAAACCAACAGTATCGGAAGCTCACCGGGAACCAAAGATGACCTCGACCTGAGCTTCGGCGACCCGGCTGCCATCCTTGGGGCTCGTGCTGAACGCCACAATCCAGCCCTTCGTGCCCGCGGGGGCCTGGGAAAGGTCCAGCGAAATGGACCAGGTGCCATGGCCCCCCACGCCCACCTCTTCCCCTTCCAGGGTGAGCGGGACTTCAACCAAAGGATGGCGTTTGGCGTCTAGAACCTGGACCACCAGCGTGCCTTCGAAAAGGCCCTCCCCTTCGCCCGCCACCAGGACCGGCCGGGTGATATCCAGCACATCCCCGGGCTGAGGCTGGGTGATGGTGAGGGTTGCGGCGGGGAAGGCGGGGGTGGACGTAGGCGCGGCCGTAGGG
>JALWZT010000099.1 GCA_027002405.1 Anaerolineae bacterium | reverse complement strand
GGATACCTCCTCTCGACCGCTTCTGCAGGAGGAGATGAGTCTTACGTAGCCCCTCCGTTCCGGGCGATCACCCCTCCCCCGCTGGCGGGGGAGGGGCAGGGGTGGGGGCAATCGGCCGGATCACCGCTCCTATCGGATTGCTCGGCAACCTGCTTGAGGTTTGCCAACAGCCTCGTTCAGCCTCGGGTGCTGAGGAACCGCGCCCGATGATTCCGACTGGCCCCGCCGGGGCGCTGTTTCTTCTGCTCGGAGCTACTGAACTGAACACTGATTACTGATGACTGATGACTGATCACTGATCACTGATGACTCGTGCTCGCGCCTGACCTCGGCCTGACAATCCTCAACCCTAATCCTGATCCCATTTACGGAACTGGGGAAACACCGGGTACAATAGAAGCATGACACACATCGCTATTGTTGGTGCCGGCATGGCCGGCCTTTCTGCCGCTTATGACCTGACCTCAGCCGGGCATCGGGTTACGATTTACGAAGCCCTTTCTCAGCCCGGCGGTATCGCCTCGGGTTTCAAAGCCCCTCATTGGGATTGGAGCCTGGAAAAGTTCTATCACCATTGGTTCCAGTCGGATCGCTACATGTTGGGGCTTATTGACGAATTGGGGTGGAGTCAGGATGTGCGCTTCCCCCGACCTTACACGGTGGTCTACATCAACGGTCAATTCCAACCCCTGGATTCCATCCTCGAAGCCGCTAAATTTACGCTGAAGCATTTTCCACCCTGGGATGTGGTGCGTTTTGGCGCGGTCGGGTTGTATTTGCGCCTGACCCCCTGGTGGCGCCCGCTGGAAAAAACCACCGCGGACGCGTGGATGCGCAAATGGGTGGGAGAACGAGTGTATCGCGCGTTGTGGCGCCCGTTGCTGGTGGGCAAATTCGGGGAAGAGAATTTGGACGTGGTGAATATGGCCTGGCTTTGGGCCCGACTCAAAACCCGAACCACCCGTCTGGGCACTTTTGTGGGCGGCTTCCAGGCCTTCTTCGACCGTTTCGCCGCGGTTATCGAAAGCCAGGGAGGGACGATCCGCTACAACACCCGGGTTCAGCAAATCCGCCCAACTCAGGATGAGGCATCAGGGCGTTGGGCCGTGACCACCGAGGTCGGGACCGAGCCATACGACGCGGTCATCGTCACCAGTTCCCCCCAGGCCATGGCCCAAATGACCCCAGATCTGCCGGAAGCCTACACGGCTCAGCTCCGCAACCTCAAATCCATGGGCGCGGTGGTCATGATCGCCAGCCTCAAACACCGCCTGACTCCTTACTATTGGCACAACCTGCCCAAGGAGGCTGGATTCCCCTACCTGGCCATGGTGGAACACACCAACTTCATCCCTCCCGAACACTACGGCGGCGATCACCTGATCTACATGGGGGACTACCTTCCTCCCGATCACCCTTACTTCGAAATGAGGCAAGAAGAGCTGGCGGATATCTTCCTGCCCGCGCTCAGCCGCTTTAACCCAGACTTCCGCCTCGATTGGGTGAAGGATGTGTGGCTTTTCCGCACCCGATACGCCCAACCCATCCCCCCTGTTCATCATTCCCAAAACATTCCCCCATTACGGACGCCCCTTCCCGGCCTTTACTTCGCCAGCATGAGCCAGGTCTATCCTTGGGATCGAGGAACCAACTTCGCGGTGGAAATCGGTCGCCGGGTCGCCCGTGAACTTTTGCATGATCTGCAGGCATGAGCGCTCGTGAGCGAATTTTGCTGGGGTTCATGGTGTGGGTGGGGTGGGCCTGGCGGCTGACCGGGCTCACCTCCCAATCCTTGTGGCGGGATGAAGTCGATACGTTGCGTTTTTCCCTGGCCCCATGGCCGCAAGTATTGGCCCGTTTTACCCGTCCCGGAGAGAACGGGCCGCTTTACTATCTGCTCATGCGGCCCTGGCTGCAGGGGGCCGGGCATAGCGAATTCGCGCTGCGCTTCCCCAGTGTGTGGTGGGGGACCCTGGCTCTCCCTTTGATCTTTTTATGGGGGCATAAACTGTTGGGATATCGGGGTGGGCTCCTGGCCATGGCCCTGTTGGCCGTGAACCCCTATCATGGGTGGTATAGTCAGGAAGCCCGCATGTATGCCTTGTTGGTGGCGCTGATGCTTCTCATCTTCTGGAGCTTTCAGCAGGCCATGGAAGGAAGAGGAAAACGGTGGTGGGGGGTCTGGTGGTTGCTGACCAGCCTGAGCTTTTACATCCACGTGCTGGCCGCGCTGGCACTTCCCGTTCAGGCCCTGTGGGTCTTGGTGATGCCTGCATGGCGGCGGCGTGGATGGCAGGCTCTTCTGGCGTTCCTGGCCCTGGGTCTGCCCTATGTGCCTCTCATCGGATGGCAGTGGACCTTGCTCACCGATGTTCATTTTCGCACCGGGCATCCTTTTGTGCCTTTGCCGCGCATGCTGACCATTTTATGGATGGTGCAGATTCAAGGCATCCCTGGGTCGTCTCCCTGGTGGCTGGCAGCGCCCTTCTTTTTAACGGCCAGCGCGTTCTTTCTCCCTCCCTTTCGTCCCAGGCTGCTGGCGCGACTATCCGGTGGGTGGCTGCTGCCCCCTCTGCTTCTTTATCTCATTACCTTATTCACCCCTCTCTTCACCGACCGCTACCTTATCTGGACCTTGCCCGCGTTGATCTTGGTGTTGAGCCTGGGCGGGCTCCAGGTGGCCCGCCAGCAACCTTTGATCGCAACCCTGGCCCTGATGATCCTGGTGGGCTTTCAAATAACCCAGGGCGTGCGTCAGATCACCACCCCCATCAAGCCGGACCTGCGCGCGGCCGCGGCTTATGTGGCACCCCGACGGCAGGAAGGGGACCTGACCCTTTTCCTGATGCCTTACATCCACCACACCTATCGTTACTATGATCCCGGCCCTTATCCCTGGGCCGAAGCCCCTTACGCCAACCGGGAACCCGACGCCTCCCTGGTTCCCCAACGCCTTGCCCAGATCACCCAAGGGTACCGGGGCGTGTGGCTGATAGAAAGCGAAGCGGCTTTTTACGACCGCCAGGGTCTCATCCCGGCCTGGTTCGATGCCCACGCCCGTTTGGTCGAAGAAGCCGCATGGAACCAGGTCCGGGTGCGTTATTATCGTTTTCCGGGATGGCAAGGGGCAGGGGACAGGTAGCAAGTGGCAGGTAGCAGGTGGAGGGAACGCGGATTTGCGCAGATGCTTCGCAACGCTGATTTGCGCAGATTGATTTTTTATTTTGATTTTATCTGCGTGAATCTGCCTTTATCAGCGTTCATCTGCGTCCTCTATTTTCAAAGCAGTCCGACGGCGGGCCACCCCGCGCCGATACCGAGGAAAACGTCTCGCGGCCACGTTGGCGCGGGAAGCCGATTTCGTCAAGCGTCAAACGTCATGCGTCATGACCTGACGTTTCACGTTTTACGTTTGACGTTCGTTGGTGCCTCGCTCAACGTTGTCCTGACGACCTCAATCCTAATCTAATCCTAATCCTAATCCTGATCCTAATCATAAAAAACCGCCCGCCCGGAGGATCCCGACGGGCAGTTATGGACGAAGATGGCGGGGGTGGGGTGATCAGGCTTCCCGAATGGCGAGTTTTCGGGCATCGAGCAAAGCCTGAATGTGGGGGTCTTCCAGGATGTCGGGGCGAAAGCGGTAGCGACGCCCTTTGTCCAGGCGCAGATCCCCGGATTTGAGATGCAACATCAGGTGCTCGTCACTGATGTTCTCCAGCCAAAGGTATGTTTGGACTTCCCACGTATCTTCCGGGGGTTTCCGAAGGGAGAGGCGCATGGGATGAGACCTCCACTTAAGAAAAAGGTGTGCGATTACACCTTGCGGAATGTCACGGTGCGGCCACGCAGCCGGGTGGAAGGCACTCGCGAGAGGATGCGGTCCACATACTCTTCCTGGACCTCGATGTAGGTGTAGCGATCGCGGATGTCGATATTGCCCACGGCCCGACCCGGAACATTGGCTTCGTTGGCGATGGCGCCCACGATGTCTTTGGGTCGCACGCCAATATCATAGCCCGCGTCCATGATCAGCCGTACGTACCCATCTTCCACTTCCCGTTCTTCATAGACCCGTTCCCGCTGCTGCGGGCGAGGGGAAGAGGGACGGTAGGAGCCACCCGGGGTATAACGGCGTTGCTCATATCCGCCCGAAGGGCGCTGGCGCTCAAAAATCCGGCTATTTTCCTGGGGTTTTTGGCTCAGGATCACCGCGGCCGCGGCGATTTCGGACCAGTCAATCCCCTCCTGGGCCAGATCATGAAGCAGAAGCATGTAGGGCTCGAGATGCTCTCGATAAATGATGGCTTTAATCCGTTTTTTGTATGCTTCGGCCTTTTGGGCTACGATGCTGGCCCGGGTGGGGGAAAGAACCGCGCGGATGCGTTGCCCCAGGAGGGTTTCGATCTCGTTGAGCAAGGCCCGATGCCGGCCCAGGACCAGGCTGAAGTGTACGCCGTTTTCTTCCACCAATCGCGAACGAGCGGCATAGCTCTGGATATCGGGCGCGATGTCATAGCTGATGACATAGGGCGACTCGATCCGAATCCCTTCCCCCACGGCGTCGGTGAGGACCAGGAAATCCAGGGAGCCCTCTTGCCACTTCATCAGCGCGGCTTCACGCGCGCTTTCTTCCATACCCAGGTGCAGGGCTGCACTCAAATAGCCCCGAGTATTGAGGTTAAACGCAATGGATTCCACCGTAGACCGTTGATTGGCGAAAATCAGAGCCCGAGAAATGTTTTCCCCGTCCAGCAAACGGATCAACGCATCCTTCTTTTCTCCGGAGGGGATGGCCTGGTACTGATGATGAATGAGCGGGACCGTGATGGCGATGGGTTCCCGCTGAATCATCACCGGCTCGAAGAGATGTTCGTCGGCAAATTCCTGCAAGGGTTCTTCCACCCTGGCCGCGAACATGGTGGTCTGCCGTCCTGCGGGCATTTGGTCAAATAATTCCTCAATGACCGCTTGCTGCCGGCGGGAAAGCAAATAATCAATATCCTCAATGACCACAAACTGAATATGTTCCAGACTCAGGGCCTCACGGTTCACATGTTCTCGGATGCGAGGAGGGGTGCCAATGATGATGGCCGCGGTGTCATCCAGCTGTTCGGCCTCGCGACTCAGGGAGCGCCCCGCGTAAAGGGAAACCACTCGCAATTGTTTGTGGGGATTCAATTGTTGGAACAAGGCACCGGCACGGATGGCGTTGTCGCTGCCCCCGACCAGAACCAGCACCTGGGCGCCCGGGGTTTCGGCATCCAGGGTTTGAAGAATGGGCAGTGCATATGATGTCGTGCGCCCACTGCCCGAGGGCGCTTCGGCGAGAATGTCACGACCGGCGAGAATGTGAGGGATGATTTCGGTCTGAAGCGCGGTGGGGCGTTCCAAACCGACTCTTTCAATCCCTTCTAGCAATTCTGGGGTCAGTCCTAACTCAGTAAAGGTTTGACTCATGTCGTAAAGACCTCACAAGATTGATGTTCACAGGAGCACAAAATATAACGAAAGCGAGAGGGGTGGGAGGTTCCCAAAGGGTACAGAATAACCCCCGCCAATGATCCGTACTATAGCACATGGCATGAAGATCGACAACTTTTTGTAAGTTGCAGAATGTGAGGAAACCTTCAAATTCGTTTTTGACCTGAAAGCCAGAATGGAGTACACTCTGCAAACTTATGGATAAAACATCGATTCGCTTTTCCCTCCTTGCCACGCTGCTCTTAGCGATCCTGCTTTGGGGCGTTTTCCATGCCCGGGCCCAAGGCCCCACCCCGGGCCGGGATCCTTTTCAACCCCTCGCGTCCCAGGACGCGGAACGGGCCATCGCTCCCTATCCCGGCATCTACATCTTTCTGGACCGCGGGGATGCCAGCCCCGCGGACTACCCTTTCCTGACCGGCGCCAACATGACTTTCTTCTGGGAGGATATCGAGATCGCGGATCAGGTCTTCGATTGGTCTGTGGTCGATAGATGGCTTGACCAGCAGGCCGCCCTGGGCAAAGCCGCGAACATCGGCTTTTCGGTGTATGATGGCCGCTGCTGTGGGGGCAGCACCATCCCCCCATGGATGATTTGGGAACATGAGGAGAGTGTGGTGCGGTGCGATAGCATGCAATGGGCCATCCCTCGCTATTGGGATGATTATTATCTCAAGCAATACGAAGAATTCATCCAGGCCTTTGCACAACGCTATGACCAGGACCCCCGCATCGCGTGGATTGAGATCGGCACGGGCATCTTTGGGGAAGCCAAACCCAGCGATACCAGCGACTTTCAATGCATGTACGACGCGGGCCTCACCCCCGAACGATGGGTGGAGGTGTCCATGGATATCATGGACATGTTCGCGGCCGCCTTTCAGAACACCCCCTTGCTCTATCAATTCGCGCCCGTCTATGTGCTCCATCCTGCCAATGGCCCGCAGATCGGCTCTGTGGCTCAACGGCGCATCCTCACCGATTATGCCGCCTCCCTGGGGATGGGGCTCAAACATAACGGCCTGAAACCCGACATGGACTTTGCTCTGGTGGATAATCCTGCCAAGTCCTATTACAAAGCCGGTTCGTGGGACCCCATCTACACCTGGTGGAAGCAGGTGCCCATTGGTTGGGAAAGCTATGCCACGCAAACCTGCCTGGACCCCATCACGGGCCAACAGAGCGCGGAAATCACCATGTGGTGCGTGTATGCGGGCCTGGCCGCTCATGCGGATTATTTCGTTTTTTCTCGGGATTTGGTCACAGACCCTGGTCGGGCCCCCTGGTTGACCTTTGCCCAGCATTACCTGGGCGCAGACGTGAACACCACCGACTCGGTGTGGGTCGCCTTGCGAGAAACCGAGTTCAGCTTTTATCCCGCGCGAGGGAACTTCTCCTTCTGGTTATATCAAAATGATCAGGTCCCTGGGGGCAAGACCGTGCCCGAATGGAACGTGACCTCGGCCATGGAGGGCCGTTACACCCGTCGTACCGATATCCGAGCGGGCAATCCCAACATGTATTTCGACGTGGATAATGCCTGGATGTATCAAAATCAGCATGCCCAGGTGACCATCGAGGTCATCTACCTGGACCGGGGCCGCGATACCTGGTCCCTCTACTACGACGCGGTGGATGAGCCCGAAAAACTGGCTGGCACGGTCCGCAAAACCGATACCGGGAAATGGCTCACCCATACCTTCACCCTTTCTGACGCGGCCTTTAGCGACCGTCTCCCCGGTGGGGGCGATCACCCCGGCTCCGATTTCTACATCGCCAGCAACGATTTTGATGACTACATCCATCGGGTTTTGGTACGTCGCGAGGACATCGCCCCAACCCCGACCCCACCTCCGATTGTCACCCCCACACCCACGCCCACGCCCGGCCCAGGGG
>JALWZT010000098.1 GCA_027002405.1 Anaerolineae bacterium | reverse complement strand
TACGGAATACGAGTCACGCCGCCCTGGCCGCGAGGCATTTTCGTCGGTATCGGCGCGGGGTGGCCCGCCGTCGGACTGCTTTGTAAATAGAGTAATCAGTGATCAGTTATCAGTAATCAGTAGAGCCTTCCGACGTCATTCCGAGGGAGCGAAGCGACCGAGGAATCTAGCGAAGCGCAAAAAACCACGGCATGGCGCTCGCTTCGCTCGCTAGATGCTTCGCTCCCTTCGGTCGCTCAGCATGACGAACATCTGCGGAAATCTGCGCTGCGAAGCATCGGCGCAAATCTGCGTTCCCCCCATGACATTTCACGGTCCGCCATCCTGGCCGCGAGGCGTTTTTCAACCATATATCAAATATCGAATATCTCTCATCCCCTCATCCCCGCTCCTCATACCCCAATTTGCGCAGCTCGCGGCGGAGCGCGGCCAGCGCCCGAAATTGCAAGGCCTTAATCGCCCCTTCACTTTTCCTCATCCGCTTCGCGACTTCAGAGATCCGCAGCTGATCGATAAAACGCAAAAGAATCACGTTCTGCTGTTCGTCTGTCAAATGGCGAAGCGCCTCGTACAGATAACGATAGGATTCCTCGGTAAGAAGATAATAAGATGGATCGTGTTCTCCCTCATCCGCAATCCAGATGAAAACACTTTCCTCGGGGTGGTCTTCCAGCGGATCCACCCACTGGCGATGAGCTTGATCGCGGTAATAGTCATAGATGAGATTCTGAGCGATGCGCTTTAGCCATCCCCCCAGACTCTGGATATCCGTGGAACGAAAATGATGAATCGATCGCACGGCCCGTTCGAACGCTTCATTGGTTAAATCCTCTGCCACACAGGGATCATGAACCCGGCGGGAAACAAAACCATAGAGCCGCGGGTAATACCGATCAAAGATAATCCGCCAGGCCTCTTCATCCAGACAGCGTGCCCGTATCAGTAAGGACTCTGAAGGCCCATTAGAATCCGAAGAATCAGAGGGGGGCTGATACATATGGGGTCATGGGGGAGATATGTGAAAACAGAGGTCTAAAAACAGAGGCTATCTCATTGTACTATACCTTTTTGGATTACGCCATTTTTTCGTACCCCGCTTGGGGTAGTCTGATTGGCTTCGTGTTGTCGATTAAGACAGTTGCCCTGCTCCACGCGTCATCCTGATCTATGTCATATGATCGGGTGTGGAAATGATATACTATAGTTGAGTGACGCTTCGAAGCATTGGAACTGGTATGGTTATATCCTTAGTGCCTGTCCCCCGCCCATTTCCCGCTCATCAAAGGACGGCCTGAATTTATATTGGCCTCACGTTAGCAAAAGCGCTCATTTTTCCAAAATATCGTTCTCTCACTCTTATGAGGAAAAGCTTATGCTTTATGGAAAAAAGAACTGGATCATAGGCGTTTTAGTCACCCTGGCGATTTTTATTATTCCTCTTGCCCTGGTGGCTGTGCCGCGGGTGCAATCGCGACAGATCGACAACCCCCGGGCTCATTTGCCCAAGCACCCTGTTCCTGCGGACCACAGCGGCTTTTTTGAAAACGCCGATTTCAAAACGGGCCAGGATGTGACCAAAGCCTGCCTCGAATGCCATCCCGAGGCAGGGGAAGGTATGAAGCACAACAATCACTTCACCTGGACCCATACGTATTCGCGGGATGAGGTGCCGGGCATCCATGACAATGTCTTGGGCTTGAAGGACCCTGTGCTCACGGGCAAGGCCCATGTGATCAACAATTTCTGCATCACCATCAAGCCCAACTGGCCCGCGTGTACCGCCTGTCATGCGGGCTATGGCTGGAAGGATGAGACTTTTGATTTCTCCAACGAGGAGAATATCGATTGTCTGGCCTGTCATGACACCACCGGCCTGTATGTGAAGGCCAAGTCAGGCGTGCCCGCCAAATCGGTGAATCTGGTGGATGTGGCCAAGCACGTGGGGAACCCTACTCGCCTGAATTGCGGCGCGTGCCACTTCCGGGGCGGCGGTGGCGACGCAGTGAAGCACGGCGATCTGGATAATTCCCTGATCAACCCGCCTGATGATCTGGACGTGCACATGGGCAAGAACAACATGGTCTGCACCGATTGCCATCGTTATAAAGGCGACCATGTCTTCAAGGGTCGGTCCATCAGCGTCAGCCTGGACGACGCCAATCAGGTCCATTGCACCGACTGCCACAGTGAGAGGCCCCATGCCGACGACCGCATCAACCTGCACACCAAGACGGTCGCCTGCCAGACCTGCCATATCCCCGCCTTTGCCCGTAAAGAGGCGACGAAGGTCTTCTGGGATTGGTCGCAGGCCGGGCAGGACCTGCCCATCCACAACCCTCATGTTTACCTGAAGATCAAGGGCAGGTTCGTGTACAAACGTAACGTCATCCCCGATTACGCCTGGTACAACGGCAAAGTGGGCGACCGCTATCTCATTGGCGACCGCTTCGATCCCTCCAAAGAGCTGGTGTTGAATCCGCCTGGTGGCGACATCAATGATCCCAACGCCAAGATTTTCCCCTTCAAAATTCATCATGCCACGCAGCCCTATGACAAGAAATACAATATCTTGCTGACGCCTCACACCTACGGGCCCGGTGGCTATTGGAGCGAGTTCGATTGGGACAAAGCGTTACGAGATGGGGCCGAAGCCTTCGGCCTGCCTTACAGCGGTAATTACGGCTTCGCTCGCACGGCCATGTATTGGCCTATCACCCACATGGTGGCTCCCGCCGACCAGGCGCTGCAATGCATCGAGTGCCACACGCCCGACGGTTCGCCTGGCCGCCTGGACTGGAAGGCCCTGGGCTATCCTGGCGATCCCATGATCTACGGGAGTCGCCAAGCAACCTCTGAAACCGCCAACGCAACCATGGGAGGCTTACAATGATGCAACTCGGTTTCAAACGGTTCCTCATCCTGGCCTTGTTGGCGGCCCTGGTGGGATTCGTGGTTCAGGGCGCGGCATTGGCGCAGAAAGGCCCCTTACATCCCCCCATCTTTCTGCTGGATGAGGATGGCAATAATGTCCTGGATACGGGAAGGCCCGTGTCTACCTTGCAGACCTGCGGTGGCTGCCATGAGACGGATCTCATCGATGCTCACAGTTTCCACAGCCAGCAGGGCAGGGAACACCTCTATCCTCTGGGTAAGGCCCCTTCGGGCCGCCCCTGGGACTTCAGCCAGGGGTTGTTCGGCAAGTGGGACCCCATCATGTACCGCTACCTTAGCCCCGCGGGCGACCGTCTCAAGGACATGGGCACGCCCGATTGGGTGAAGATCTTCGGGCCCTATCATCCCGGCGGCGGGCCTGCCATGACCAGCCGCAGCGGCCAGCCTCTTAAGGATATCCCCATGACCCTGGGCGACCCCGAAACCACAAGCTTCGATCCCGCAACCAACGAAAGCCACCTGTGGGACTGGAACCAGTCGGGCGTGGTGGAGATGAACTGCTTCCTCTGCCACATGTCCGACCCCAACAACGAAGCCCGCATTCATGCATTGCGAAAGGGCGAGTTTGCCTGGGCGAATACGGCCACCCTGCTGGGCACGGGCATCGTCCATCCCAAAGAGAACGGCGTGGGCTACGAATACAATCGGAATATGTTCGATGGGGAAGGTCACGTCAAACATGAGAATACCTTCGTCAAGGCGGCCAGTTCGAAAAATTGTGGCCTCTGCCATGGCGAGGTGCAAACGGAGATCTCCAAGACCCTGACATACAAGGACCTGGACGAAAGGGACCGGGTGACCATGCGCACCGGTCAGATTTTATCGGGGCAGCGCATCTCCGACAGTGCCTTGAATATCAAGGGCAAGAGCACTCTCAACCGTTCCTGGGATGTGCATCTGGAGCGCAATCTGCAATGCACCGATTGCCATTACGCCATCAACAATCCTGCTTATTACGAGCCGCCCGAGGAATTGCGCCCTGACTACCTGACATTCGAGCCTCGCCGTCCCGATATCGCCGACTATCTGGCACGGCCCATCCATCAATTCGCCCGGGGGCCGGTGACGGAGCAAGAGGTAGGGAGCGGTGTGGCTGCCACCATGCAACGCTGTGAATCTTGCCATAATTATAAGGACACCCATAACTGGCTGCCTTACGTGGCGCGTCACGGCTCCAAACTCAGTTGTGAAGCCTGCCATGTGCCCAAGCTCTACGCCCCGGCCATCGAGCAAAATGACTGGACCGTGTTGACCAAAGATGGCCGCGGCGTCATGACCTATCGAGGCGTCGAGGGCGACGGCAATCCCAAGAATCCTTACAATCTCATCGACGGCTATAATCCCATCCTCCTGCCCCACCAGGATCCCGATGGCGTGTCCCGGCTGCTCCCCTACAACTTCATCACCTCATGGTATTGGGTCTACGGCGATCCCCCGCGGCCCGTGCGGCAGGCCGACTTGCAGAAGGCGTATTTCGACGAGCAGGGCGAATACCGGCCCGAAATCATGCAGGTCTTCGACGCCAATGGCGACGGCGAGCTGAGCGCGGAGGAATTGCGCATCGACAGCGAGGAGAAAGAGTATGCTGTACGAGTGCAGTTGACAGCATTGGGGGTGGACAGCCCCCGCATTTATGGCGAGGTTATGCCTCTTCCCCTTGCTCATAACGTGGCCGGGAGCGGATACGCCACGCGGGATTGCAAAGCCTGCCACAGCGATAAGTCGCGCGTCTCCCAGCCGCTGAAGTTGGCTCGTTACACGCCTGGCGGTGTCATGCCCGAATTCGTGAGCGGCGCGGGCCTGGAACCCACCGGCGATTTCATCCAGGGCGAACATGGCGAGCTCTATTACCGCCCCAGCACGGTCAAAGCAGGGCTCTATCTGCCCGGCCATGACCGGGTGAAGTGGGTGGACTGGTTGGGCTTCCTGATGCTGGTTGGCGTGTTCTTGGGGGTGTTCATTCACGGCGGCCTGCGGGTCTACGCCGCGGCCCATGGTGTGGCGACCCATCATGGTCGCACTCGCAAGGTTTACATGTACACCTTCTACGAACGGTTGTGGCATTGGACCCAGGCCATCGCCATCATCCTGCTCATTCTCACCGGTATCGTCATCCATCGTCCTGACATGTTCGGCGGGGTCGATTTTGGTGCCATGGTGCCGGTGCACAATGTCCTGGGCTTCCTGCTGCTGTTCAACGCTTTCTTTGCCCTCTTCTATTTCCTGGCAGGAGAGCGGATTCAACAGTTCCTGCCTGAGCCCAAGGGCTTCTTCTATCAGGCCATTCAGCAAGCCATGTATTACGCACGCGGCATCTTCCGTGGCGAACCCCATCCCTTTGAGAAGGATGAACGGCATAAGATGAATCCCTTGCAGCAGGCCACCTACCTGGTCATCCTCAACATCCTGCTGCCCCTGCAGATTCTCACCGGCATCCTCATCTGGGGTGCGCAGCGGTGGCCCACCCTCTCCAATGCGCTGGGTGGCCTGCAATATCTTGCGCCCTTCCACACCTTCATTGCCTGGACCTTCGCCGCCTTCGTGATCATGCACATGTATCTGGCTACCACGGGCCACACGCCCACCGCGGCCCTCGAGGGGATGATCACAGGCTGGGAGGAGGTGGAAGTGGAGAACGGCCACGACGCCACGACGATTGCCTGAAAATCCGAGGTTGGGGGCGGCCATCTTCGGCCAGGCCTCCGACCTCGGACCCCCGACTACTGACTTCGGACCTCCGACCTCTGTCTCTGAACAAGAGGAGAACCCGTTTATGACCGCAGCAACCACCACCGAACCGAAACCGAAGCGCAAGCGCACTCCCAAACCTTACACCAACGCCATTATCGCCGGCGTGCTCCTGGGCCTGGTCTTGTTCCTGGTGTACTTTTTTACCGGTGATGGCCTGGGCGCATCAGGCGGCGCCAACCGCATTGCGATTTGGCTGGCCAAGATCGTCGCTCCAGCCTGGGTGAACAGCACCCCTTATCTCATCAAATATGGCGGCGGGGCGAAGAATCCTCTGGACTCCTTCATCGTCATGCTGGATATCGGTGTTTTGGTGGGAGGTTTTCTTTCTGCCTGGTTTTTTGGCCGTTTCAGCATCGAAACCATCAAAGGCCCGGAAATCAAGGCCAGCTTCCGTTGGCTCATCGCCTTTCTGGGGGGCACGCTGGCGGGCTTTGGTGCTCGCATGGCCCGAGGCTGCACCTCGGGGCAAGGTCTCAACGGCGCGGCTACCCTCTCGGTGGGGAGCTGGGCCTTCCTGCTGGCCTTTTTCGCCGGAGGCTACCTGCTGGCCTACTTCGTAAGGAAACTCTGGTTCTAATCGATTGCTATCTGTTCCGTAAATAGAGCCTCGCGACGTCATTCCGAGGGAGCGAAGCGACCGAGGAATCTAGCGAAGCGCAAAAACCACGGCATGGCGCTCGCTTCGCTCGCTAGATGCTTCGCTCCCGTCGGTCGCTCAGCATGACGAACATCTGCGCAAATCAGCGTTGCGAAGCATCTGTGCAAATCTGCGTTCTATTTTTCATCGTTATGTGGTGAGCTCTCGCTCATGGTGACGGTTCACTGATTACTGATTACTGAAACTTATCACCGGAGGCATTTATGGCGCCTTTTGATCCTGTTGCAATCTTAGGCAAACCTCTTGGCTATCTCGTGTTCGTGCTTTTCGGCATGGGCTTCGGCGCATCGCTCGAGATCGCCGGTTTCGGGCTGGCGCACAAGCTGGTGGGCCAATTCTACTTCAAAGACCAGACGGTCTTCAAAACCATGTTCACCTCGGTGCTGGTGGCTATGGTGCTCATCTTCTTCACCACCGGTATGGGCTGGCTGGATTATGACCGTATCTTTGTTCCCCCCACCTATTTCTGGCCCGGTGTGCTTGGCGGCTTGCTGTTGGGTTTTGGCATCATTATTGGCGGCTACTGTCCAGGCACCTCGATGGTCTCATCGGCCTCAGGCCATCTCGACGGTATCTTCTTTGTGGCCGGCGTCATGGCAGGGGGCCTGCTCTTCGGCAGTGTGGTGGATGGCTTCTGGGAATTCTACAATTCCAGCTTCATGGGCCGCTTCACCCTGCCCGAATGGCTGGGACTGCCCACGGGCGTCGTGGTATTTGGCGCGGTGGTGATGGGCATCCTGCTGGTCTGGGGCTCCGATACCATCGAGAAGGCGTGGAAGCGTCGCGAAGGGGTCTTGACCCCAGAGGAGGTCAAGAAGGACCGCCGAATCTTGGGGGTGGTGTCCGTCGTCCTGATCTTGGGCGCGTTCGCTGTGATGATGATTGGACAGCCAACCCTGGCCGACGCCTGGAATCGAAACGCAGAAAAACAGGCCCTGTTGGCCGAAGGCAAAGCCTTTGTTCCCGCCGAAGAGATGATTCAGGCCATCTACGATCCTCTGATTAACCCTATCCTGCTGGACGTGCGCAGCGAGCGGGATTACAATCTCTATCATCTAGAAGGCGCCCAACGCGTGGACCTGGACCAGATCCCGGGCATGATCAAGAAGTTGGTCGACGAGCCTGATGGCACCGTCGTTTTCGTGATGAGCAATGACGAAACCGCGGCCGTGGAAGCGTGGAAGATGTTGGTGGCCAAGAATTCGGTCAATGCCTATGTGCTCAAGGGTGGCATCAATGGCTGGATCGAGGAGTTTGGCGCGGACAAGTTCGAGCCCGTGGGAGAGCATCCCGATGATACGCTGGCCTGGATCATCCCAGAAGCTCGCGGGGATAAATGGCCCAGCGCTATTCCCGAACAGCCCCACGAAAAGAAACCTTACGAGATCATCAAGCTGCAAAAGAAGGCTCCCACGGGGGCGGGCGGCTGCGGTTGATCCCTTGCGAAAAACTCGCTATAAACCATACAAGCGTGAGACCGGGCTGGACAAGGATGTCTGGCCCGGCCTTATGTTTTTGGGCAGGTACGCGTAACAACACATTATAAGCTGATTTTCATGGGAGATTCATCTTATTTTAGGATAATTCGGGATTTAGGGGAAGAATATCTTTGGGGGTGGTCTTCTGTGTGTGCTAAAATTTACTAAAGAATCTTAAAGTTTTTGTAACTATTTTGATAGCCATCCAGCCATGCCTAGCCTCACTTTCGCCACCCGTCCCTCGGCCCTGGCCCGTTGGCAAACCGACCACGTGGCCCGATTGCTGCAAGAAGCCCATCCCGGCCTGGACATTCGCATCCAGGTTATCGTCACCCGCGGGGATCGGGTGCTGGACCAGCCCCTGCCCCTCATCGGCGGCAAGGGCCTGTTCACCGCGGAGCTGGAGCGGGCGCTGCGGGAAGGGCATGTGGATGCCGCGGTCCACTCCCTCAAGGACCTGCCCGTGGAGGATGCGGCCGGCCTCACCATTGGCCTCACGCCCCCGCGCGCGGACGTGCGCGATGTGCTCATTTGTCCCGCCGGGCATACCCTGGATGAGCTGCCCGCGGGCGCGGTGGTGGGCACCTCCAGCCCCCGCCGTCGGGCCCAGATTCTGGCCCATCGCCCCGATCTGGTGGTCAGGCCCATCCGCGGCAATGTAGACACCCGCATCCGCAAGGCCCGGGAAGGTCAGTACGATGCCATCGTCCTGGCCGCGGCCGGGGTCATCCGCCTGGGCCTGGAGGACGCGGTGACCCAGTATCTGCCCCTGGATATCATGCTGCCCGCACCGGGGCAGGGGGTGTTGGGCGTGCAATGCCGGGCGGATGATGAACGCACCCTGGCTCTGCTGGCCGCGGTGGAAGACCCCGCCGCCCGCGCGGCCGCGTGGGCCGAGCGGGCCTTTCTGGCCGGATTGGGCGGCGGCTGCGCCATCCCCGTGGCCGCGTACGCCCATCCTGTCGATACCGGCCTCCATCTCACCGGCCTGGTGGCCTCGCCCGACGGGCAGCGTACGCTACGCGTGGAAGCAACGGGCGATGACCCCCTGGCGCTGGGCCGGGCCCTGGCAGAGGAAGCGCTTGTTCAGGGCGCAGCCGACATCTTATCGACTTCCGATTAACTTCATCCCTGCATATCGTGTTTCCACAGGAGGACTTGATAGCCTTCGAACACTCTGTCGTGGCTCACGAGGATCAGATTCTCCGCCAACGGCTGAGCGATGATCAACCGATCAAATGGATCCTTGTGAATGAGTGGCAGATCATCCAGCAAAAACACGTGCTTTGACGTTACAGGAAGCAGTTGTAACCCGTTGACGCTTTGTTGTAGATGAACGAGCTCCTTCAATGGCCTTTGGAACGTTAATTTCCCCAATTGCGCTTTGATCTGCATTTCCCAAAGACTGACAACACTCAAAATCAGTTCATTTTCAGCGTTCAGCAGAGCGTCGAGCAGCCGTCCATCAAGACGTTCTGGCTCATCCGCCCACCAGATAAAAATGTGCGTGTCGAGCAGAAGGCGCATTTACTCCCCGACCCAATAGGACTCTGGCAGCGGCTCATCGAAATCTTCGGCAGCTTTGATTTCACCTCGGTTCAGACCGGGGACGCGCACTTCATTTGGTCGAATCGCTGAGATGCGAGCCAATGGTTCGCCTTCATCGGTGACAATGACCT
Source organism: Anaerolineae bacterium (assembly GCA_027002405.1). Lineage (GTDB taxonomy): Bacteria > Chloroflexota > Anaerolineae > J102 > J102 > M2005. Next base: position 14,657 of record JALWZT010000098.1, on the reverse strand, counting down.
CGACGCCCTGTTGCGCAAGCGCGAGCCATCGCTGGAACTCCTTTTTGGCGTCTCGGATCTCGACGGTTTTGATTTCAACTGCCATAGCGCATCTCCTGAATAATGATCGCATTAATCCTAACATAATGGACGCGAGGCCGTCAAATCATCTTTCACTATGACTCTTTCTCCCACCATCGTCATTACCCGCGCCGTGCATCAGGCAGGGGAACTGAAGGCCCTGCTGGAGGCCGCGGGATTCCGCACCCTGCTTTACCCTGCCATCGCCATCCAATCGCCCGCGGACACGGCCCCCCTGGACGCGGCCCTGGGCCACGCCCGGGATTACGACTGGCTCCTCTTCACCAGCGCCAACGCGGTGGAGGCCGTAGCCCAGCGTTTGCAGGCGCTGAAGCTGGGCCCGGACGCGCTGCACGGCCCCAGCATCGCCGCGGTGGGCCCGGCCACGGCCCGGGCGGTGCGCGATGGCCTGGGCCTGGAGGTGGCGCTGACCCCGCCCAAGGCGGTGGGGGAAAGCCTGCTGGCCGCGCTGCCCATCGCCGCTGGGCAGCGGGTCCTGCTGCCCCGGGCCGCCAAAGCCCGGGACGTGTTGCCCGATGGCCTGCGGGCTCGCGGGGTGCGGGTGGATGTGGTCACAGCCTACGAGACCACCCTGGGCCAGGGGGGCGACGATCTGCCCGCGGCCCTGCGCGCGGGCCAGGTGGATGCCATCACCTTCACCAGCCCCTCCACCGTGCGCCACACCCTCATCCGCCTGGAAGGAGAAGCGGGCCTGGGCGTGGACGCGCTGGCAGGCATTGTCATCGCCTGCATCGGGCCGGTCACCGCGGACGCGGCCAGGCAAGCGGGCCTGCATGTGGACATCATGCCCGAGGCATACACCGCGCCGGGATTGGTTGCAGCATTGAAAGATTACTACCAAGGTATCTTGCCTGTGGCGAGTCAAACAACACAAAGGACACCAAGACACAAAGGCACGAAGAGGAAAAGTGGCAAGTGGCAGGTAGCAGGTAGCAAGTGAAAAACGTCGCTGCTAAAAGAACGTGCCCCTGGCGACTTGCAAACCTGCATTGTCTTCGTTCCTTCGAGCCTTCGTGGCAGGCCATGTCGTAGGATACCAGAGCTACTGGTCTTTAATCTTTCATCTTTAATCTTCTCTTCATAGGAATCCTTCATCATGAGCACAACAGCTTTCCCCTCCATCCTGCCCTCCATCGAAACGCCATCGAGGCCCGGCAACGGCCATGGCCCCGTTCCCCTGGCCCGACCACGCCGTCTGCGCCTTTCCCCGGCCTTGCGCCAGATGGTGCGAGAGACCCAACTTCAGCCCGATGACTTCATCTACCCCCTGTTCGTGCGCCATGGCGAGGGCATCCGCCACCCCATCCCCTCCATGCCCGGCCAATACCAGCTTTCCATCGACACCATGATCGAAGAAGCGGAGCGGGCCTGGCGCCTGGGCGTGCGGTCGGTCATCCTGTTTGGCATTCCGGCCCGCAAGGATCCCCACGGCACCGAAAATTTCGATCCCCATGGCATCATTCCCCAGGCCATCCGCTCCCTCAAAGCCGCCCTGCCCGAGATGGTGGTTGTTTCCGACGTGTGCATGTGTGAATACACCGACCACGGCCATTGCGGTGTGATCAACATCCCCGAGGACCCGGCCTACAATCCCCATCTCCCCCTTGGATACGTGCTCAACGATCCCACCCTGGATTACCTGGGCCGGACCGCGGTGGTGCATGCCCAGGCCGGTGCCGACATCATCGCGCCCAGCGGCATGATGGATGGCATGGTGGGGGCTATCCGTTCGGCCCTGGATGATGCGGGGTTCGAGCACATCCCCATCATGAGCTACGCGGCCAAATACGCCAGCGCGCTCTACGGGCCCTTCCGGGACGCGGCGGAAAGCCCGCCCGCGTTCGGCGACCGCAGCCAGTATCAGATGGACCCGGCCAACGCCCGGGAAGCCTTGCGTGAGGTGGCCATCGATATCGCGGAGGGCGCGGACATCATCATGGTCAAGCCCGCCAGCTTCTATCTGGACATCTTGGGCCAGCTCAAGGGCCGGGTTCAGGTCCCCCTGGCCGCGTATCAGGTCTCGGGCGAATACGCCATGCTCAAGGCCGCGGCCGCCAACGGCTGGATCGACGAAACCCGCGTCATGCTGGAAAGCCTGGTTTCCATCAAACGCGCGGGCGCGGATTTGATTTTGACCTATTTTGCGATGGACGCCGCCCGATTGCTTTAGAGACGTCACGAACGACGGCTCGCCGATACCGAGGAAAATGGAACGCAGATTTCCGCAGATGCGACGCAGATTTGCGCAGATGTTCGTCATGCTGAGCGACCGAAGGGAGCGAAGCATCTAGCGACCGAAGCGAGCGCCATGCCGTGGTTTTTGCGCTTCGCTAGATTCCAAGGCTCTACTGAACACTGAACACTGAACACTGATTACTGATTACTGATTACTGATAACTGATCACTGCTCACTGCTCACTGCTCACTGCTCACTGCTCACTGCCCCCTCCCGTCCCCAATCCCAATCCTAATCCTAATCCTAATCCTGATCCTGATCCTGATCCTGATCCTGATCCCATCCACCCATGTCCCCACTCACCCCCACCGCCTTTTCCGAACGCACTTACCATGACCGGCGCATGGTGCACGCGGACTTCGACCAAGCGCCTTTCACCATCGCCTGGGAAGTGACCCGGGCCTGCGCGTACGCGTGCGTGCACTGCCGGGCCGACGCCCAACCCCAGCGCCATCCCCTGGAGCTGACGACCGAAGAGGGGTTTCGTCTCATCGACCGCCTGGCCGCATTCGGCAACAACCCCATCCTCATCTTCACCGGCGGCGACCCCATGATGCGCCGGGACCTCTTCGATCTCATCGCCTACGCCACCGAGAAGGGCCTGCGCTGTTCCCTGACGCCCACGGCCACGGCCCTGCCCACGAAAGCCCGCCTGCAAAAGGCCCGGGACGCGGGCATCCGCCGCATCGCGCTCAGCCTGGATGCACCCCGGCCCGCGATCCACGATGACTTTCGCGAAGTCGCGGGCTCCTGGCAACGGACCATGGACATCCTGCATCGGGCCCATGAGGTGGGCTTGAGCGTGCAGGTGAATACCACCGTGGCCAAACACAACGCGCATATTCTGGAAGAGATGGTGCCCTTCATCGAAGAGGTGGGCGCGGTGCAATGGTCCGTGTTCTTCCTGGTGCCCACGGGCCGGGGCCAGGTCGATTGGATGATCTCGCCCCAAGAGCATGAGCGCATCTTCCACTGGCTCTATGACCTGAGCAAGATGGCACCTTTCGACATCAAAGCCACGGCCGCGCCCATGTATCGCCGGGTGGCCATCCAGCGCAAACGCCAGGAATTGGGCGAGGATGGGCCCATCACTTTCCAGGGCGCGGGCTTCCAGTATGCGGACGGCCTCAACCGCCCCACCAAGGGCGTCAATGACGGCAACGGCTTCCTTTTCATCTCCCACCTCGGCAACATCGAACCCTCTGGCTTTCTGCCCCTTGTCGCTGGTAACGTGCGTAAAGATGATGTGGTGGATGTGTATCGCAACCATCCCTTGTTCAAAGACCTGCGAAACCCCGACAAGCTAAAGGGGCGCTGCCGTGTCTGCGAATTCCGTGACGTGTGTGGCGGCCAGCGTGGCCGGGCCTATGGGGTGACCGGAGATTATCTGGAAACCGACCCGGCGTGTGTGTACATCCCCGCTGCGTGGAGAGAGGGGTGATAGTGTTCAGCAGTGTCCAGTTTACAGCAAAAACGGATTAATGACGCGCAAAGCCCCTCAATATCTGCGCTCATGGACTGCCTCACGAGATAATGGTCGAAAGTCAGGCAGGTTCAAAGGATTGGATAACAATTGATCAATGGCGTCTTCGCCCTGAGTTTTCGTTTCAGAAATGATAATGACGCTCACGCGTTCAGGAAATTGATCGCGATATTCACGAGGGATGGCGATCATGCCATTTTTTATTGTGGCTTTGAACTTCAATGCCTGCATAAAAGCCTCCAAAATGAATGATGATACATTGCGCATTTAGTGTATCGTATTCTTCTTTGGCCTGCAACCCTTTGATGCCCCTCTATTTGCTTTCACCCTCCTTGCCGCTTTACCAACAATGCCAACCGAACCCACTTCCCGTTTCCTCCGAGCCTGCTATCGACTGAAAACTGACACAACGCCCGTGTGGTTCATGCGCCAGGCCGGGCGCTATATGCCCGAATATCAGGCCATCCGCAGCCAGCACAAGAGCATCCTGGAGATGATTGCCCGGCCCCAGGTCGCGGCGGAGATCACCCTGCAGCCTGTGGACATCCTGGGCGTGGACGCGGCCATCCTCTTCGCGGACATCCTCCTGCCTCTGCCGCCCATGGGCCTGAAGCTGGAATTTGTGGCGGGGCGAGGTCCTGTCATCCACAACCCCGTGCGCTCGCCCGATGACGTGGCCGCGCTGCGGCCGGTGGACGTGGCGGCCGACCTGGGCCATGTGTTCGAGGCCATCCGCCTGGTGCGGGCGGAGCTGGACGGTCGGGACATCCCCCTCATCGGCTTTGCCGGCGCGCCCTTTACCCTGGCCGCGTACATGATCGAAGGGGGCCCTTCCCGCAATTTCCTCGAGACCAAGAAGCTCATGTACGGCCAGCCCGAGGCCTGGCACGCGCTCATGCAAAAGCTCACCCCCGTGCTCATCGATTATCTACTGGCTCAGGTGGATGCGGGCGCGCAGGCCTTGCAGCTTTTCGATTCCTGGGTGGGCGTGCTCAACCCGCAGGACTACCGCCGCTTTGTTCAGCCCTATGTGCGCCAGATTCTGCACACCCTCATGGCCCAGGCCGAGGTTCCCATCATCCACTTTGGCGTGGGCGCGACGACCCTGCTGCGGGAGATGAAAGCCGCGGGCGGGCATGTCATGGGCCTGGACTGGCGCGTCCCTCTGGACGAAGGCTGGGCCCTGTTGGGCCATGAGGTGGCCGTGCAAGGGAATCTGGACCCCACCGCGCTCTTCGCGCCCCTGCCCGAGCTGGAACGCCAGGTGCGGGATGTGCTGACCCGCGCGGCCGGCCGGCCGGGCCACATCTTCAACCTGGGCCACGGTATTTTGCAACACACGCCCGTGGAAAACGTGCGGGCCGTAGTCGATATGGTCCATGAATTTATCTGGAAGTAATCAGTAAACAGTGATCAGTAATCAGTATCCATCCACCTCCCCACTGATTACTGCTTACTGATAACTGATTACTGCATGTGAGATCACCCCATGACCCGACTCCTCATCATCGGCGGCGGCGTGTCCGGGCTCTCCGCCGCTTACTTCGCGCTTACCCGGTCCCCAACCCCTCCCGACGAAGTCATCCTGCTGGAAAAAGGCCACCGCTGGGGTGGGAAGATCACCACCGAGCGGGTGGATGGCTTCGTCATCGAAGGCGGCCCCGACACCTTCCTCGCCTTGAAGCCCTGGGGCATGGCCCTGGCCCGGGAGCTAGGCATCGCCCATCGCCTGCAGGGCAGCAACCCCAAACAGAAAGCCACCTACATCCTGCACCGGGGCCGCCTTCATCCTCTGCCCGGCGGCCTGACCATGATGATCCCCACCGATTTCGGGGGGATGCTGCGCACCGGGCTCATTTCCTGGCCCGGCAAACTGCGCATGGGCCTGGATTTCCTGCTGCCGCCCGCGAAGTCGCCCGGGGAGGAGAGCCTGGGCCGGTTCGTCAGCCGCCGCCTGGGGCGGGAGGCCTATGAGGCCCTCATCGAACCGCTGATGAGCGGCATCTACGCGGGGGATGGGGACTGGCTCAGCCTGCAGGCCACCTTTCCCTACCTGCGCGAGTTGGAGGTCAAACATGGCGGGCTCATCAAGGGCGCGCTGGCCGCGAAGCGGGCGCGGGGGAAGCAAGGGAAGGCCACCCCCGGCTCCCGCAGCATGTTCGTGACCCCACAGACGGGCCTGGCCGAGCTGGTGGAGGCGCTGGTGGCGCGATTGCGCGAGTTGGGCGCTGACTTGCGCCTGGGCGTGGAGGTGGTTGGGTTAGAGAAGACCAGTAAGCAGTATTCAGTCATCAGTAATCAGGGGGCAGCCTTGGAGGCGGATCGACTCATCCTGGCCACGCCCGCGTATGCCAGCGCCCGCCTGCTGCGCCCCCACGACCCCGAACTTGCCTCTTTGCTGGATGCCATCCCCTACGCGTCCACGGCCACCATCTCCCTGGCCTACCGCCTGGCAGACATCCCCCGGCCCCTGGATGGCTACGGTTACGTCATCCCCCGCCGAGAGGGGCGCGAAGCCCTGGCCTGCACCTGGACTTCCACCAAGTTTCCCCACCGCGCGCCCGAGGGCATGGCCCTGCTGCGGGTTTTTGTGGGCCGCGCGGGCCAGGAAAAGGCCATCGCTTGGACCGAGGAAGGGTTGCTGGCCATTGCTCGGGAGGAACTGCGCCTGACCCTGGGCGTTACCGCGGCCCCCCTTCTGCACCGGGTGTTCATCTGGCCCCGGGCCATGCCCCAATACAACGTGGGCCATCCTGCCCGGGTGGGGCGCATCCTGGCCGGGCTAGACCGCTGGCCGGGCCTGGCCCTGGCCGGCGCGGCCTACCACGGCATCGGCATCCCCGACTGCATCCATTCGGGCGAGATGGCGGTGGGGCGTGTGTTTCGGGGCCGGTAATCAGTAATCAGTAATCAGTATTCAGTATTCAGTATTCAGTTGATGCTGCGTCCTTTGTGTTCTTGTGGTGGGTAACCTTTTTGGGCATGGTTCACTTTTTGCCAGCCCTTTCGCAGCGGGAGAGTGGATATTTGGTATTGGGTATTTGATATTGGGTATTTGAATCGTCCTGAAACAGGGGAATATCCAATATCCAATATCCAGTATCTTCTGGGGCTCAACGGGCGGTGGTCAGTTTTTGGATTTTGTCGTAGGTTTCTCGCCACGCGATCTCGCTCAGCCCCAATTTCTTGCGGATGGCTTCAGGGGGCATGCCAAAGCGGTAGGCCCGGACCGCGGAGGTCCAGCGCAGGATTTCGAAGGAGATGTGGCTGGGATCGACCCCGGCAGCCTGGGCCAGGTCCGAAAGGATGTATTCCAGGTTGCGGGGGCTCCATTCGAAGACCCGTTCTTTGGGCTGGTATTGGCGGAGATATTGCTTGTAGACGGGGGTGAAAGCCGGGCCCAGGAAAAGGGTGCGCTCCTTATGCGCATAGCGGGGGTCGTCGTAGCGCACCGTGAGGGTGGGTTCTCGCGGGTTCGAGATATCGATATCGGAAAGTTTCAACCGCAGGAGTTCGCTCTTTTTGATGCCGGTGTTGAGAAGGACCAGCAACAGCAGATACGTGCGCGAATCGGGTTTGCGGGGGGACCAGAGCATGTCTCGGGCGGTGTTTTGCAGCTTTTCCAGCTCCTCGTCGGTGAGGATGCGGGGTAGGGGGGCGCGGGCGCTGCGTTGGATCACGGCCTCCGCGGGGTTGGTAGGGAGGATATTGCTTGCGTATAACCAGCCGAAGAAGGATTTGAGGGAGGTGACCCGGCGGGCATAGGTTTTGGGTTTGCACCCCATGATGTCGCCCTGTTTATTTTTGCGCTCATGGCATAGCCAATGCAAGAAGCCATTGAGCATGTCCGTAGTGATCTCCCCCAGGCTGGGGTTTTCTCCCCGGCTGTTGAAGTAGCGGTGCAGGATGCGGATATCCCCCAAAAAGGCTTTGATGGTGTTCTGGGACTTGCCCTGTTGTTCCAGGTAGAGGCGATAGGGGCCCAGTGCGGCGGTGATTTTGCTTTCGGGAGTGAGCTGCTGAGGGATTTCCCCCACAGGGCCGGGGGTTTTGCCGGGATCAATGGTTTGTTGGGCCTGGCTGAAGAGGTCTTGGTCGGGCATGGTGGGAGGATAGGGGTGAGCGTGGAGGATAGTGCGCATAGCCAATGACTATTCCATCCTACACCAACCCCTACAAAATGTCAAACATACGGGAGTCGAGCCAGGAGGGGTAGAGTGATTTCAGTGATCAGTTATCAGTAATCAGTCATCAGTCATCAGTCACCTCCAACCTTTCCTCTGTGTCCTCCGTGTCTCCGTGTTGAAAAACCTTTTTGCAGTGCATCCAATCCTCAATCTTCAACTTGCGATTCGCTGAAAAATTACGGAGGGTGAGGCGGAGTTGGTCGAGGAGTTTGGGGGTTTGGGGGCGTTGGGCATGGGATTTGACAAGATGTGGCATGTGTGTTATACAACCCAAAATTGACGAGACAATTGGATTTATGCGGGGTGTTGGCCGCATAAGCACGGATATTGCGGCATTATACAGCGACGTAGCGGCCCATGCCACCGAAACGGGCGTTTCGTCCCGCCAGCAGGCGGGCATATTCCCAAATTCCTGGTCAAAACCGGCGAGTTCGTCGGTTAATAAATAGTTAGGCAAATAGGAATTGCCACATGAATATTGACGAAATGTCTCAGCAATTCATTGAGCAACTTGATTCCATCCTTGGATACTATGACTCTCTTAAATCAAGATCAAGATATGAAGATTTGTCAGATTTAGGGGAAACAGTGGCGTATGAGCTTATCACCAGGGCTCGTGCAGCAATTGAGCGAATCAGCGGGCGCGATTCTGCTTATTTTGAGCAGCTACAGGAAATCCTCCACATTGAACGAAAGTATGTGCATGACTTTGGCCGACTGGCTATGATAATGGGCATAGTTCGTTCCTTGCGTGCCGATTTGCAAGCGGGATATTTATCGTCTGCCTCAGAGCTAATACGTGGAGACCTTTTTGCAGATTTCTTAGAAATGGCAAAGTACTTGTTGGGAGAAGGTTACAAAGACGCGGCGGCTGTAATTGCTGGCGGAACACTGGAAGCCCATTTGAGACAACTCTGTGTCAAGAACAACATCGCCACAGAAGTTACCACCCCCAAAGGTAACAAAGCTAAACGTGCTGAACAGATGAATGCTGATCTCTATAAGAATCACGTTTATTCAAAACTTGATCAGAAGAGCGTTACTGCTTGGCTAGACTTGCGCAATAAGGCCGCTCATGCGAAGTATGACGAATATTCAGCAGATCAAGTAGCTTTGCTAATTTCTGGAATCCGTGACTTTATTGCCAGAAACCCAGCATAAAATCTCTTTCAAGTATGTTTGCCTAACCACGGCTGCAGCGGACAGCGGCTACGCCGCTCGCGAAAGCGGGCGCGATTTGCAAAGGGAGTAGCGGGTTGGCCGTGGTGATTGTGCAGTCACCGCCGCTGCCGCTGAGCCAAACGTTAGCCCCTGGCTTCCGGCAGGTGGCCCGCAAACGGGCGGTTGGGGCGGGGGGGTGTTTCGCGTTCGGGCCTTGGCCGCGGCGGGGCCGCGAAATGGTGCATTCGGGCCCGGGCCTGCATCAAAAGTTTCATCAAAGCAGGGCTTGATTTGCAGGAAGTTGCTGTATTGAGCCGAGGTTGATACAATATGCGTCGTTATGGTATCCAATTCGCCGACAGGAGGCTGATATGAAATCGGAATTCACAGCTATTATCGAACCCGCGCCCGAAGGGGGCTATTGGGCCATTTGCCCGGAGGTGCCGGGCGCTAATGGACAAGGAGAAACCATCGAGGAAGCGAAGGAAAGTTTGCGTCAGGCTATCGAGTTGATCCTGGAAGATCGGCGAGAAGAGATGCTCCGCAGCCTGCCGAGTGACGCAGTGTTGGAAAAGGTTCTGGTGGGATGAAGCGAAAGGAGCTGGAACGGAAATTGCGGATGGCAGGGTGCTATTTGAAAAGAGAAGGGGCGTCCCATTCCCTTTGGATCAATCCCAAAACTGGCGTTGTAGAAGCCGTGCCGCGGCACAAGGAAATCAAAGAGCCGTTGGCGCGAAAGATCCTGAAGCGTCTGGATGCAGAGTAAAGTCATCAGGATGCCAAATGTCTGGAGGCCCAGGCCCGGCGTGGGCCTGTTGGCTACGGGCTGTCAGCGCCGGGCGGGCACCGTGCTGATCCCACTGCAGTTCTTCCTCCTCCAGCATGCTAACATCCGCTTTTCTCTGTGTCCTCCGTGTCTCCGTGTTGAAAACCCTTTTTGCAGTGGAGCCAATCTTTAGTCTTCAATATTCAATCAACGCCTTCGACTGCGACGGGTGCGGCGGCGCCCGCGACGAGCCCCTTCTTCCCCCTCTTCCTGCGGGGGTTGCTGAGACGCAATCCAGGCCGCGCAGTTTTCGTCATACCCCATGAGGGCGTTGGCCGCGCGAATCGCGGTCATGATCTCCGGCTCCAAAGGATTGGTGATGGCGCTGGTCATGCCCGCGGCAATGACCATGGCAATGAAGGTGGCATTGAGGGCCTTGCGATTGGGCAGGCCAAAGGAAATGTTCGATGCCCCACAGGTGGTGTTGCATCCCAGCTCCTCCGAAACCATCCGCACCACCTGGATGACCGTCTTGGCCGAGCCGGGCACCGCACCCGCGGGCATGGTCAAGGGGTCGATGATCACATCCTCCCGGGGGATGCCGTAGCGTTCGGCCCGCTCCACGATTTTCTTCGCCAGTTGGAAACGCACCCGGGGATCGTAGGAAATGCCACTTTCGTCATTGGGCAGGGCGATGACGGCCGCGCCTTTTTCCGCCACCAAAGGCAGGATGGCTTCCAGGCGCTCCTCTTCGGCCGTGACCGAATTGACAATGGGCTTGCCATGAGCCACTTCCAGGCCCGCCTTCAGGGCCGGAATGACCGAAGAATCGATGCAAATGGGCACATCCACCACCTCTTGCACCTGCCGGATGGCTTCGGCCAGGATGTGAGGTTCGAGCTCTTCGGGGTTGGCCACCCCGAGCCCCGCGTTCACATCCAGGATGTGCGCGCCCGCGGCGACCTGGGCCATGGCGTCCTGGCGCACCCGGCTGAAATCCCCGGCCAGCATTTCCGCGGCCAGCTTTTTGCGACCGGTAGGGTTGATGCGTTCACCAATGATAACGAAGGGCCGTCCGGGCCCCATGACAACGGTTTGTGTACGGGATCGAAGAATGGTGTCGGGCATAGGATTGACCTGTGTGAATTAAGATGATGGCAGATGGGGACGCTGATGACGCAGATGCTTCGCTGCGCAGATTCCCGCAGATAATCTTTAACCACAAAGGGCAGCAAGAAACAGCCAACCTACTGAACACTGATTCCTGATGACTGATCACTGATCACTGATCACTGATTACTGATTACTTTCTTCGTGCCTTCGTGGCTCTATTTTCAGAACATCCTTACTCCAATAGCACCACCGGCTCCTGGTAGTAACGCACACTGGCCCGGGCCATCTTTTCCGCAAGGAATTGGTGGAGCCGCTCATTTTTGCTCTCCAGGTCGCCGGGTTCCAGCATCAGATCCAGGGGGAGATTCAGGCGCAGTACCCGGCCCGGGATGACAAAGCGCGTCACCCCCGCGGGCATGGGATGGCCATGAGAAGCGGCTTGCAGGATTTCGTGCAGGTTGAGAGGGCGGAAAACCACCAACATGTTCAAGTCCGGGAAGTCGTAGCTCAGCCGCTCCAGATCCATGTTCAGGGTGCGTTCCACCTCGCCCAAACGTGCGTAGGTATCCACGGCTTCCCGGATCGCGTCCAGTTGCTCGAACCAGGTCCCCGCGTCCGATTCCATGAGATAGGTGTCCCCCCGACGGTGTTGCAGATACGCCAGGGCCAGGCCTTTTTTCAGGCGCTCCTGGGCCATGGCAAGGGAGGTGGGGCGCAGGGTGAAGTGCGGGATCTCGGCCACGGCCTGTTGAAAGGCCTGGAAGTCCAAATGGCTCACCGCATGATTCCAGGTGTGCAGGGTGATGTCCTGGCCCGGGGTCACCAGTTGCACCACCAGATGGGGCGCGCCCATTTGGCGCAGCGTCGTCGTGCGGGTGGCCCCGTCCAATACCACGTATTTGCCATCCCAAAAAGCCACTACTGGCGGGTCCTGGAGGATGCGAGAGCGCTCCATGGCCTGACGCAGGCGTTGCACCCGTTTGGGGTCCACATGTTCATGGGTGACCACCTGGCTGATGGGCACCATGTGGAGGTTGAGCGTCCCCGCGGTGCGCATGCCTTCCAGCTCTTTGACAATCGCTTCTGCAATGGTCACCGCGGCGTTGCGTTGGGATTCATGGGTGCTGGCCCCCAGATGGGGGGTGGCAATGACCCGGGGATGGCTGATCAATTGGGGATTGGGGCGGGGTTCGTTCTGAAAGACATCCAGCGCGGCACCGGCCAGCCTGCCTTCGTTGAGCGCGTCCAGCAGCGCGGCTTCATCCACCACACCCCCTCGCGCGGTGTTGATGAGGTAAGCGCCGGGTTTCATGTGGGCCAGTTCCTTGCGACCGATGAGCCCACGGTTTTCCGGCCGCAGAGGCACATGCAGGGTGACAAAATCCGCGATCTCCAACAGATCATAGAGATCGTAAGGAGTGACCCCTTCGGAGAGAGCCAGTTCGGGGGTGAGCCGGGGCTGATTCACAATCACCCGCATGCCAAAGGCCATGGCCCGCCGCGCGACCTGACGTCCAATGCGGCCGAAACCGATGATGCCCAGGGTCTTGCCATCGAGCAAGGAGCCCAGGAAGCGCTTTTTCTCCCAGCGGCCTTGTTTCATGGATGCATCGGCCGCGGGGATGTGACGGGCCAGGGCGATGATGAGCCCCATGGTGAGCTCGGCCACGGCCAGGGTGTTGGCATTGGGCGCGTTGATGACCTGGATGCCGCGCGCTCGCGCGGTGGAGACATCGATGTTATCCAGCCCCGCGCCGGCCCGGGCGATGATTTTCAGGTTGGGCAGGGCATTGATAACCCGGGCAGGGATGTGGGTGCGGCTGCGCACGATGAGCACATCCGCATCGTGGGCCACGTCCACCAGTTCATCGGGCGCGTAGGCCTGATCCAATTGGATGACGCGACCTACCTGACGGAGTCGGTCCACGCCTTGAGCATGGATGGGATCGCAGATAACGATGGTGGGGATGCCTGGATTCGTCATGATGGTGTGTGGAGTTGGGGGCGGCAAGGGGTTATTCCCACCATTCGCAAATGCCCATGGCTTCGCGCCAGGCCGCGATGGCCCGTTGCCCGGCCTCCTCGTCGAGAGGGGCCAGGGGCAGGCGGGGTTGGCCTCCTTGCCAGCCGCGATAGTTGAGGATGGTTTTGATGGCAGGGATAAAGCCCAGAGGGGCGAGTTTGCTATGGAGTTCGGTGATGGCCCGTTGCAAGGCCGCGGCCCGCATCAGGTCCCGCTCTTGGACCGCGTGCCATAGGGAGACCATCATTTCGGGGATGATGTTGGCAAAGGCCGTGATGCTCCCGGCCGCGCCCATGATCAGGGCCGGGTAGGCCAGGTTGGGGCTGCCCGCAAAGAGGGTAAAGTCCTCTTCATGTTCCTGGGTGTGGATTTCCATGACCACCCGTTTCAGGTCCCCCGACGAATCTTTGATGCCCACGATGTTGGGGTGGCCGGCCAGTTCCTGGATCAAGGGGATAGGCAGGTCGTACGCGGTGAACGCGGGCACGGTGTAGAGCAGAATGGGCAGAGGGCTTTGTTCGGCCAGGGTGAGGTAATGGCGGCGTTGGGCTTCGGTATCTCCCCGGGTATAGTAGACCGGGGTGACGACCAGGGCCGCGTCCGCGCCATCCTCCGCAGCCCATGCCAACTGCCGCAGGGTCTGACGGGTACTTTCCGCGCCGCATCCTACCAGCAGGAACCGGTCCGATGGGATGGCGGCCCGGGCCGCTTGCAGGATCTGGCGCCGTTCCTCATCTTCCAGATAGACATACTCGCCGGTACTCCCGAAGATGAGAAATCCGTGGACGCCCTTTTCCAACCAGTGGCGGATGTTGGCCTGCATGGCCTCGGGCGAAGCTTTGTCGTCGATGAAGGGGGTTACACAAGCAGGGACAATGCCTTGAAAGCGCATGAGGGGCTCCGAAAAAGAGAGGTTGGAAGCTTTCTCACGGACAAACAGGACCGTGAGTGGTATACTATCGTCATTCTACCAAATCACAAAATTTTTCATGGAGGCATGCTCTCATGATCAACACCCAAGGACATCCTGGTCGACATAAAGAAGAGTTGCCTGTGGGCAAGACCATTGCCATCTGCCGTTGCTGGCAGTCGGGCAAGTTCCCTTACTGCGATGGCACCCACCGGCAGGTGAATGCCGAACAGGGGGACCAGGTGGGCCCGGCCATTATTACCGTAGTGGCCGCGGAATAGTCACCACGAACGGCAGTTCGCCGATACCGAGGAAAGGGGAACGCAGATTGACGCCGATGCTCCGCAACGCAGATTGACGCAGATAATCTTTAATCTTGGATGCACTGCAAAAAGGTTTTTCAACACGGAGACACGGAGGACACAGAGAAAAAATATGGGGGATCACGGAGAAAATCCTCTCCAAACCCTATCTTTTTCCTTCTCCGTGCCCTCTCCCCCCGAGCATCGGGGGGAGCCGGAGGGGGGCTGTGTCTCCGTGGTTAATGTTTTTTCAGAAAATCCAATCTTTAACTTCTGATTCGCTGAAATTTTATCGAACTAAGGCGGAAGAGGCGCAGGATGAGCTAAACTGGTAGCTAAACTGGTATAAATGGAGGGAGAGAACTTTAACAACTGAAGAATACGGTTTTGTAGAG
>JALWZT010000097.1 GCA_027002405.1 Anaerolineae bacterium | reverse complement strand
TACGTAGCCCCTCCGTTCCGGGCGATCACCCCTCCCCCGCTGGCGGGGGAGGGGCAGGGGTGGGGGCCAATCGGCCGGATCACCGCTCCTACCGGATTGCTCGGCAACCGGCTTGAGGTTTGCCAACAGCCTCATGAAGTCGCCGGGCTATAAAACGGCGCCGGATAATTCCGGCCAGGCTAGCCCCGCCGGCGCGCTATTTCTAGCCTCGGCGCTACTGAACACTGAACACTGAACACTGAATACTGAATACTGATTACTGATGACTGATCACTGATTACTCCATCAACGGGGTAGCTTCAAATGCCAGGTATGGCGCAGAGCAAGGGCCGTTTGATGGGCGTTTTGGTGCACGATGCCGGGCATGCCCACTTCTTGCGCGGCTTCGATGTTGCGGGGTTTGTCGTCGATAAGCAGGCAGGCCTGGGGAGGCAGCCCCAGGCGTTGCGCGGCCAGAAGAAAGGCTTCGGGCTCGGGCTTGCGGTAGCCTTCCAGGGCGCTGATGCAGATCGCATCAAAAAGACCACGGAAACGGGGGGCTCGGGCGATGTCCTGGGCCAGAAGCCGGGTCGCATTGGAAAGGACCCCCAAAAGATAGCGGCCACGCAGGCGCCGGGCCAGGTGCAGGGTGGCCGGGTCTAGATGACCACCGAAGAAATTGTCCCGGTATCCTCGAAATGTGGGGGGCAGATGGGCCTCCAGCTCCGCACCTACTTGTGCCCAGTAGGCATCCAAAGAGATAAGACCTTTGGACACCGCTTCCCAGGCCGGGCCGCTGTAAAGCCGCTGGCGTAGGGTGTCGGGCTCCCAGCCCAATAGGGCGTCGTAAGCCCGCAATTGGGCATAGCTGGCTTCGGTGCGTATGAGGACACCCCCCATGTCAAAAAAGATGGCTCGAATCATGATCTGAACAAGGCTTTAAGCAAAACCGGAATGCGTCGTCCCACAGCCCGGAAGCCAAATCCTTTGTAGAGTCTCTGGGATGAGGTATTGCGCCATTGGGTGTTCAGGGTCACATACCGGGCCCCCCGTTGAGCTGCAAAATCCAGGGCGTCTGCCAGAAGATACCTGCCAAGCCCCCGGTTCTGCCAGGGCGGGGCCACAGCCAACCGCACGATCTGGGCTTGTTCGCCGTGGAGCTGCGTGCACGCGTACCCTGCCAGGCAGTCTTGATGTTCCAGCACCACAAAACGGTCTGCAAGCATGATCCATTTGACCAATTCGCCACTGCTGAACTGCCAGGGCCATTCAAAGGCTTGATGATCCAACCGGGTCAGGTCTTGGATTTCGTGAGGCCGCATGGGGCGTAGGGTCACATCCTCCAACCGATACCGGGGGGTGAGTGGTTGGGGCGGGGTCGCCCGTTCAAAGTGGATGATGTAATCATGGGGAGTGAACCCCTGGCGCATCAGCGGCGCGGCCAACCATACATCGGTAGCCAAATGCATCAGATGGCGTTTCTCTTCTTCCACCAGGGCTGCTTCCAGAGGACGGAGCAAATAAGATAAGCCATCGTCAATGCGCCAACCATTGATGAGTCCCAGGCCCCGCAACATGCTCAGGCCCGGCTGATAAGAGGACGCGCACACAAATCCCCACAGCAGAGGCCCGGTATCCGCCACAAAACAGGTGTGGGCCCGCACCATCTGGCGTAAGTCCTCAAACCCAAAATGCATGACCACCCGCCGCGCGTGCTCTCGAAACTGGTAGATGCGCTCGAGATCCGCCAGTTGAGCAGGTCTGACCACAATCTGGATGTCATGCATGCGTCATTGTAACATGAAAGCGGGGGAGATGAGAATTGTTTGGGGGCTGAAAGGGTGACTTTTTCACCCCCCTCTGTCCCATAATTGGCAAAACAGCGAAAATCAAGTACTATACGGATTGGATAATCCGGCATGGTTCATTTTTGACTACAATGAGCTTGACAAATGCTGCCAGGCTTTTGCAGCAAGATAGTCGATATTGGGTATTGGGTATTCGATATTGGGTATCCGAATCGCCTCGAGACAGGGGAATATCCAATATCCAATATCCATGCTCTCACAGCCAATTTGTCAAGCTACAAAACGTCCATGTGAACCACACCGATAATCCTAATCCTAATCCTGATCCTGATCCTGATTTTATCTGGGAGTACCGAGCTTGCATACCTTCGATTATATCCGCCTCCACAGCCTGGAAGAGGTTGCTCAGCATCTTGCTCAAGGCCCTGGCGTCCGCTTGATGGGCGGCGGGAATGTCTTGCTTTTGGCCATTCGCCGGGGCGAGGAAGCCCCGCAGAAGGTGCTGGATGTAAAGACCATTCCCGAGCTTCGGGATGTGCGCTATCATCACAATCAGGGGCTGAAACTGGGCGCGGCCGTCCCTTTGCAGCACCTGGCCACGGGCCTGGAGGTCCGGCGTCATTACCCTCTGTTGTACCAGACCGCCCAAAAGTTGGCCTCGCCCCAGGTCCGAAATCGTGCCACCATTGGCGGCACCCTGGCCTGGGCTTCCCCTGTTTCGGAATTGGCCGCGCCCATGTTATGCTATGACACGGTTTGCTATTTGTGGAGCCCTCGGGGCAGGCGGGATGTGCCCTTACACGCGTTTTATCTGGGGGATTTCCGCACGGTCCTGATGGAGGATGAACTCATCACCCATGTGCATTTGCCCCCCCCGCCACAACGCAGCCATGGGGTGTATCTGCGCCAGACGGTGCGTCACGATGGACGCCGCATGATCGCAGCCACGGCGGTGTGGGCCATGCGCAAGCAGCAGAACCTGACCCGCTGGCGCATCGCCGTCCTTGGGGTGGATGATCGTCCCAAACGCATCCCCGAAGCCGAAGCCGCGCTGGAAGGCAACCCACACCCCGAGGATATCCAACGGGCTTTGGAGATTGTCCAGGCTCATATCCATCCTCAAGATGTCATCTATGCCCGGGCCGATTACCGCCGGGTGGTGTTGAATGCCCTGTTGCAGCAGGGC
This sequence comes from Anaerolineae bacterium, assembly GCA_027002405.1. Lineage (GTDB taxonomy): Bacteria > Chloroflexota > Anaerolineae > J102 > J102 > M2005. The sequence continues at coordinate 4,416 of JALWZT010000097.1, read as the reverse complement.
ATCCATCAAGTTATCCATCAACTTCAATCCATGCGCTCATGAAACATGCTATTTCTTTTATCCTGAATCAAGAAGAGATTCAGCTTACGGTTGATTCCCACCGCACCTTGCTCGACGTGTTGCGAGACGACCTGGGCCTGACCGGAGCCAAACAAGGTTGCGATACAGGTGAATGCGGCGCGTGTAGCGTGCTTTTGAATGGTGTGGTGGTCAATGCCTGCATGGTGTTGGCTCCTGAAGCGGACGGTGCGGAGATCCTTACTGTCGAAGGGCTCGCGGACGAAGAGGAATTGCATCCTCTGCAGCGCTCTTTCATCGATCATCATGGCGTTCAGTGTGGCTATTGCGCGCCTGGGATGCTGATTGCAGCCAAGGCGTTGCTCAATCGAACCTCGCGGCCTCACGAGGAGGAAATTCGCGAAGCCCTGGTCGGTAATTTGTGCCGCTGCGGTGCCTATCCCGATATCATCAAATCCATTCAGGTGGCCTCACGGGCCCGACGCTAGAAAAGACGCTTATGATCTCTCGCAAACCCCACATTATTGGCAAGCCTTTTCCCCTTATCGAAGCCCAGCGAAAGCTCACCGGGCGAAGCTGCTATGCCGGGGACGAAAAACCCAGGTCGGGGCAATTATATGCCCGCATTCTCTTTAGTGAACGCCCCCATGCCCGGTTTCAGCTTCATCATGTGGAAGCGGCCCGCTCCGCGCCGGGGGTCGCGGCTCTGCTCACGGGCCAGGACCTGGCCACCCGGCTCGGGGCCCAGGTGGAAGATCGGGAGCTCCTGGCCACGGCGGAGGTCCTGTATGTAGGACAACCTCTGGCCGTGGTCGCTGCCGAAACGCCAGAAGCCGCGGAAGCCGCCCTGGCTCGCATCCAGGTGACGTATGAGGACTTGCCCGCGGTGTTTGATATCGAGGAGGCTCTGCAAGGTCGGGTACAGGTCCATCCGCATTGGGCCACTTATCGGGGAACCGACGCGTTGCAGGGGGATCCCCGGCGCAACCTGGCCCATACCCTGCGTTTCCGTCGGGGGGAACCGGAAGATGCCATGGCCCGGGCCCATGTGGTGGTGGAGCATGCATACACCACCGCGCCTTTGCACCATGCGCCCCTGGAAACCCACGGGGCTGTGGCCCATCGCCGGGGGGATCAAATCGTCATGTGGGTGCATACCCAGGCGCCCTTTTTGCAGCGAGCGGTGATCGCGCGGGCTCTCAAGCTCCCTCTGAATCAAGTCCGCTTGATCGGCCAATGCGTGGGGGGAAGCTTTGGGGGCAAGGTCCATGTCAGCATCGAAGGGCTTTTGGCTGCCATCGCCCGGGAGGTGGATCGACCTGTTCGTCTTCATCTCACCCGAGAAGAGGAATTTTCAGCCACCTTTATCACCCCGGCCATGCGTGCCCGGATTCGGATGGCCGCGGATGCCCAGGGCCGACTGGTGGCCCTCCAGGCGGTGTACGACTGGAATGTAGGCGCGAGTGTGGACCTCTTCTTGCATCAATTGGAGAGCGTGCTTCTGGCAGGCACCGGCCCCTACGTGATCCCCAACGTTTCCATCGAAGTGAACGCGATTTACACGCACCTGCCGCCCGCGGCTCCCATGCGGGGTCTGAGCCTGGCCCATGTCCATTGGGCGGTGGAACAACACATGGATGAGCTGGCGGAACGGGTGGGGATGTCTCCTGTGGATTTCCGTCTGTGGAACCTGGTGAAGGGGGGCGATAAACTCTTCCCCCACTTTGTTATGCATGCCACGGGCCTGGAATCCTGTGCCTGGGAAACGACCAAAGCCATTGATTGGCATCCCGAAGCCATCCCTACCGGGCCCAATGCCATGACGGGGCAGGGGATGGCTCTGGGATGGAGCCCGATACTCATCATGCCTGGCTGCAAAAACCGGGTGACCATCCAATGCGATGGAGAGGACCTTTGCACGGTGATTGTGGATGGCATGGATGTGGGCCAGGGATATTACGCGTTCATCACCCAGCTCATCGCTTTTGAGTTGAATATCCCTGTGGAATGGATTTCGGTGCTGCCCACGGATACCGACGCGTATGAGCCGGAATGGCAGGCGGTGTATCAAAACCTTTTGTGGAGCACGGGCCGGGCTTTGTTGAGGGCCACCCAGGAACTGAAACGCCAGGTGCTTTCCTATGTGTCGGAAATGTGGGAGGAGCCTGTGACCAATCTGGATATTGTGGAGGGGGATATCATCTCCTATGCCACCCGGCGGCGCATGTCTTTTCGGGAACTTTTGGAGCGGGGTTCCGGCCAGGGGGCTCCCCTGGTGTTTCGGGCCACGGGCGAGTATGCAGCCTCGACCGATGGGGGCGCGTTGGACCAGCGCTTACAGGCCTTTGCGGCCACGGGATACGCGGCGGAAGTCACGGTCAATATGAAAACAGGGCATTTTGTCATTACCCAATTGGCCGGCGCGGTGGATGTAGGCCATGCTCTGAATCCTGAAGGGGTGCGGGCCCAACTGAAAGGCGGGCTGGTGCAAGGCATTAGCACCACCGTGTTGGAGAAGATGGAATTTGAGGATGGCCGACCTATCAGCACCGATTTCATGCATTATCCCATTGCCACCACCGCGGACCTCCCCAGGAAATTGTATCCTGTGGTGGTGGAAGTGCCACAATCGACAGGCCCCTATGGCGCTCGGGATGTGTCGAATCATGTGATCATCGGTGCGGCCGCGGCCATCGGCAACGCGATCTATCGGGCCACAGGGGTTCGGATCCGGGACCTCCCCATCACCGCGCAAAAAGTCTATGATGCCTTGCAGCGCGCGGAAAAAGGGCAAGCGCCGTAAATCGACCACGTGAGCGATTTTCTTGGTCGAAATGGGAAACCGTGGTATGCTTTTGAACGTATCCTAAAGTAGGCGCCACGCGCGGCAGCGCGCCGGTACCGAGGAAAATCTCGCGCAAGTCGCAAAGATCGCCAAGCGGGTTTGCAAGTTTGCAAGTTGCAAGTCGCAGTAGCAAGTTCTTTTAGCGACGGCGTTTTTCACCTGCCACTTGCTACCTGCCACCTGCCACCTGCTACCTGATTCCCTTGGCGCCTTGGCGTGCGATCTCTGATTTGCGCAGATGCAACGCAGATTGAGGCAGATGTTCGTCATGCTGAGCGACCGGAGGGAGCGAAGCATCTAGATTCCTCGGTCGCTCCGCTCCCTCGGAATGACGTCGCAAGGCGCTACTGAACACTGATTACTGATCACTGATAACTGATCACTGATCCCTGATCCCTGATTACCGAACACGCGGAGGTTTTTATAAAAATGGCTTCTTCCCCCAACGATTCCGCCAGCTCCTTTGAGCGTCTTTTGGACCACATCAAACTCTCCTGGCGGCTTTTCCGCGATCCCCGAGTCAGTCCCCTGGTGCGCTACGGCATCCCCATCATCGGGCTTGTCTACCTGCTTTCCCCCGTGGATGTGGTGCCCGATGTGCTCCTGGGCCTGGGGCAACTGGATGATGCCGCGGTGCTGTTGCTTTTGACCCAGCTCATGATCATGCTGGCCCCCCAGGAGGTGGTAGACCGTTATCGGCCTGCCGGGGTCCACGCTGCCCGCCAGGGGAAAAGTCCCCAACAGGATGACGAGGTGATCGACGCGGATTATCGGGTGGTTTCTTGATCGAGTCATGAACCATGGCTGAGCATGAGAATTTGTGGCGCCCGGCCGAAGCCGCCCAACATTTGGGCATCCCGGCATCCACCTTGCGACGTTGGTCGCGGCGTTTTGCCCCTTTTCTTTCCCCGCAGGCGAACGGCCTGCGCGAAAACTCAGGGACCGCGCGCGGGCATCGCCGCTATACCGCTCAGGATATGCAAGTCCTGGCCCGTTGCAAAGCCCTGCTCAGCCAGGGGCTGACCTTTGAACAGGTGACCCAGCGGCTGTCTTCCGAATATCAGGCCCAGGCTGTGGTGGTTGAAGGGGTGGTGGAATCGCCCGCGCAGGATGGGACCCCCGGGCCCGGGGAAGCTTCACCCGAGCCCTTTGCTCCTCCGGCAGCCGAGCCGGTTATGCGAACCGAGGAGGGCTCTTCCCCTGTGGGAGAGGCTTTGGCCCATCTTTTGACCACCATCTCGGGCGGGCAGCAAATGCTCCTGACCGGCCAGCAGACCGAACGGGAGTTGTTGGGGGTCCTTATTCAGGACAATTTGAATCTCAAGGAGGAAAACCGGCGGCTGCGAGAGCGTATGGTGGAAACCGAACGCCGGATCTTCGAGATGAAGCGGGAAATGGACCGTCAGCGGGAGGAAGAAAGGGAGCGCATGCGCCAGATCGAGGCGCACATGTTCCAATTGCAGCGCCAAATGGATGATCTGGTCCGGCGCCAACGGGCCCCCTATCCCGCGGCCGGGGCGCCCTTTTATGGACCCCCTGCGGCCGTGCCGCCC
>JALWZT010000096.1 GCA_027002405.1 Anaerolineae bacterium | reverse complement strand
GGTCGAAGTGGGCGCCACGGTGGGGGTGGGAGCCGCCAGGGTGGGCACGGTTTCGGTCTTTTTCTCACCCCGCAACGCGGCGCAACCGGCCAGGGTCCACATCAGGACGGCAGCCACCAGCAGGACCCATCGTCGGTTGCGGACGCGACCAAAGAGCGCGCCGCCCCATAGGCCAACGCCGATCACAAGGAGGAGGGAAGCAATCCATAACGAAGTCATAGGCATTTTTAGGTGGATGGGAGAAGTAGCGGTTCGTTGGAAAAATGGGGACGCTGATTTTTGCAGATATTCGTCATGCTGAGCGACCGGAGGGAGGAATTATCCCCCGGTGTTGGGTGACGATGCGAGCCTGGGGCATACAGAATGCCGTCGGAGTGCGCTAGCCGCCGCCCGCCCGGCGATGAAGTCGCCGGGCTATAAAACGGCGCCGGATGAATCCGGCTAAGTGAGCGTCCAGAAATAACTTTCCTTTTTTGCCGCAGCACTTGCCGAGTAAACTCGTGCCTATGGAGGCGCTTCGCACCAATGGTCGCCCTTCGGCGACCCCTTTTGTCGCCGTTCTGGACGGCGGAGGCCGTCATCTGATTCCCTTCCGCTGTTCTCCCCCGCTTGCGGGGGAGATGAAAGAGGGGGTCTGGCCGTAGGCCTTAAGTGTTCGACTTCAGTCGATGAGTACAAAAACGGAAACTAATTTTTAGACGGTTACTAAGCCCCGCAGGGGCGATGTTTCTAGCCTCAACGCTACTGAACACTGACGACTGATTACTGATAACTGATTACTGATCACTGATTACTCCATTTACGGCGCAGCATGCTGCTATTTTACTTGGCCTTCACATATAAAGCAAAGGCCGGTTTGGTCTCTGGGCGATGGGATTGTTAGAATGAATCCCCGGACCACCGCTCACGCGCGGTTCACCCTGATTTCTTATGAGCGCGCTCTTCGAATGGCTGGCCACAAGCCAGCATGACCCGGCTTTTCGCAGCCGCATCACGGCCTGGCGACGCCTCCCCGCCCGTTCGCCCCGGTTCGCGGCCTGGCCAGCGGCCCTGGACCCGCGACTGCGGCAGGCATTGGCCCTCCAGGGCATCCCTCAGCTCTACACCCATCAGGCCCAGGCTGTGGAACAGGCCCTGGCCGGCCACCATGTGCTGATGGTCACCCCCACCGCGTCGGGGAAGACGTTGGCGTATCATCTGCCGGTGCTCCATACCCTGCTTCATGACCCCGAAGCCCGGGCCCTCTACCTTTTCCCCACCAAGGCCCTGGCCCAGGACCAATACCACGCGTTGCAGCGTTTGGTCAACGCCCTCCATGCCGACATCCCGGTGGCCATCTATGATGGCGACACCCCCCAAGGGCATCGCAAGGCCATTCGGGAACAGGCCCGGGTGGTCTTTACCAACCCCGATATGCTCCATACAGGGATTCTGCCCCATCATGGCGCCTGGCATGCTTTCTTCAGCGGGCTGCAGGTGGTGGTCATCGATGAAGTGCACGTGTACCGGGGGATTTTTGGCTCACACGTGGCCAATGTGCTGCGCCGCTTGAAACGGATCGCGGCTTTTTATCAGGGACGATCGCGGCTCAACCCCGAAGACGCAGGTGGTGAGCACACGACCGCCGCGGATGAAGCATGGACCCAACCCCGGATCACCTGGCTGCTGGCTTCGGCCACCGTGGCCAATCCCTTGGAACACGGACAACGGCTGATCGAAGAACCGCTCACCCTGGTGGATCAACCTGGCGCGGCTTCGGGGGAAAAGCACATCCTTTTCCTCAACCCTCCCCTGGTGGACCGGGCGTTGGGGCTGCGTCGCAGCCATCTGTTGGAAGCCCAAAAGGTGGGCGTGAGCCTGCTGGCCGCGGGGATCCAGACCCTTTTCTTCACCCGGTCTCGCATGGCCACGGAGCTGCTGCTTACCTATTTGCGCGAGGCATTGACCCGGATGGGGCTCACAGACCGGGTGGTGGAGGGGTATCGAGGCGGGTATTTGCCTCATCAGCGCCGGGCCGTGGAGCAAGGGCTGCGCGAAAGACGGATTCATGGCGTGACCGCGACCAACGCGCTGGAGCTGGGCATTGACATCGGGCATCTTCAAGCCGTGGTGCTGGTGGGGTTCCCGGGCACCATTGCCAGTGCCTGGCAGCAGAT
>JALWZT010000095.1 GCA_027002405.1 Anaerolineae bacterium | reverse complement strand
GTAAATAGGATTCGGATCAGGATTAGGATTGAGATCATCAGGACAACGTTGAGCGAGGCACCAACGAACGTCAAACGTAAAACGTGAAACGTCAGCTCATGACGCATGACGTTTGACGCTTGACGAACTCGGCTTCCCGCGCCAACTTGGCCGCGAGATGTTTTCATCCGTATCGGCGAACTGCCGTTCGTGGTGACTGCTTTGTAAATGGAGTAATCAGTGATCAGTTATCAGTAGAGCCTTGCGACGTCATTCCGAGGGAGCGAAGCGACCGAGGAATCTAGCGAAGCGCAAAAAACACGGCATGGCGCTCGCTTCGCTCGCTAGATGCCCTTCGATTCCTCAGGGCAGGCTTTCGCTCCCTTCGGTCGCTCAGCATGACGAATATCTGCGGAAATCTGCGTTCTCACTTCCCTCCAATACCTTCCCATGTGTGGTCGATTCGCCCAGGCTGCGAAACCCGAAGCTATCGCCCAATTGTTTGATCTCCCCCCAGAGGCCATTCCCCCTTATCAGCCTCGCTATAATCTCGCGCCCACCCAGCCCGCGTTGGTGCTGCGTCGTCATCCCCATACGGGCCAGAAAGAGCTCGTCTTTCTGCGCTGGGGGCTCATCCCTTCCTGGGCCAAGGACCCCAACATCGGGCAACGGCTGATCAACGCCCGGGCCGAAACCCTGGACCAAAAGCCCGCGTTCCGGGCCGCGTTCCGACATCGGCGTTGCCTGGTCCCCGCGGATGGCTTCTACGAATGGCAGAAGACCTCCCAACACAAGCAACCCTACTTCATCGCCCGCAAAGATGGCCAGCCCATGGCGTTGGCCGGGCTGTGGGAACACTGGCAAAGCCCGGAAGGAGAAACCCTGGAAACCTTCACCCTCATCACCACCGAGGCCAACGAGCTGGTCAAACCCCTCCATCCTCGCATGCCCGTGATATTACCTCAGGACGCGTTCGCTTTGTGGTTGGACCCCCGCACGGACGTGCGAACCCTCAAGGACCTGCTCCTGACGCCCTATCCTTCGGCCCTGCTCCGGGCCTGGCCGGTCCATGCTCGGGTCAACAACCCTCGCTTCGATGACCCCACGTTGATTGAGCCCCTGCCGCAACTCTTCTCCCCAGATACCTGGCCCCCATCCTGAAACCCCATGCACCTACGCCATCTGGCTCTCACCCATTTTCGCAACTACGCGCGGCTGGAACTGGACCTGCCCCTGGGGATCACCCTCATCCAGGGCGCGAATGCCCAGGGGAAAAGCAACCTCCTGGAAGCCATTGTATTCCTGGCCACGGGCAAATCCCCGCGCGCGGGGTCAGATGCCGAGCTGGTGCATTGGGGCGTTCGAGAGGACCCCTATCCCTATGCGCGGGTGGCCGCGGAAGTGGCCCGGGACGACCGGATCACCCACATCGACATCACCCTGCTGCCCAACAAGGTCCCAGGTCGTTTTCGCAAACAGGTGCGCATCAACGGGGTGAATAAGCGGGCCATGGACCTGGTGGGGATTCTGCTGACGGTGCTCTTTCAACCCGAGGATGTGAACCTGGTCTCGGGCTCGCCGGCGCGGCGGCGGCGGTACCTGGACATCGCGCTTTGCCAGATGGAGCCCCGGTATTGCCGGGCACTGAGTCATTATCAGAAAGTGCTGGCTCAGCGCAACGCGCTGTTGCGGCGCCTGGCCGAACAAGGGGGCCGGGATGCCGAAGACCAACTGCGTTATTGGGATGACAAGCTGGTGGAATCGGGCAGCCTGGTCGTGGCCCGGCGCCAATGGCTCATCCATCAGTTAGAGGAGGAAGCAGCCCTGATACACCTGGAGCTCAGCGGGGGCGTGGAGCGATTGCATATGCGCTATCTGCCCAGCTTTGACCCGGGCCTCACGCCCGGGCCCCATGAGTCCTATCCCGGCATCCAGGTGCTGCGCGAGCGAGGGGTTGCCTATGCGCACCTTCCTGTGGAGCAGGTCCATGCCAGCTTTTTGGCTCATCTACAAGCCAGTCGCGCCCGCGAGTTGGCCGCGGGCATGACCCTGATCGGACCCCATCGAGATGATCTGGGGTTCTATCTGGGAGAACGGAACTTGCGAGCTTATGGATCGCGGGGCCAACAGCGCACGGCCGCTCTGGCCAGCAAACTGGCCGAAGTGACCATTATGACCCGGGTCAGTGGCCACGCGCCCCTGCTTTTGCTGGATGACGTCATGTCGGAATTGGATGCCACCCGGCGGGCCATGCTGATGAAAATCCTCCCTACCGTCAAACAAGCCATCATCACCACCACCGATTGGGCTTATTTCCAAGATGATTTGCTGAAGCAGGCGTATCGCCTGTGCGTGCAAGAAGGCACGCTTCTAACAAATTGCTAACATTCCTCTGACACGATACTAACGCTTGCCGGGGATATTAGAAGTGATAAGTCTACCAGTCCAAGCAATCTCATCACAAGGAGGTGAAATGATGACTCTGGTTCGCCGCTGGGATCCTTTCCGCGAGATGGCTGAACTGCGGGCCACGATGGACCGCTTGCTGAATGAAACCCGCAATCTGCCCATGCTGGCTACGGAAGAGACCATCTGGATGCTGCCTTTGGATGTCAGCGAAACCGAGGATGCCTACATCGTCAAAGCTTCGATTCCCGGTGTGAATCCTGATGATATTGACGTCACCCTGACCGACAACCTCCTCACCATCAAGGCTGAGGTGAAGGAGGAGAAGGAGGTAGAAGAGGCCAAGTATCATCTGCGGGAACGCCGCTTTGGTGTCTTTAGCCGCTCCATCACCCTGCCGACCGCGGTGGAAGCGGAGAAGGTGGAAGCGGTGTATGAGAATGGTGTCCTCACCCTGACCATCCCCAAGGCCGAAGAGGTAAAGCCTCGCAAGATCGCGGTGCAGGCCCACAAGATGATTGAGGGCGAATCCAGCCAGGCTTAAAGGCTGTTCTGCGTACCTCAGGAGGGCGGAACGTCCATCAGGCGTCCGCCCTTTTCTTTACATGGCGCATGAACCCTGAGCGACCGCGTTCCTCATGGATGACTCTTGTCATCGATGGCATGACCCTGGCCCGGCTCCTCATCGCGGGGGGGATCCTGGCCCTGGGGTGGCGCGCGGGCCGAGAGGCTTTCCCCGCAGCCATTCTACTCGCCACCCTGGGATGGATGACCGACGCGGTGGATGGTTTCTTCGCCCGGCATTGTCATTGCCCCACGCGCTTGGGCCGGGTCGATTTTGCCGTTGATGTCGCGCTCACCTGGTCGGAATTTCTTTTCATCGCGCTGGCGGGCATGATCCCCATGGGATGGGTGGCCGGATATACCTTGCTGGCCGCTTTGATCAGTGGGTATTTTCACCGCAAAGCGGTGCTGGTGCTTTTTATGCGAGGCATCGACGGCCTGTTGCTCTACATGGCCCTGCGCTACGCTGCGGTCTATACCCTCCCCTTGCTGGGGTGGCTTGTGATCCTGGGATGGTTGCAACGGGATCGGGTCCGGAAGGATGTGTCACGGTGGTGGAGAGAACTCAAAGCGACTTTCCATATTTCAAAAAAATGAGCTCAGGGCTTCTATCTGTGCTATAATGCATGGACCTATGGAAAGCGGAAACCACGATGTCCTTCTGTCACTTCTCCTAATCACCACCCTGGCCGCATTGGTCCCTTTGTTGGCGACGCGCCTTCAGCGGCTACGGTTACCTTTGGTTGTAGGGGAAATCCTTGTGGGCGTGGTGATCGGCAAAAGTGGGTTCCAGTGGGTCGCCACCGAAAATGAGATCATTCAATTCCTGGCCTGGTTCGGGTTCATTTTCCTCATGTTTCTTTCGGGATTGGAACTGGATTTCAGCACCCTGAAATTTACCCGAGAGGAAGACATCCCGCTCTGGAAACATCCTTTGGTTGTCGCGCTGGGAAGCTTCATCATCACGTTGGCTTTGGGGATGGGTATCGGGGCCTTTATGCAACATCAGGGCATGACCAAGGAGGCCACGCTGATGGGACTGATCCTCAGCACCACCTCCCTGGGTGTGGTCATGCCGATCCTGAAAGAGAGGCGCCTGGTCACTTCGCTTTATGGGCAGACCCTCCTCATGGCGGCCTTGTTGGCCGATTTTATCACCCTATTCTTGCTCAGCATTGATGTGGCCCTTATCGTCAAAGGGTTAACATTGGATGTGTTGGTGATCCTGGTTTTGTTGTTGGTGGTCGCCATTTTTCTCCGGGTGGGGCGATTTTTACAAAACATTCCATGGATCGGCCAATTGCTGCAAGAACTGGCCGAAACCACGGCCCAAATTCAAGTGCGAGGGAGCTTTGCCCTCATGGTGGCCCTGGCGGCATTGGCCAGCGTCCTGGGGGTGGAAGTCATCTTAGGCGCGTTTTTGGCGGGCGCATTGGTCAGCGTGCTTTCGGACCGCCACAATCCGATCTTGCGGACGAAGTTGGACGCGATCGGATTTGGTTTCTTCATCCCCATCTTTTTCATCATGGTTGGGGTCAATCTCGACCTGAAGGCCTTGTTGGATTCCCCCAGCAAGTTTCTTTTGCTGCCCGAAATCCTGGTGGCAGCTTACCTTATCAAATTTGGGGCGGCGCTGATTTTCAAGCCCCTATTTAGCTGGCGTGAAACCCTGGCAGGGGGTGCGTTACTTTCGGCCCGACTTTCCCTTATCATCGCAGCTTCGGCCATTGCCCTGGACCTCCATCTCATCACAGAAACCGTCAACACAGCCATCATTCTGGTGGCCATTATCACCGTCACCATCTCGCCTATGATGTTTAACGCGCTCCTGCCAGAAGCCAAGGAGATTCGGCGACGAGGTGCAATTATCGTCAGTTCGCGAGAACTGGCTTTGGCTCTGGCCCAGCAACTGGCCCGCTACATGCCAGTGACCCTGGTCACCCGTTTTCCTTTCCGGCAAGCGGATCGCGCCCACCTCCCTATTCGCTTCATCCAAGGCGACGCTCGAGATCCAGAGGTGCTACGAAAAGCGGGCGCAGAGCAGGCTTACGCACTCATCTGCCTGAGCGCCGAACCCGAATTCAATCGTCAGGTGTGTCGATTGGGGCTTCAGCAATTTGGCATCGAAAATGTGGTCACCTGGCAACCCGATGAGCGTCACCGGCTGGAGGATTTGGAACGACTGGGGGTCAAAGTGGTGTACCCGAACATGGCCACGCTGATGGCTCTGGAAGGCTCCGTCCTCTTCCCTGAATCGTACGATATCATTTCCCATCAGGCTGAAGACATGATCATGCGCCAGGTGCAGCTCCGCAACCCCCGATATCATGGTCGCACCCTGCGCCAGATGCGGCTGCCTGGTGATGTGCTGGTGGTTCGCATTCGCCGGCAGGATGAGCGGGTGGTGCCCCATGGGGAAACGGAATTGAAGCTGGGAGATGCGTTGTTGCTGCTCGGTTCTCCTCAGTTCGTGGAAGATGCGGTGCGGATTTTGGAGGAGGAAGGGGTGGGGTAAAGAAGAGGAGTAGGGTGGAGGATTGTCGGGCCGAGGTTTGGCGCGAGCAGGAGTAATCAGTGATCAGTCATCAGTAATCAGTGTTCAGTGTTCAGTGGGTTGGCTGTTTCTTGGTGTTCTTGTGTTCTTTGTGTCCTTTGGGGTGAAAGATTATCTGTGTCAATCTGCTATGAAAATAGAATGATCGCTGGTTGCTGAGGAATCGCCAGGCCGACGTTGGGCGAGTCGGCAAAGGTTCGTATTGCGTATTCCGTATTCCGTCCAGTCGTTACGCAATACGCAATACGGAATACGAGTCACGCCGCCCTGGCCGCGAGGCATTTTCGTCGGTATCGGCGCGGGGTGGCCCGCCGTCGGACTGCTTTGAAAATAGCATGATCGTCGGTTGCGGAAGGATCGCCAGGCCTACGTTGAGCGAGACGACAACGGGCGTCAAACGTAAAACGTGAAACGTCAGGTCATGACGCATGACGTTTGACGCTTGACGAAATCGGCTTCCCGCGCCAACGTGGCCGCGAGGCGTTTTTCTCGGTATCGGCGAGCCGCCGCGCGTGGTGACTGTTCCGTAAATAGGACGCGGACGAACGCGGATGAACGCGGATAATTGTTTCGAAATTCAGCTCACGCTGCCATGGGCCAGTCTTCGTACACGGCCTCGGCCTGTTTCATGATCCTGATGCGGCTCGCGGTCCAGCTCGGGCCCGGGCAGGTAGCGATATCCCTGGGCTTGTAAGCGCTGGATGACGGATCGTTCGAAGAAGTCCTCGTTGGCTTTACCCATGACGATAGCTTTCTTTGGATGCTTCCCACGTCCAGGTTTGGGGATTCCACCGGGCGTCGTCAGCGTAACGAAGTGCTGGCTCGATAAAAGCGCGCATGGCGGCAACCGCTTCCTCCGGAGTCGAATACGGTAAATCAACGACTCTGATCAACTTTCTGTATGGTGCCATCCAGGAAGATGGGGGATCGGATAACGCCGAAGGCAACGGGTGCGTTTGATAGAATGTAAAAGTGGTCTGGATTGCCCGATGCAGGGCGTCGCGCTGGAAGGATTGGTTTCGAGCGATGAGCAGGACGTCAATGACATCCTTGACCCGTGAACTAACGCCCGAGGCGCGAGGGCGGGTGTAAGCATGAACCTTGTCTGCAATCTGTTGGGTGATGGGATAGCACAGGATCGTGACCGGAGCAATATCGGCGAAGGCCAGCATGGACGGCATTGTCAGGGAGTCCGGCTCGTCAATGATGGGTTCTTCCACTCCCACATCGATATGGAATTGCTCAAATGCCCTGCCGCCAACGAGGGAAGAAACCAGAAAACGACGACTGATTTCCTCCGGCCCTGCCGGTCGGGTCGCCGGACTGACCATGAACTGGAACCAATCGTTCAAATCACGCAATGCCGCCTGAACCAGGGCTTCCTGGATATCCTCAATGCTCGCCGCCAGCATGACATCCACATCCTTGGTTGTTCGCGCTGAAATACCCAGGCGCAGTTGCAGGGCCAAGCCGCCTTTGAGTATCCATCTTTCAGGAGCATCCGTGACAAGTCTTGCCAACAGCCTGTCGAAAGCGACCATTTTTCGTAGCCAGGAGAGAGGGATGCTCTCTTCCTTGCTTTTTGCCAGCAAACGAGTTTCCAGCGCCTGTCGGAAGGCTGTTCCTGAACGGTATCTCATGCTTTGGCCATACCCTCCAGGGCAAGGGTGATAAGGCGTTGCGTACGACCGCCCTGTTGTTGCGCCAGCTCGCGCATTTGTTTTTTTGTGACCATCCCCCGTTGGATGGCCTCTTGCACGGCTTGAATGATGAGCTCGTCGGCCAGACCTGCTGCCGAGACGTGGGCAATGGTGCGGGGCACGGTGGTGACGGGTAATCCTTTGTAGGTCGTGACATCGCCCGGTTCCAGGCGATTGGTGTGCAGGCGCAAGCCCGAATGCCGCCTTGATGCCGTGGGCGGCACGATGAGGTGGATTTCTGCGGGCATGACGTCGGAAAGTTCGTACAGAGCCAGCGCGCTCTCATGGGAGATGACGCCCCGGCCGCCGGTGCGCAGCCAGGCGATGAACAGGTCCTCATGGGGTGAATGCGGAAAGAGGGCCAGGCGATAGACGCCGCGTCCCACCCGCACCAACCGCCCCGTGGACGTGTGATACGAAAGCTGCCGACGGCTGATCCCCACCGATTGCGCTTGCTTCGCGGTGAAATACCCGCCCTGGGATTCGGCCAGCGTATAGAGTTCGGCAAATTTGTCTTGAGTTTGAATTGCTGGTGACGTGTCCATATGAGCAATTTGTTACGAAATATGTAACATACTGCTCAAGATTATCACGGCATCCGAATTTCTGCAAGGTCAATTCTGGCTTGACGCCAATTCGATTTACTGCCAAGGTTCGCCGGGGATATCCCCCTCTTCCTTTGGGAGCAGGCCGCGAGGCCGCACCTTGTGTGCGGTCTCTGCTTTTTGGGGGTTGGGACGCCGGATTACGAATCCGGCTAGAGGCAGATGGCCCGGAGGCGGATTCGTAATCCGCCATTGCTGCGGCGCCGGATGACGCATCCGGCTTGGGGTAAAAAGAAGTGAGGGCATGGTTCATTTTCGACTACAAAGAACTTGACAAATCCTGCCGGGTCTTTCGCAGCAAGATAGTCGATATTTGGTATTGGATATTGGGTATTTGCATCGTCCCGAAACAGGAAAATATCCAATATCCAGTATCCAATATCCATGCTCTCTCAGCCAATTTGTCAAGCTACAAAGCGTCCATGTGAACCACGCCCTATTTTCATAACAAATTCTAGACCCCGGAGGTCTGCGCGGTCCTCCGGGGTCTTATGCTAGATGACGCCAAACTTCTGGGGTGTGTCCGACGGTTACTGCAAAGAACGGATGTAGGCGATGATGTCCAGGATGACCTGGGGATCAAGATTCGTATAGGTAGGCGGCATCACCGGGCCATAGCCTTCCGCCAGCTTGGCATGGGGATCCACAATGGATTCGTGCAGGTACGCGTCATCCACGGTGACGGTGGAGCCATCGGCCAGCTTGATCTCCTTGCCGTAGATGCCGTGCAACGTAGGCGCGACAGGGGTGTCTTGGTCACCATGGCAGGCATGGCAGCCGTTGTCCATGAACGCCTTTTCTCCAGCCGCGGGATCGCCTTCCCCAGCCGGTGCCTCGGCTGCCGCGGTGGGCGTGGGTTCAGGTTCAGGGGCCTGGGGGGTCGCGGTGGGGGTCGGTTCCGGGGCCTCGGTGGCTGCGGGCGCGGCTTCCTGGCCGCCCTCTTCACCCCCTTCGCCCGGCATAAGGACGTCAAAGCGCGTCTTCAGATAATCCGCGTCGCCCTCTTCCGCCTTGCGGATCATCGTCTTGAGGGTGACCTGGCCGCCCGGTTGACCACAGGCCTTGAGCGCGGCTTCCAACGCGGCCTTGGTGCCATCCATATCACCCCCATTGAAGGCCTGTTTGGCCTCTTGCAGATGCTGCGCCACCGTGGGGTTCACCTGCATGCCCGTGGCCGCGAAGGCAAGGCTTTGGATTCCCTGGGCCAGGACTTCCAGGTCCTCGTCACTGATCTTGTCGGGGCCGTAGGCGGTCATGGCCGTACCTTCCACGCCCTGACGCACCACCTGTTTCACATAATCCGCTTGCAACCCGGCCAGGTTGGGGCCGATCATACCCTGGAGTTTATCGCCGTGGCAGGAGTTACAACCATTGGCTGTGAAAACCGCCATGGCTTCGGGCGAAAGCTCCATGGCCGTCCCGGGTGCGGGGGCCGCGGCACCACCGCCTTCGCCACCTCCCTCCGGCATGACGCCACTGAGGGATTTGATGTAAGCGACGAGAGCCTGGATCTGGTCTTCGGTGAGTTGATCCGCGTAGGTGTCGGGCATGACCGGGCCGTAGCCTTCCACCAGCTTGGCATGCGGGTCCACGATGGATTCGTGCAGGTACGCGTCATCCACGGTGACGGTGGAGCCATCGGCCAGTTTCACATCCCTGCCATAGATATCATGCAAGGTGGGCGCGACAGGGGAATCTTGATCGCCGTGGCAGCCGCCGCAGCCCAGTTGCGAGAAGAGCTGTTCTCCTTCCGCCACTGCGCCGCCCGCAGGCGGTGGGGCGCCTCCGCCCTCTTCGCCCGGTTTGGCAATGGGCTTCCCACTGAGCCAGGCCTGGTAGTCTTCCGATGAGAGGGCGATGATCTTCCCCGCCATCTTGGTGTAGCCCGTCCCACTGTAGCGGGAGGTATAGAAGGGATATTCTCCCGGCTTATTGACTTCAAACCACATGACTGTGAATTTGCCGGGGAGGATATCCTGCTGTTGCATGAGGCTGGGCACGAAAAGACTGTGGGTGGTATCCTGCGAAGTCATGATCAGTCGCACCGGTTGTCCCACAGCCACATGCAGCTCATCGATCTCCCCCTGGCCATCAGGGGCATGTTGGAATTTCCATACCCAATGCTTGGTCACCGAAATCACGTTTTCCGCGTTTTCCGGTACCTTGAGGCTGTTCAGGTAAAGCACCGAGGACCAGAGGAAGAAGGCAAGGATGACCAGGGCCGCGGCCAGGGACCACCACACGGGCACGCGGCGATCCTGATCCGTGGGAGGCTTTTCCTTAGGCTCTTCGCTGCTCAGCATGGCTTCGATAGCCAGCAACGCAAGCCAAATCACTATGAAAAAGCCCACAGCCAGCATGGCCAGGAGGAGCATATTGGCCGAACTAGCTAACGATGAAGCCTTTTCGGGAAGGGATAAAAAGGTAGGCATAAGGCAGGCACCTGATTTTGGATATTGGGTATTGGGTATTGGTTATCAGATATCAGAGGAATCGATCCATAGCCTGATATCGAATATCCAGTATCCAATATCAAATCGATGATTCAGTCACGGGTTCAAACTTCCACATTAACGATGAGGCAAGCCTTGCTGGGCGGTAAGCTCTATGGCCCGTTCGATAGGGATGCGGGCGATACCTTCATCTTTATTCACCCAACCGTAGCTGTGCAGCAGTTCATCCTGCTGGGCCTTGTAGGCCTTGAGGTCCGCCACAGGATCAATCTGCAACACCGGCTCTTTGAAACCGCTGGTATCCACAGGGAAAGCGGTCACATGACCGGCCCGGAATTGCCCATTCAGAGCCGCAAAAAGGGCCACCAAAGCCACCACAAAAAGCAAGAGGAGCAACAAGAGGGTACGTCCAAAGCCCCCCGATTCGTAGCCGGGATGGGGAGTAGGATTAGCTGACATGGCCATGCGCCTCCTCGGTAACTTGAGTGACAGGCAGGCGGGGATCATAGATGGGTGGGACACTGACCTGGGCCAATTGGCGGAAGAAAATGCCTAAGAAGAGGCCACCAATCCCCACCCAGGCCGCAATCGAAAGCCAGGGGAGGACCAGCTTGCCCGGGGAAAAGGCCGGGTAAATCATCCACAGCAGGTCCACGAATCGCATGATCAACACCAGCCAGGCGATCTTCTTCAACCGGCCCGGAGCTTTTTTGGTTCCCCGCACCAAAAGGAAGAAGAAAGGCAGGAAAAAGTGCAAGAAGATATTGATGAGAGCCACCCATTCCCAGCCGCCTTGGGTGCGGGCCAGATACCAGGTGGTTTCCTCGGGCAGGTTGGCCGACCAGATGATCAGGAATTGGGAAAAGGCCAGGTACCCCCAGAGCATGATGCTGGCCAGAAGCCAGTTGCCCAGGTCGCTCACATCCAACGTTTGGATGACCTTGTTCCAGGGCTTGTAGCGGATCATATTCATGAGAACGATGGTGCCGAACGCGAAGCCCGCGGCCAGGGAACCGACCCCAAACATCATGCCATAGATGGTGGAATACCAATGAGGCTCCAAGGACATCATCCAGTCGACCGAGGCGAAGGTCACCGTCAGCCCGAAAACAAGGATACCCGGGGCACTGACGTTGCGCAGCTTCTTGCGCAAGGCGGTGTTTTCGGGGTCTTCATCCAATTGAATGGACCATTTGCGCAAAAGCCAGGCCAGGCCGATCCAGATCACGAAGAAGATCACAGCCCGCACGATAAAGAAAGGCGTGTTCAGATAAGGAGCCTTGGCCTGGAGGAGCTCGTCATGGGCCACCACATCTGCATGAGACCATTCATAGAGCTGAGGGATGCCAGCCAGAATGACCAGGAAAAACACGGCCAACAGGGGTAAAGGCTGGGTCGCGGCCTCGACCACCCGTTGGATGACCAGCCCCCAGCGGCCTCCCACGGTGTGTTGGATCATGAGGATCACCAGGGCGCCCAGGGCGACCTGCACCCAAAAGACCCACCCAATGAGATAAGATGGGAAAAAGGAGTCGGGCGAAAGGAAATATCCCGCGGCCAGGACCAAAAGGCCCACCACGCCGACAATGAATGAAATTTTCTGATACGATTGCAGGCGGCCGATGAGGCGTTCATCAGCTTGGATTCGATTCATGGTTCGCTCCTTCATTGCGTAGCCTCCAGCTTCGCCACGTCCTCTTGCGGCAGTTCCGAAACCGGCGCGTGTTGACTCAGTTGCAATGCTTTGATGTAGGCGATGATGAGCCAGCGATCACGCACGGGGATGCGGTTGGCGTAGCTGGGCATAGACCCGAAACCATTGGTGATGGCATAGTAGAAGTAACCAGGCTCGGCCTCGCGCAGACGGTCCTGATTGAAGCTGGGAGGTTGGCGGAAGCCCCGCTGCACGATCATGCCATCGCCATCTCCTGTGTAACCATGACAAGGAGCACAATAGATGTTATAGCGCTCCTGGCCTCGTTCCAGGTCTGCTTGGGTGATCTCGAAGGGGAAGGTCTCCACATATTGGCCATCCACCTGGCCCGTGTAGAGGGCATCATCCGTGCGGGCTTCGCCATAGGGCACGGTATCTTCCACGGGCAGAAGCGCGGACCGGCCATCGGGGAAGAAAGCGGCGGGCTCGTATGGGTCCACCCGGGGCTGCACACGCATGGTCATGGTGCACCCCGCGGCAAAGAGCATCAGCGCCAGGACCACGCCCAACAGGCCCGCTCGACGTAAGAAGGTAAGCGTGCGTTTTGTGGGTTGCATGGCAATCTCCTATGGCTGCACTTCGGTGACATCTTCAGGGTTCAGGCTTTCCAAAAAGGCCCGGGTGCGCTCCAGATCAAACCGAGGGTCCTTGGCTTCGATGACCAGGAAGAACTTATCCCGCGACACCAAACGAAAGTCATCCACGTTGAACACGGGATGATAGGGATGGGGGAACCCATTGAGCCCTAGCATGCCAAAGACCGCGGTCAGGCCTGCGAAAAGCACCGTCAATTCGAAAATAACCACAATGAATGCCGGCCAGCTATTAAAGGGGCGACCACCGATGATCAAGGGATAAGCAATCACCGAGGCATAATACTGGAGGCCAAACCCTGTAATGGCGCCGACCACGCCACCGACAAAGACCAGATATTGGATGATGGGCTTAAAATTCAAAATCTCGGTCAATTCCTCGATGGGGAAGGGCGTATACGCTTCCATCTTGCGATAGCCCGCGGCCCGAGCCCGACGAGCCGCTTCCACCACCGCCTCCGGAGTATCGAACTTAGCCATGAGGCCATAGACAGATTCACTCATGTTCAATGCTCCTCACCATGGTGGGAAAGATGATGGACCAATTCCTTCATCTCAAACATGTTGATCATGGGCAGCACCCGCAGGAAGAGGAAGAGCAGGGCGGCGAAGAAGCCCAGGGTGCCGATATAAAGGGACCAATCCCAGAAGGTGCCTGCATAATAGGCCCACGTAGAGGGCAGGTATTCCCGATGCAGGCTGGTCACCACAATGATAAAGCGCTCCAGCCACATGCCGATATTCACCCCAATGGCCAGGATAAGCAACATCCACGGCGTGCGACGCACCTTCTTGAACCAGAGGAACTGCACCATCAGACCATTGAAGAAGATCAAAGCCCAGTATTGAGGGGCATAAGGCCCGGTCATCCGGTTCAGAATCATGAATTTTTCATATTCGTTCCCGCTGTACCAGGCAAAGAAGACCTCCATGATGTAAGCGTAAAACACGATCAGCCCCGTGGCCAACATGATCTTCCCCATGTTCTCCAGGTGCCGATCGGTGATGAAGTCTTCCATGTGGTAGAACTTGCGAATGGGAATGGCCAACGTGACCACCATGGCAAAACCGGAGTAGATCGCGCCTGCCACAAAGTAGGGGGGCAGGAAGGTAGTATGCCAGCCCGGCACGGAGCTGACCGCAAAGTCGAAGCTCACCACGCTGTGTACCGACACCACCAGGGGCGTGGCCAACGCGGCCAGGAGCAGGGACGCCCGGCTATATTGGGCCCAATGACGGGCCGCTCCCCGCCACCCCAGGGCAAAAAGGCCATAAATGCGGCGCACCACCTTGTTATCGGCCATGTCGCGCAGGGTGGCGAAGTCGGGGATAAGCCCCACGTACCAGAAGAGCAGGGAGATAGTCACGTAGGTGGAGATAGCGAACACATCCCACAGCAAGGGGCTGCGGAACTGAGGCCACAGTTGGAACATGCTGGGGTAGGGAAGAAGCCAGTAGGCCAGCCAGGGACGACCGGTATGGATGATGGGGAAGAGCCCCGCGTTGGCCACCGCGAAGATGGTCATGGCCTCGGCAAAACGATTGATAGAATTCCGCCATTCTTGTCGGAAAAGCAGCAGGATCGCGGAAATCAACGTGCCTGCATGGCCGATACCGACCCACCACACGAAGTTGACGATGGCAAACCCCCACGCGACCGTGTTGTTCAGACCCCAGACGCCCACGCCTTTGGCAAACAACACGGTGAGGGAAAGGAGCATCAGCATCACGATCAAAAACGCGATGCCAAAGCCCAACAGCCATCCTTTGGGCGTCTCCTTAGAAAGGACGACCCGGGTGATCTTGTCGGTAACCGTGCCGTAATCGTGGCCCGGCGCCAATACCGGGATTTCGGCATGGTCAGTCGAAGCCGCCATAACTTACACCTCCTCCGCAAGGTTGGGGTTGGGGTTCTTCAGCCGGGCCAGATAGGTGGTGCGGGGTTGCACGTTCAATTCGCCCAGCAGTTCGTAGTTCAAGGGGCTTTGTTTCAGATGCGCCACCTGGCTGGATTTGTCTTCGATGTTGCCAAAGACGATCGCGTCGGTGGGACATACAGCCTGGCACGCGGTCTTCACTTCGCCATCGCGCACAGGTCGATTCTCCTTCTTCGCACGCACGCGAGCGGCATTGATGCGCTGCACACAGTAGGTGCATTTTTCCATGACACCACGGGAACGTACCGTGACGTTGGGATTGCGCATCAATTGCAAGGAGGGCGTGTTCACATCGGTGTACTGGTAGAAGTTGAAGTGGCGGACCTTGTAGGGGCAGTTGTTCTCGCAATACCGGGTCCCAATGCAGCGGTTGTATACCATGTCGTTGAGGCCTTCCCGGCTGTGCACCGTGGCTGCGGCAGGACACACCACCTCGCAGGGCGCCCCTTCACATTGCTGACACATGACCGGCTGATACACCACATCGGGATTGTCCATATCCCCGATGAAGTAGCGGTCGATGCGCATCCAGTGCATCTCTCGAGAGCGCATGACCTCCTCTTTGCCCACGATGGGGATGTTGTTTTCGGCCTGGCAGGCGATGACACAGGCATTGCAGCCGATACAAGCGCTCAAATCCACGGTCATGCCCCAGGCATTGCCCCGATAGGCGAATTCGGGATAGAGGGATATCTTCTCGTATTCCGTCTCCTCTTTCACGAATTCGGGGTTCTTCTTGAATTCCTCCAGAGTGCCGCTGACTACCAGATTCCGCCCCTCCATGAGGTGGTGATCCTGGGTGCGGGCCAGAGGATAGGTCTTGCCTGTGGGGGTGATCACCAGCCCGGTATCCTGCCAGGGCCGGGTTGAACGCTGCAGGCGGTAGGCGTTGAACCCCACATCCCGGCCCACGTTGCCGATCACATGGCGGCCATAGCCCAGATGCACGGTCACCGAATTGTCGGCGTGGCCGGGTAGCACCACCACCGGGGCCTCGACCTGATTCCCGCCGTAACTCAAGGTGATCACATCCCCATCCATCAGGCCCAGGCGCTCGGCCATGGCCGGGGCCATGAGCGCGGCGTTGTCCCAGGTGAGTTTGGTGATGCTGTTGGGAACTTCTTGCAACCAGCCGTTGTTGGCAAAGCGGCCATCCCACAAGCTGGGCGAGGGCCGGAAGACAATTTCCATGTCCTCGGATTCGGGATGGATGCGTTGGGCCACACTCGCGACCGAAGCCGTCGCGGTCTTGGCCTGAGCCTGGGTATCGTCCACCCAACCCTGGTTCAAGACCACACGCCAGAATTTATCGAAATTATCGGCTTTGGCTTCGTCCTGCCAATACCCTTTGACGATATCATGTCCGGTGGCGTCGGGCTCGCCCAGGAGAGCGGCCAGGAGTTCATATTCGGATTTACTCTGATAGAGGGGCTCGATCATGGGCTGCATGATGGTTACCGTGCCATCAAAGGCCCGCACATCGCCCCAGGTTTCCAGATAATGGCTGCGGGGGATGTACCACAGGCATGCCACCGCGGTTTCATCCAGGTTTGCGCCCAGATAGACGCTGAAAGGCACCTGCTTCAATGCCTCGCCAAAGTCCACATCCGCCGGCGTGGCATACACGGGATTGCCATCCAGGATGAACAAGGCCTGCACCAGGCCTCCCTGCATGGCTTCCACCAGGTGGGCCAGAGATGCCCCCTGGTCCACCGGGTTGGCTTCGACCGGCTCGATGAGGGTGATGGTTTCGCCCAGATTCCCCAGGGCCTGATTGATGGCATGGGCCAGGGCATGGACCACGGGGTCTTGCTGGTCTCCGGGGATGACAATGCTGCTGCCCTTGTGGGCTTCCAGGTCTTTGACCAGGGTCTCCAGCCAGGCGCCATAGCGTTCTGGGTCCCCGCCTTCCACCTGCAAGCCCAGCTTCTGGGCCAGGGAGCGGGCGAAATGTTCCACATCCACCGCGCGCAAGGGGTAGCGGTGGTCGGCAATGACGCCGGTGTTGGAAAGCGCGGCCTCCACCACATACAGGCGGTTCATCTCGGCTTCATGTTCCGGCTTGCCCGCGACCCGGCGCCGTTTCATGAAATCTTTGGCATGGCGCACCGCGGCCGGGCCCTGACTGAGGAAGTCGGCATCCAGGCTCAGAACCACGTCGGCTTTATCGAAGTGGTAGATGGGGTTCAATATCTCGCCAAAGGCCAGTTGCGCCCCCATATGCACCGCGTTGCGGCCCGCGGGCTCGTATTGATGCCACTGAGCCTTGGGGTATTTTTCCAAAAAGGCCTGGATTTGGCTGGCCAGGGTGGGGGAGGTCACCGCGCCGGTGAGCAAACGCACTCCTTCACCATCGCCCCAACCTTTCTGCTGGGTGGCCAACTCCTGGGTGAAATCCGCCCAGGTACGCAAATGGCCTTTGCGTTCGGGCTGGCGGGTGCGATCGGGATCATAGAGATTAAGGATCGACGCCTGGGCAAAGATATCGGTCGCGCCCAAACTGGCAGGATGCTCTTCATTCCCTTCGATCTTGGTAGGGCGACCTTCGTGGGTTTCCACAATCACGCCCATGCCATACCCGGCCATGGGGAAGGCCGTGGCATAGAACAGGGGCTCGCCCGGGATAACTTCCTCGGGAGCTTCCACATAGGGCACGATCTTTTCTGGGTTCGTGGCCGTACACGCGGTGAGCCCGGCCAGGGCCATGGACGCCCCCATGATCTTGAGGAAGGTGCGTCGGGTCATGCCCGTGGGATCATCCAGATAGGCCGCGCCCGGGGGAAACTCCTGTTCCAGGAACTCCCGGAACTCCGGGGTATCCGCGATTTCGTTGAAACTCCGCCAATAGGTCTTGCCCGTCTTTTGGGCCAACCGCTGGCGAAGTTTTGAAAGGTCCAGTCGTTTTTCGTCCATAATCACCTTCTCGATGCGGTGAGGGGTCATAAGTGCATGATGGAATAGGAATGGAATAATGCAGCAGGAACCAGGAATAGGATGACCAGGGAAAAAACGCTCCGATTCCTATTCCTAACGGTGACACACGGAACAGTCGGTCACCTGGAACTGATTCACATCCACATGGTATTTCTGAACCAACGCGGTCTGCAGGGCTTCCCGCTGGGCCGGATCCTTGGGGAGCTCGTATTCCATGTTAAAGACCTCTTCCCGGGGGACCACATGGTCTTCCCGGTGGCGATGGCAATTCAAGCACCATTCCATGGAAAGAGGCTGGGCTTTACGAGTCCACCCCATTTTGTCTACTCTACCATGGCATTCTTTGCAGGGGATCCCTTTGTTGATGTGGATGCTGTGGTTGAAGAACGCGTAGTCGGGCACGTCGTTCACCCGATTCCAGGCAATGGGCTGGTTGGTTTCCATGCTCTCCTTGATAGGGGCGATGGCCGGGCTCTTGGCCCACACCTGGCTATGGCACCCCATGCAGATATCGGTGGAAGGAACCCCGGCGAAGGGGCTGCGTTCCACATTCACGTGGCAGTAGCGACAATCCAGCCCCAGCTCGCCCACATGATGCTCATGACTGAAGAAGACGGGCTGTTCTCGGGCGATGGTTGTGCCGCGCATATAAGGCGACCGCACAAAGATGTAAGACACCGCCGCGCCCCCCACCAAAAGCAGCACGGTGAGCAGCACCATGGCCTTGGCAATAAGATTGAGAGAGGGATGATAAATTTGGGACATAGTCAATCCTCGATGTGAAGGGGTCGGGGATAAAACGGTGGATGAAAACGGTAATTAAGCTTGCTTCAGCATCTCACCGGTGAAATTCTCGGGCAAGGGGGGCGAAGTGGTACGCCATTCCAGCGTGTTCGCGTGCCAGGGGTTTTCATCCTTTTCGCCCCAAAAAGCTGCATAGAAGAAGTACAATAAGGGCAACGTCAGGCCCAACATGAGCAGGAAGCTGCTGGTGGTGATGAGCTGATTGGTCATCTGCCAGGCTTCGGGATAGGCCACGACCCGAGTACGCATCCCTTGCAACCCCAACAGAAAGCCCGGCACAAAGGTGCCCAAAACCCCCAGGAAGATAATCCATCCTGTCACCTGAGCCAGGGTTTCGGGGTATGCCCGGCCCGTGGCTTTGGGCCACCAGTAATGCATGCCCGCGAGAAAACCCGACATCACCACGCCGACCATGAGGAGATGGAAGTTAGCCCATTCAAATTGGGTGTGCAGCAAAGCCTGGGCGGTCAGCGGCGAGTAAAGGGCCAGGCTGCTGGCCAGATAGAGGGCCAGGGAGACCCAGATGCTAAAGACCAGGACCATGGGGGAGCTCAAGCCCGGCCGGGCCTTGCGAATGGTAGCAAAAAGGCTGAAGAGGATGATTGCCAGAGCAATCGCGCTGAAGTAAGCCACCAAGGAGAAGAAGATATTGGCCCAGCTCCATTGGTCACTGGTAAAGGTATGCACACCCCAACTCAGGGACATGAGCAAGGCCAATGTCATCATGGCATGCTGCACGCCCTTACGACCCACCAGTGGACGACCAGCAAAGGTTTCTAAAATATCGGCGGCAATCCCCACCGCGGGCAGGAGTAGCATATACACCGACATCTGAGCAAAAATCCAAAAACTGTGCACCAACAATTGGGGGTTCAAATCCAACCCATAGTGCACATATCCCAGGGCCTGCTCCCGCAAGGTGGCGGTGAAGAAGACCCATACGAACATGAAAAAGCTTCCCACGATGAAGGTGATACTCAGCAGGTAGTATCCCCACACCGTAAAGGGAAGCCTTTCCCAGTCCAAACCCTTTACTCGACGGTTATGCACGGTGAAGAGCAAATTCACGGCCATCAAGAAGACGGCCCCCCCCACTATCAGGATGATGGCCAGGGCGGGCAACTCGCGAGAGGGGGTGTAAGTGGTAGCATAAGGGGCCAGGAAATTCCATCCTACATCCGACCCTCCCAACGCGGCTTCGAGCACCACCGCGCTGCTCCCCGCCGCGTAGATATAAAAACTCAATAAATTAAGCCGAGGAAAAGCCACATTCTTCGCCCCAATCATCAAGGGGATGATGAAATTCCCCAGCACCCCCAACATGACAGGCAACATGAAGAGATAAACCATAACACCGCCATGCAAGGTAAAGAGGCGGGCGTAGATATCCTGGAACAGTTCCTGTTGCGGAGTGAAGAGTTCCAGGCGCAAAATGGTCGCTGTGCCCAATCCAAGCGCAGCGTACCCGGAAGCCACCAACAGATACAAAAATGCAATGCGCTTGTGATCCGTGGTGAGCAGCCAGGACCTGAAAGAGTAGCTGGCATTCCAGAAAGTCAGCTTAGGGGCCGCGGCCCGAGCCGCAGGCGGAGCGCTTGCCATAGGTGTCACTCCTTGGAATGAGGTTGGGATATGAGAACCGAAATCATCACGCGCAGCGCGCGCAAAGACGGACCAATGCTTTGCGACGCCTTTTTTATCTTACACGAAAATGAACGCGAAAAAATGCGCCAAATTGGGAACAATGATTCACCAAACGGCGTACGCTGTTTGGTTATTGGTTATGGCCGTTGCCGTCGCTATCCACCTGCTCCTGCAGCATCACGTCCAGGCCCTGGGTGCCCGTGAGGGAATCCAACAGAGCTCGGGCTTGATGCTTGCCCTCTTCGTCCTTGGAAAGGGTGAGGTAGATAGCCAGGTCAGTGGCTGCGGCCTTTTTATCCCCTAATTCGATATATGCCACCGCCCGATTGAAGTAAGGTGCGGGCGCGTTGGGATTGAGGCTGACACAGGTATCGAAATCCTTCAGGGCCTCTTCCGTGCGTTGCTGGAGCATATAGAGTACGCCCCGATTGAAATAAGCCGCCAACAGTTTGGGGTTCAATTCGATGGCATGATTCAGATCCTGTTCCGCCTCATCCAACATTTGCAGGCCCATGTAGGCCCGAGCGCGATTCACATAGGTGGTGGCATTTTTCGGGTCCAATTGGATGGCTTTATCAAAATCCTCAGCGGCTTTGGCAGGACGGCTGGTCATGAGATAGGCTGTGCCCCGAGCCGCGTATGCCTGTGCGAAATGTTTGTCGATCTCAATGGCCTTGGTGAAGTCGTCAATGGCTTCCTCCACCTTCCCCTGATCGATGTATACCAACCCCCGATAATAATAGGGCACCGATGCCCCATCCGGATTTGCGGCAATAGCCACAGAGAAAGCTTCCAGCGCCCCATCCACATCCCCCTGCTTGGCTTTTTCTAAAGCCAGGGCGGTAAAATCATCCATGGGTAACGCCGCGGGGCTTTGTTCCTGGCCGGTTGCTTCTTCTTGCGGCGCGGGGGTAGCCGATGCGGTTTGAGCTTCCTCAGAAACCGAGCTCAGAAAAGAAAGATGCGTCAGGGCATACCACACGCCCACACCAACAACGATGGCGACCAAAGCGGCCGCGAGCCAGCGCCACCATGCGGCGTGTTTTGAAGTCATTGCCTGTTCCATAAGAATTCAGGTCCAAACATGAAAGGAAAATGGTAACTATACACCTACCCTTCAAACCACGAAGACACGAAGGCACCAAGGCGCGAAGGAGAAAAATAAAAGGTTCTCTTCGTGTCTTCGCCTCTCCCCCCGTGTGCGGGGGGAGGCGGAGGGGGGCTTTCGAGCCTTCGTGGCAAAGCGTTAGGTGGGATACCTGTATAGTTACGGAAGATGAACAAAAGGGATTGTAACAGAGAAAGGGACGATCTAAAAAATCAGGGACCGTGTCCAAGGGCTTTAGAAGGCACCGGCAGGCGTTGCGAGCGCCTGCCGGTATGCAAGAAGGAGGGACGCAGGAGGATTCCTGAAAGGTAGATATCAGAAACTCCTCTCTCCAAAGGGGTTATGACGCGCTCAGGAATCCTGGATGCGTCGCTCTCGCAGGTTCGGTCTCCCTTACTTCTTCAGGGCGTAGGCGACGCCGCCGCCCACCACCAGGCCGACCAGGGCCGCAATGATGAGAGCGACCACGTTGCTGCCACCCTGGGCCGGCGCGGGCGCTTCGGCCGGGGCTTGGGCCTGAGCCTGAGACTTGGCCTTCTCCAGCTCGGCTTCCAGGTTCTTCTTCTCGGCCTGGGCAGCCTCGGCCGTGGCCTGAGCCTCTTTGGCTTTGGCTTCAGCTTCTTTCAGCTTGGCCTCGGTCTCTTCCAGCTTCTTGATGGCGTCTTCGTACTTCTTGGCCGTTTCCTCATCGCCCTTGGCCACGGCATCATGCACCAACTGGTTGAGCATGTTGATGTGCTCTTCGCTGGTAGTAATCTTGCCGTACTTGGCAATGACTTCGTTGGTCCAGAAGGCCTCGTCCGCCATGTTCTGGTGGCAGCCCATGCACAGGCCCACCCGCTCCACGCGAGCACGCTGATCCGCACTCAAGGGGGCGGAAGCAGGCCAGTGGGTGCCCACGACCATAAGCTGCTCGCCGGTCTCCGGGTCCACCACCTGGCTCAGGTCGGTCTTGAGCGCAGGCACAGGCTGGCTCTGGTACTGGACGTTGGCAGGCAGGATGTTGCCCTCCGCGTCCACCAGATCCACGATGAAGCCCTGATCATAGCCCTGCAAGAAACGACCGTCCTCGATGCCATAGCCCAGCGCCTTGGGGTTGTTGTGGCAGGATTCGCAGGTGCGGGCCTTGCGGCCGGCGGTATGCGGCTGCACCGGGGCCATATCCAGGGCCATGGGCGCTTCTTCGCTGGTGGCGATGACATTATGGGCCAGATTCTCGCCATTGGGCCCCACGACCGTGTAGATGACCTGGCAACCGGGGATGAGCGGGGTCACGCGACCTTCGCCATTGACACCCAGGATAGGCTCTTCCCACCGCAGGTAGGAACGTCCTTCCTTGGCCTTGCCGGGCGACTTGATGGACATGTCGTTGAGGCCATTCTCCATGTGGGCATTGCCTCGGGCCACCCAGTCGCTATCCTCTTTGCCCTCGGAGTAGTCCATGGTCACATGGCAGCCGTAGCACTGGGGTGCCCAGTCCGCATGGCAGGAGTAGCACTCCATATTATCCATGTGCGCGGCCACCTTATCCATGGCCACTTCCGCGTCCTTGCTCTTCCAGGTGCCATCTTCTTTGATCTTCTTCAGCAACGGCACCTTGAAGTCGAGGCCACTGGCGGAGTGGACAATGACCTCATCGCCCTTCTTGACCACGTTCTCGAAGGGGTTGCCGCGGGCGGTGAGCAGGAAGCCATCCTCGGGATCATACTTGGTACCGAAGTAGGTCTTGTTGTCGGGCAGTTCGGCTTCGGTGTAGAGACCGCGCGGCTCGTCACTGATCTGCCCCATCAGCAACTCTTCTTCGCCAAAGCCGATGGGCAGTTCCCAGGGATAGGCGTCGGGCGTGCCGTGGCAGTCCGCACACTCGATCTCCACCTGGGCCAGGGTGGTGGCAGGCATGTTACCATCGCCATGCATTTCCAGGCTGGTGTGGCAGTCCTGGCACAGCATGCCGCCCTTGGGATTTTCGGGCCGGCTTTCCACCGAGTGATGGAGATCGTCCTTGATGTAGAGGTACTTCTTGGTGTGGAGCTTGGGCTGGCCCATGCCGGTTTCGTCGAAGGGCGTGCCATAGGGGAACTCCATGATCCCTTCGTAGCTCACGCCGATGCGCTTACCACGATTGTGGCAGGAGTTGCACGTTTCGACGGGGATACCGGAATAGGTATGGCCATTGACCGTGACCTTGGCATCCCGGGTGGCCTGGATGCTGTGGACCAGCAGATGGCCCGGCTCATCCTTGGGGATGGTGGGATCGTTGCCCTCGTAGAAGCCCTCGTTGCTGTAGGGGATGTGGCAGGCCGAGCAGCCGGTGCCGCGCCAGTCGCCGCGCTTGGTACGAGGCTGGACCCCCACATGGCAACGCTGGCACTGCTGGCGCTGATAGGTAAAGGCCGCCTTGGAGGGATCCTGCACGATCTCCTCCACCGTGGGATTGGGCATCTTGTCCACATGGGTGGGGAAGTTGTAGGGGTAATTTTCGATAATCTTGGCCATGTACTCCTTGTAGGTATCGGTACCCACAGAGGGCGTCAGGCCATCTTCATCATCCAGGGTATAGTTGGCATAGATGGGCGTGCGGTCCTTCTGCGCGCCCCAGGTCACCAGGTTACCCTGGATCTTCCCCATTTCGGTGTTCATCAGGGCCAACTTCAGGCGTTCGGTATAACCGGGATGGCACTTGCCGCAGGTCTTGTCGGAAATCCAAATGCTCCCGGGATCAGGATAGAATTCGCCCGAGTGAGCCGCGTCCTTGTCGTCGGTGACGGCGGGATCCCCGCCATGACAGGCCGTACACTCACCCATGGCCTGAATCTGCTGATACATCAGGGTGTCCGGCTGGCGGATGTCCTCGATGCCTTCGTGGCAAGCGAGACACCCTTCGTGATCACCCTGCTGATGGGGCTTGTCGTTCGGGCCCGCTGCCGACGCTACGCTGGTGAGCGACAACGCCAACAACAGGACCAGAACCAGGAGTAGTAGATGCTTGCGTTTCACGGTTCCTCCTTGAATGAGAAATGCATGCTCATCATCCTACGAAAACGGTGGTTCATGGAGAAGTTCGGATGGATAGAAAAGGTTGGGCAGCATGGTTTATCCTGACGCTATGCACCTCCTTTTTATAAAAGATTGCAAGGCGAGAGACCGATACCTGCTTTTCATCTACCCCTCATTATAAAGCTTTGGAGGCATGCTTACATCACCCCAGAGGATGATTTTTCTCATCTTCTATTAACCTCGCCCTCATAAACACTGCATCAAATTTCATGATTTGCAACATTTTCTCCCCCAATATGATCTAAATCATATTCACCCTCCCCAAAATCATGGATACTTAAACGTGTCACCTCGAATGCCCTGGGCATTCAACTCATCGGTGCACCTCCTTTCAAAGTGTGTGTGGAGAGAAGTCCCGAGGCCCGGCTGCCTCGGGATTTCTCTTTGTAGCTGTTCCGTAAATAGAGTAATCAGTGATCAGTAATCAGTGTTCAGTTGACTCTGTGTCCTCTGCGCTCTCTGCGGTAAGTACCCTTTCCGCAGGGGAGTCAGGGATCAGGCATCCAGTGTTCAGTG
>JALWZT010000094.1 GCA_027002405.1 Anaerolineae bacterium | reverse complement strand
GGCGTGAGGGGGGGCTGGGATGAAGCTGGCGTGGCAGATGGTTGTTGGCCCGGCACCTGACCTGCAGGGGGCGTCTGGGTGCTCCGTTCCGCTACCTGGGCCGTGGGGGTCGGAGGCAACGCGGCTCGGAAGAGGGCTTTCATGCTAAAGTAGCCCGCGGTGGCCCCGGTGCACAATAAGATGGTCAATAATACCCCGCCGATGATGAGTACCAGGGACCAGTCTTTGCCCTGTTTTTGAGGAGGAAGGACGGGATAGGGGACGTAGACGGGAACAGGGGGTTGCGCGGTCGATCCACCGCCGCTAGATGCAGTGGCCTGGGGCGGTGGCAAGGGGCCGGCTTCCAGGGTATTGGGTTCTGGCTGTGGGGGACCGTGCAAGGCCATGTAGCGCGGGCAGTTTTTGAACTGCCCCCCCAAACAAAACACCGCTTGCTCCGACAGGGGAATAGCTTCCCGCGCTACTGTTGCGTAGCATCGATTTTCGAAGCTCGGATAGTTGAGATGGGCGTCCGGATCATCCAGCAGGCCCAGATATGGGCAAACACTGTGGGTCATGTAGGGGATTATAGGTCAGAAAGGGAAATGAGACCAAACCCGAAGGAAGAATGGATGGCTGGACAGGGATGGGCTCCACAACCATTTTTATTTTGATATTTCCATTGCCCCAAAGTCACCCTTTGCCCCAAAGTCACCCTTTTAAGTAGCAGGCACCACGAGCAGCGGCGCGGGAAGCCAAGCACGTGATGCGTAATGACCTCACGAATTACGCATTACGCATCACGCCCGTTGTAGACTCGGCTAACCTTGGCTTGGCGAATTTCAATCCTAATCCTGATCCGAATTTCAAAACGGGTGCGCTTACTCGCTGGACTCTTCCTCGCTGGCCTGGTCGGTTTCCACCACCTCGGTTTCCACGGCTTCCACGCCCAGTAGTTCGGCCAGCTCCTCCAGGGCCTGCTTTTCCTGCGGGCTTACCCGCACGGCGCCGATGCCCAGGAAACCACCTTCCTTGGAAGCCTCAGCGGTGCGCACGGCCAGGTCGTACATCCACTGTCGGATCTCCTGAGATTCCTCGGGCGTGGCCTTTTCTTCCAACACCTGAAGGGCCGCCTCAATCTCGGCACGCAGCGCGGCCTTCACCTCGTCCGGAGACCCCTTCACGTTGGGCATGAGCCGCTTGACCGTGTCCTTATCCTGCAGGTCGGCCAACATGTAGCGCAGCAGTTCGCCTGTATCGGGCTTGGCCAGGGTCTCCACGATGTCCTTGCTCAGGGCCATCACTTCTTTGATGGAACCGAAGACGCTTGGGTCCGCGGCGACGATGTAGATATTCACGGCCAGGGGGCCTTTTAGCAATGCGTCCCAGGCTTCGGGGGTGAAATCGGTTTTTGCAGTCATGGGGTTACCTCATGTTTGAGAAGGGTGAAAAAACATAGTCTGCATCATAAGATGCCGAAAAGGGAGAAGCTGTTACATCATTTCGCAAAACAAAGCCCGGGCCAGGCCCGAGCTCTGTTTGTCAGATGGATGGGTATAGTGGATTATGCGCTGGCAGGCTCGATTTCCTGGATGCTTTCCTCGGGAAGCATACCGGTGAGCACTTTTTCCATGGCCATGGTGTGACTGCAAATACCCCGCTGAGCGAAGAAATCGCATGTGCAATGCCATTCGCCATTTTCATAGGTCACCGTGTGGTCCCGATGATTCCCCTTGAACACCACGGTAAAACTCTTGAACTCCATTCGATCCCGCTCATCCGCATAGCGTTTCGCCTTCATGATTTTACTGATCATGGCCGAATCCATCATAAAGCAAACCTCCGGGGGAAATGAGAGAAAGCCCCGCATACAAAGAACACGCTCGCGCAGCTAGGCGGAGCGTGTTCACACATTCAGGGCTGAAATCTGAGAGACGTGGGACATGAGAAAGGAAGGTTGGTTCAAAGCGAAGAGATGGGGTTCTTTATTCAAGTATAGCCCGACCGGAGCGTTCTGTCAAACCCCTTGCGCGACGGCTTTCCTACGCTTTTTGTACGATTTAGATAACCTGAATGCGGAGTTCATCCGGTGAGTGCAAAGCAGTTTGCCCATCGCACTTCGCTCGTTTGCTGAGGAGCAGACGAAAGTGGACGAAAATGGACGGCGATGGACGGATTTTCCATCGTCCTCTTTCGTCTTA
>JALWZT010000093.1 GCA_027002405.1 Anaerolineae bacterium | reverse complement strand
AATCCTAATCCTGATCCGAATCCTATTTACATAGCAGTCCAACGGCGGGCCACCCCGCGCCGATACGGACGAAAATGCCTCGCGGCCAGGGCGGCGTGACTCGTATTCCGTATTGCGTATTGCGTAACGACTGGACGGAATACGGAATACGCAATACGAACCTTTGCCGACTCGCCCAACGTCGGCCTGGCGATTCCTCAGCAACCAGCGATCATTCTATTTTCATAGCAGCACTTGGCGAATCAAGCCCGGTATGCTATGATCTAACTCGACGCATTTATTCATTGCATTTATCGCATTCATCCATTTATCCCCGACTGGTCCCTCTCGTGGCCAGCGGACAATCAAATAGGAGGCCTTATTCTCGTGTTTGATCGCGTTTTCCGCATCCTAGGATTGGTTGTTTTCGCTATCGTTGGCTGGGAAATCGGTGTCATCATTACTGATTCCCACAATCCTCTGCAAGACCTGGAAGCCATGAAGTATGTGGGGCCACTGACGCTGGTGGGAGCTATTGCAGGGTGGTTGATCGCTCCATGGATTTTTATCCGCCCGGCCAGGTGGGCGATTCGAGTCATCCGGCAAATCCCCATCGAAGAGGTCATCGCAGGAAGCGTTGGCCTGATCTTAGGCCTTATGGTGGCGGCCCTGGTCGCGATCCCTCTGGCCAAACTCCCCCCACCTTTTGGCCCGATTTTACCCTTTATTGCCAGCATCATCTTTGGATATCTCGGCGCCATGATCGTGGTGTTGCGTCGGGAGGATTTCGTGCGCGTCATGAAGGCCCTGCAAGGAGGGAAGCGAGAAAAAAGCACCGCGGCCACCCCGAACGAACTCCAAGGGCCCTATCCCATGCTGCTGGATACCAGCGTTATCATTGATGGCCGGATCCTGGACGTGGCCAAAACCGGGTTCCTGCCCGGGCCTTTGTTGGTTCCCCGATTCGTACTTTCGGAACTGCAATACATCGCGGATTCTTCCGATGCGTTGCGCCGGGCTCGCGGGCGCCGCGGGCTGCAGATCCTGGATGAATTGCAACAATTGGAAAGACCCCAGTTGAAAATCGTGAACCTGGACGCAGCCGATGTGCGTGAGGTAGACGAAAAACTGATCGCATTGGCCCGCCAACATGGCATGGGCATCGTAACCAACGACTACAACCTGAATCGCGTCGCCGCGCTGCAAGGCGTCCAGGTCCTCAACCTCAACGAACTGGCCAATGCGGTCAAAGCCATCTATCTCCCCGGCGAACACCTACGATTGCGCATCATCCAGGAAGGCAAAGAGCCCAACCAGGGCGTGGGATACCTGGAGGATGGCACCATGGTCGTGGTGGAACATGGGCGCTCCCTCATTGGCCAGGAAGTGGAACTGGAGGTGACCAAAGCCCTGCAAACCAGCGCGGGCCGGATGATCTTCGCCTCCCCCATCTCGCACAACGATCATACGTCAGGACGTTAATCCGCCTTTCTCTTCATTGCTCTCGAAAACCAGCCATGCCACTACAAGTTTACAATACCCTTACCCGCCAGAAAGAGATTTTCGAACCTTTGGAACCGGGCGTGGTACGCATGTATGTGTGCGGGCCCACGGTGTATGCGGACGCGCACATCGGCCACGCCATGTCGGCCATTGTGTTTGATGTCATCCGCCGCTATCTGGAATACAAGGGCTACCAAGTCATCCACGTGATGAACTTCACCGATGTGGATGACAAAATCATCAACAAGGCCCGGGAACAGGGCGTGGATCCCTTTGCCCTGGCCCAAGGGTACATCGAAAAATTCCTGGAACAGATGGACGCGCTGAACGTCAAGCGTCCCACGGTCATGCCCCGGGTTTCCGGCACCATCGATGAGATTATCGCCATGGTGCAAGAGCTC
The DNA here is from genome assembly GCA_027002405.1 of Anaerolineae bacterium. Classification (GTDB taxonomy): domain Bacteria; phylum Chloroflexota; class Anaerolineae; order J102; family J102; genus M2005. Next base: position 5,656 of record JALWZT010000093.1, on the reverse strand, counting down.
ATCGACAAAGGCTATGCCTATGAGGTGGATGGCAACGTCTTTTTCCGGGTGCGCAAGGATGAGGATTATGGCAAACTCAGCCGGCGTAAGCTGGATGAGACCATGCGCGGGGAGCGAGAAAAGTACGCGGAGGAATTGAAGGAAGACCCCCTGGACTTTGCCCTGTGGAAGGCACAGAAATCGCCCGATGAGCCGGCCTGGGAAAGCCCCTGGGGCAAAGGACGGCCGGGGTGGCATATCGAATGCTCCGCCATGGTGCGTAAACACCTGGGGCCCACCATCGACATCCACGGCGGCGGCAACGATCTCATCTTCCCCCACCACGAAAATGAGATCGCGCAAAGCGAAAGCTGCAACGACGCGCCCCTGGCCAGGTACTGGCTCCACAACGGCATGGTGGTGCTCAGCGGCGAGAAAATGTCCAAATCCCTGGGCAATCTTGTCACCATCGATGAATTCCTGGCCCAGCACGACGCGGATGTCTTCCGCTTGCTGGTGTTGGGGTCCCACTATCGCAAGCCCCTGGTGTATAACGACGCGGTGGTGGCCCAGGCGGAAAAAGCTTATCAACGGCTGTTGGGCGCGCTCCGGCCCCCCACGGGGGATAAAACCCAGGGCCCGGAGGTGGACGCCTTGCTGAACGCCGCGCGCGAGGCCAAACAGCGCTTTGAAGAAGCCATGGATGATGACTTCAACACTGCGGCCGCGCTGGGGCACATCTTCGAACTGGTCAAGGCCATCAACACCGCCCGAGATGCGGGCGTCGGGGGTGAGCCTTTCGCCCAGGCTCAAGCGACACTCAAAGAGCTGACAGGGGTCCTGGGACTGCGCTTGCAGCCCAAAGCAAGCACCGGTTCGGATGCCGCGCCCTTCATCGATCTGCTGGTGGAGGTGCGCAGCCAGTTGCGTCAGGCACGGCAATGGGTCCTGGCCGACATGATCCGCGACCGCCTGGCCGATCTGGGCGTGGTGCTGGAAGACACTCGCGATGGCACCACGTGGAGCTGGAAATAAGGATATGTGAGGGGTATGGATGGGGCAGGGGTGAGTTGACGAGGAAGTTGGGAATCGCAACGCTCACCCCTCGTTCTTTTCAACGTTTATTCAACGCTTGGGGTGTATCTATAGATCATGGTTATCTCTTTGTGCTCTTATGGATGCCCACTATGTGAGCGTCCAGAAATAACTTCCCTTTTTTGCCGCGACACTTGCCGAGTAAACTCGTGCCTATGGAGGCGCAAGCCCCCTCCTTTGGTTCCTCCCCCACTCCGAGACGGGCGGGGGGAGGAAGTAGGGAAAGCCGATTTGATGGCGCCAATGGTCGCCCTTCGGCGACCCCTTTTGTCGCCGTTTTGGACGGCGGAGGCCGTCATCTGATTCTCTTCCGCTGTTCTCCCCCGCTTGCGGGGGAGATGAAGAGGGGGTCTGGCCGTAGGCCTTACGTGTTCGACTTCAGTCGATGAGCACAAAAACGGAAACTAATTTTTAGGCGGTTACTATGCAAAGGAGGGCCGCAATGAAACGCATGACCTTGATCTTCATCCTGGCGCTCCTCGTCGTATCCCTCAACCCCACCGCCTTCGCGACCCCGATCCAAAACAACGGCTGGACCTGGCTCAACCCCCTGCCCCAGGGAAACAACCTGCGCGCGCTATGGGGCTCGGGCCCCAACAACATCTACGCGGTGGGCGACGTAGGGACCATCCTCCACTACGATGGCTCGTCCTGGCAGCCCCTTGCTAACCTGCCGGGGAAGAATTTCCTGCTGGACATCTGGGGCGCGGGGCCGAATGCCATCTTCGCGGTGGGCGAGAACGCGCTATGGCATTACGACGGTGCGTCCTGGCAGGCCATGGCCCCTCCCTCCGGACTCGGCCTCTTCCTGATGCGAGGCGTTTGGGGCAGTGCGAGCAACAATGTGTACGCGGTGGGGTACTCCTATGCCACCTACACCGCGATGGTGCTCCACTACAATGGGATGGCCTGGTCCAAGATGAACATCCCCCTCCTCTTCGACGATCTCCACGCCATCTGGGGCAGCGATCCCAATCACATCTTCGCGGTGGGCGAAGAGGGCGTTATCCTCTACTACAACGGCCACTCCTGGCAGGAGATAGACGCATCCACCGAAGCGTATCTTTACGATGTGTGGGGAAGCGGCCCGAACGATGTGTACGCGGCAGGATACTTGTATTCGGACTACAAGGGTGTGGTGCTCCACTACGACGGGAGCTCGTGGAAACAGGTCTTTGCCATCCCCGGCGAAAAAATCTACGCCATCTGGGGAGCCGGGGCGAATGATATCTACATCGTGGATACCTTCCGAACCGTCTATCATTTCGACGGTCATACCTGGCAAGAGATGGGACGCCCCACCAATCGCACCTATTACCTTTACGATGTGTGGGGCACCGGACCGGATGATCTGTTTGTGGTGGGAAGGGACGGCGTCATCGCCCACTACGACGGCTCCCAATGGTCCGAGCAGGGGCAGGCTGCGCCTTTCTCGGGCGCAGGCATCTGGACAGATGGTACTCACGTCGTTGCCGTGGGCGGCCTCAGAGCCCTCGTTTACGACGGACGGCAATGGATTCTCTACAGGTTACCTCCCGATATCCCCGGTTCCCACTGGTTGAGCAGTTATCTTTACGGCCCCTGGGGAACCTCGTGGAACGACCTCTACGCGGTGAGCGAAGGGCTCATCTGGCATTTCGATGGTCAAACCTGGACGCACGCCCACGTGATGGTGACCAGTGACGATGAGGAAGTGGTGCGCTTCCGCGGCATCTGGGGGAGCGGGCCGAACAACATCTACGCGGTGGGCTACATAGAGGGATCGTATCCCAACAACGTGCACGTCCTTGTGCACTACGACGGCAGCCAGTGGTCCACCGTCTATCAGGCATCGGGGAAAGGAGAACTGGTGGCCATATGGGGCTCCGGTCCTGACGACATCTTTGTCGCGGCCACGGATGGCGGCATGTTGCACTACGACGGCCATGCCTGGAGTCAGATGTCCACCACTTACTTCGATTCCGTGTGGGGCAGCGGTCCCAACGACGTTTGGGCCACGGGCGAGACGCCCGCGGGGTTGGCTGCCATCTTCCACTACGACGGCTCCCAGTGGCACAAGGTGTACGAAAAAGACATCGCCCTAAACCGCATCTGGGGGCTGGGTGCGAACAACATCTTCGCCATGGGAGCCACATCAGAACCACTCGGCATCAGCGCGGGCCTGGAGCGGGCCGTGCTGCTCCACTACGACGGCTCCGGCTGGACAGAGATGGACGCGCCCTTTAGCCATGAGATCAAAGCCATGCACGGCACGGACGAGACGCTCCTCCTGGTAGGGCAAGGGGGCATGCTGGTGGGCCGCGGCAACCCGCCGCCTCCGGTCCGAGCCTGGGCGCCGCCCACCCCAACGCCCACGCCCACGCCGACGAAAATCTATATGCCACTGGTCCGTAGGTAGGATCAGGATTAGGATTAGGATTGAGGATTGTTGGGCCGAAGTTAGGCGCGAGGATGAGTAATCAGTAATCAGTAATCAGTAATCAGTAATCAGTGATCAGTTATCAGTAATCAGTGGAAATCTGCGTCGCATCTGCGAAAATCTGCGTTCTCTTTTCCTCGGTATCGGAGAAAGAACCATGAACAACCATTCCCACCGCTATTTGACAATCTTCTCCCTGTCCGCTGCGCTATTGTTGGCGGCCCTGTGGTTTCTGACCCATTCAGATGATACAGCCCTAGGAAATCCACTTCCTGACGCGGAATTGGCACGCCATCACCTGGGCACTCCTTCCCAAACCGATGACTGGGTGAATCGCTTACACCAGGAGGTGACCACCACCATCGCACCATCGGACGACACCTACGTCTGGCATTATCAGCCCAATACCGCGTTTGGCAACGAAACCACGTTTTGGGCCTATCCCAACGACGGCATCCCCCTGCTCAAGTTCCCGCTCCAGTCCATCCCCGCGGGCGCGGAGATCGTCCACGCGGCGATAACAATGACCATGAACCCCTATGCTTATCCCTGGGGAAGTGGCGATACAGCAGCGGTTCGCCTGTTGAATAGAGGGGATTGGGATGAGAACTCGGTGACCTGGAACACAATGCCTGGTGTGGATTCCAACGCGCCCGAAGCCGTGACCATCCTGAATCCGCACAGCCCCATGGGCACCGACATGTGGGATGTCACCGAACTGGTACGCTATGCTCGTTCCAGCGCCTTCACGGACACTTTGCCCATCGGCATCTTCCCCCAGGGCGGGAACTGGAACGACAGCCACGAATGGCTGAGCAAAGAAAATCCATATAGCCCCAGCGCGGCTCCGCAATTGCAGGTCCTTTACCGCGCGGCCACGGCCACGCCCACGCCTACGCCTACGCCCTCTCCTACCCCCGCGCCCACCTATCGCTTTGGCGGGCAGATTCTCGGTCCGGGGGGAGCGCCTATGCAGGGAGTGACTGTGACGCTGACAGCCCGCCAGGAAGAGGATACCTCATGGACCCAACTCCAGCAAACGACCACCGACTCGAATGGCCGCTTTTCCTTCTCCGTGTGGGATCGCGCGTATGACTACTACCGCATCGTGATGGACCCTCCGCCTGGCTGGACCTGTTCCGACGCGGTCGCGGACCACGGCACGGTCATCGACTGCAACACCATCGAATACCATCATCCGGAGCCTGGGTCTTACACCGGGAGCACTTTCCACCTCGTCGATGCCACCCAGACGCATCACGCCTGGTTTCCGGTGATTTTGAAAAAGCGGTGATGAAAATAGGACGCAGATTTGCGCAGATGCTCCGCAGCGCTGATTTGCGCAGGTGTGTTCGTCATGCTGAGCGACCGAAGGGAGCGAAGCCTGCCCTGAGGAACCGAAGGGCATCTAGCGAGCGAAGCGAGCGCCATGCCGTGGTTTTTGCGCTTCGCTAGATTCCTCGGTCGCTGCGCTCCCTCGGAATGACGTCGCGAGGCTCTATTTTCGGAACAGTCGCCATGAGCAACTGCTCACCACATAACGACGAAAATAGAACGCAGGTGGCAGGTGAGCATGAGACCTCGGAGGGTCTGCGCAGACCTCCGAGGTCTGGGACCACCACGCCCGCCCGGCGATGAAGTGATACTGTTGGTTTACTGCGCGAGTACGCCGAATAAATTCAGGTCTGAGGGCGTTCCGCCGCATGTCCCCCTTCGGGGACATGTTTTCCGCCCGGTTGGACCTGTCTGCGCAGGCAGACAGGCGGCCAAAGGCCCCCAGCCCCGACTTCGAGTCGGCGGGGCCAAGGCGCCCAGCAGCCTGTATGGAGTTTGCCAACAGTATCATGAAGTCGCCGGGCTATAAAACGGCGCCGGATAATTCCGGCTAGGCACCCAGGGGCGTTGTTTCTAGCCTCGGCGCTACTGGACACTGAACACTGGATGACTGATCCCTGACTCCCCTGCGGAAAGGGTACTTACCGCAGAGAGCGCAGAGGACGCAGAGTCAACTGAACACTGAACACTGATTACTGATCACTGATCACTGATTACCTATTTTCCGCCCCTTATTGGAGGGGGTTTGAGAGAGAATTGAGGTATAATTCAGGCAGGAGGTAGATAATATGTCTGAACAAAGCCATACCACGGAAGAATATCAGACGG
>JALWZT010000092.1 GCA_027002405.1 Anaerolineae bacterium | reverse complement strand
GGCCTGGGCCTGGTGGGGCAGGAGGGGGGTGGTCGTGGTGGAGGCCTGGCCCGCAAAGATGGGGGTCAGAGCCGGGGTGACCTTTTGTTCCGGTCCTGCCAGGGGGCCTCGGGCACATCCTACGAGCAAAAGGGGGAGCAGAAAGAGCAATAGCCAACGAGCAGATGGTTTCATGGTAGGGAGCGGGGGAATAAGATGTAAAAAGAGATTTATCGTAACTGCTAACGTACCCCGGTTAACAAACCACAAAGGGCACTAAGGCACTATACAAGTATCCCATACAACGCTTTGCCACGAAGGCTCGAAGCTTTTCGAAGACACGAAGAAAACCTTCTATTTTTTCCTTCGTGCCTTGGTGCCTTGGTGTCTTCGTGGTTTTTGCCTTGCTGTGAGAGAGTACCTGTATAGTTACCCACGCCCCTTATTTTAAGGGCATGAGGAGGGATCGGAAAAATCGGGGATCGGGGCATGCCAGGCAGGGTACCAGGAAGGATGCAGCAAGGCCGCGAGGGCGTGGGTGAGGGTGTTGGCAAAGGAATGGGCGCGATCCAATAAGCCCATGGTAAGCACGCCCACAGTGCCTTCTTGATGGCGAATCCCCTGGCGTTGCAGCCATTGGTCAATGGCCGGGCCCAGCTCCATGCCCGCGCGCAGGGACTCGGCCAACGCGGGGGGCAGGGGCGTGCGGCCGCCCCCACCAATCCCCCAGCGTCCTTCGGCCGTGACCACGGCTGCCCAACCTGTGAGATAGAGGACCCCACAAGGGCCTTCTTCCACGCTCCCTTCCAGGCCCACGCCCAGATCGGCCTGGGTTTGCGCCTGGGCGCGACGCGCTCGGTTGAGCGCACCCTGGACCGCGGCTTCCATGCCCCAGGGCTGGGCCGCGACGCCCGATTCCACCTGGGTAGGGATGATCCGGGCCTGGGGCCAGAGCCGGGTGAAGACCAGGCGGGTGGCTTCGATCTTGGGGCGGTTGGTCGAACCTACCGCAATGCATTGAACTGGGAAAGGGGGTAAAGCATCCATGGGGCTTGAGGGGGAAGGTAAGAAAAAACCGGGCATTGGCCCGGTTGGTGTGGTCAGTCATCGGTGATCAAATATATTCTCAGGCCGAGGCGTTCTTGGCACGTACCTTCTTTTTGCCACCGAACCAGCCAAAGATGCCTTCTCGATTGTTCCAGGAAACCAGCAAGGGGGTGGCGATGAAGATGGAGGAGTAGGTGCCGCTGAGCATGCCCACGAACATGGTGGCAATGAACTGGCGGATGGTGACACCCCCAAAGAGCAAGAGTGCGATCATGACAAACATGGCGTTGATCTGGGTGGCAATGGAACGCTGCATGGTCTCGAGCAAAGAACGGTTGGCCAAAACCTCAAAGGGTTCGCCTTTGCGCCGCCGGCTGTTTTCGCGAATGCGATCGAAGACCACGATGGTATCCTGCACGGAAAACCCAATCACGGTGAGCAGCGCGGTGAGGAAGAGCGCGTCCACTTCCCAGCCCGAAAGGAACCCCATCAGGGAGAAAAAGGCCGACGCGACCAAAATGTCGTGGATCATGGCAATGATCGCGCTCACCCCGTAGCGGAAGGGGTGGTCTACCTGACGGAAGGCCCAGATGATAAAGCCCAGGATGACAAAGGAGGCCAGGACCACCGCGATGAACGCGGTGCGGGTGACTTCTTTGCCTACGGTGGGCCCCACGGCTCGGAACTGGAGTTCTTCGGGCTTTTGGCCGAAGTGGGCCTCCATGGCTTGGAGGAGGGTTTGTTTTTCTTCCGGGCTCAGGGGTTTGGTGCGGATGACCAGGGTGTATTCATCGCCAATGGTATGGACGTTGGCGTCGTTGATGCCCTGGGACTGGAAGAAGGAGACCATGTCCCCTGGTGGGATGGGCCGTTCGAAGCGCAGCTCCCACAAAGAGCCGCCTGTAAAGTCAATGGCCAAACGGAAGGGCGTGCCAATGGTGACCATGGAGTAGATCATGATGGCCAGCCCAGGGATAATGACCAGGGTGGAAAAGATGTAGTACCAGCGGCGGTGTTGGATAATATCGTACATGGCGGAACTCGGGGAAGGGTGGGATTAGATGCTGAACCAGGAAAGTTTGTCTTTCAGGGGTTCGGCAAAGTGTTGGATGAGGAATCGCATAAAGGTGCGGGTGGCGAAGACCGCGGTGAACATGGAAACGAGCACACCGATGATCAGGGTGATGGCAAAACCCTGCACCACCGAAGCCCCGAAGTTGGAGCCGAAGTAGAGCAAGATCAGGCCGGTGAGGATGGTGGAGAGGTTGGAATCCAGGATGGAGGTCCATGCCCGAGAGAAGCCCGCTTCCACCGCGCTGGGCAGGGAGCGCCCGGCGCGCAGTTCCTCACGCATCCGCTCAAAGATGAGGATGTTGGCATCGACCGCGGTGCCTGTGGTGAGCAAGAACCCTGCAATGCCGGGCAGGGTCAGCACCACCGGGATGATTTTGTAGAGGGCCATGTTGAAGGCCACAAAGCCGATCAGGGCCAGGTCGGCCAAAAGGCCGGGCAGGCGATAGTAGGCGAACATGAAAAGTAGGACCACGATGACGCCAATGGTCCCGGCCAGAAGGCTCCGGCGCACCGAATCTTCACCCAAGGAGGGCCCCACGGTGCGCACGTCCACCACTTTCAGGGGAACGGGCAGGGCACCGTACTTCATTTGGATGGCCAGGTTCTGGGCTTCTTCCAGGGTGAAATCCCCTTCGATGATCCCGGCATCGGTGATTTTGGCTTTGATGACCGGCGCGGAGAGGATGGTTTTATCCATGACAATAGCCAGGAATTGGCCGATGTGGCTGCCGGAATAGTCGCCGAAGATTCGGGAGCCTTCTTTGGTGAGTTCAAACGCGATGTAAGGCTTTTGGGTGTTGGCGTTCCGGCGCACATCCACATTTTTCAGCTTGTCGCCGGTCATGATGGTTTCGTAGGTTTTGTCGCTGACCGGATTGGGGGCTTCGCCCAGGGTAGTGTTGATCTGATCCCCTGCCCCCAGCCCTTCGGGGTTGGATCCCAGGTCGACAAATTCCAATTGGCCGGTGCTGCGCAGGGTCTCGATGGCTGCATCCGGGTCTTTGACCCCGGGCAGGGCCACAATGATGCGATCCTTCCCGGTTTGGACCAGGGATTCGCTAACCCCCAGGCCGTTGACGCGGCGTTCGATGATGGCACGGGCGCGCTCCAGATCGTCTGCAGTGGCTGTCTGGCCCGCAGGAAGGTCCGGCATGAGCTGAATCTGAGTACCGCCTTGCAGGTCCAGGCCCAAGCGCAAGGTCAGTGCATTGGGGTCCCCTTTCTGATGCGGGGCCACGATGCGGATGAACCAATCGGGATGATCGATGGGCAGGGCGATGTATCCTGCCAGGAGGATAAGGAGCAGGATGAGAACGAGGATGAGATTGTTGCGTGACTGCATAGCGATTCCTTATCGATGTGGGGATAAGCGGGCCAACGGCTCGCGAGATAACCAAGCACACAAAACCTACTGATTATAGGACCGAGTGGGGGATGAAGTCAAATTTACGGAACAGGCACCACGCGCGGCAGCGCGCCGATACCCAGGAAAAGCTCACGCCAAGGCGCCAAGACCGCTAATCAGGTTTGCAAGTGGCAAGTCGCAGGTGGCAGGTGGTTACGGTGTGCGTCTCAGACATTTGGCGTTGTCTAGCCGACCGAAGTGGCGTCTGCCACGCCCGCCCGGCGATGAAGTCGCCGGGCTATAAAACGGCGCCGGATAATTCCGGCTGGCCCCCCAGGGGCGCTGTTTTTTCTGCTCGGAGCTAAACCTCCGAGCTACAAATACGAAGCCCTGCGGGCTGGCCATGGGAGCCCCGAAGGGGCGCTGTTTCTAGCCGGGGGAATTATCCCCCGGTGTTGGGCGATGACGCGAGCCTGGGGCATACAGAATGCCGTCGGGGGTGCGCTAGCCGCCACCCGCCCGGCGATGAAGTCGCCGGGCTATAAAACGGCGCCGGATAATTCCGGCTGGCCCCGCGGCGCTGTTTCTTCTGCTCGGAGCGAAACCTCCGAGCTACAAATACGAAGCCCTGCGGGCTGGCCATGGGAGCCCCGAAGGGGCGCTGTTTCTAGCCGGGGGAATTATCCCCCGGCGCTGGCGGCTGGCCCTCGCGTCGCCACCCGTGGAGCCAACGCCAGCCCCAGACCTTGAAGCGTCTCCCAGACCTTCAAGGTCTTTGACGCCCGCCCGGCGATGAAGTCGCCGGGCTATAAAACGGCGCCGGATAATTCCGGCTTAGCCCCGCGGCGCTGTTTCTTCTGCTCGGAGCGAAACCTCCGAGCTACAAATACGAAGCCCTGCGGGCTGGGAACGGGAGCCCCGAAGGGGCGCTGTTTCTAGCCGGGGGAATTATCCCCCGGTGTTGGGCGATGACGCGAGCCTGTGGCATACAGAATGCCGTCGGGGGTGCGCTAGCCGCCACCCGCCCGGCGATGAAGTCGCCGGGCTATAAAACGGCGCCGGATAATTCCGGCTGGCCCCCCACGGGCGCTGTTTCTAGCCTCGGCGCTACTGAACACTGAACACTGAACACTGATAACTGATCACTGATAACTCCATTTTCAAAGCAACCCCTTGCTTATCCCACCGTCGATGGGCAGGGCGATGCCGTTGAGGTAGCTGGCCCGGCCCGAAGCCAAAAAGGCAACCACCGCCGCGAATTCCTCCGGTCGGCCCATGCGCCTGAGTGGCACGGTTTGGGTGATGGCCTCGGCCACGGCTTCGGGCGTGGTGCCTCGGTTTTGAGCCATGCTTTCCAGCAGCTCATCCACCCGCGCGGTGCGGGTCCAGCCGGGCAGGACCGCGTTGAAGGTGATGCCGGTGTGGCCCAGTTCGTTGGCCAGGGTCTTGATGTAGCCCAGCACCCCCGCGCGGGTCACATTGGAAAGCACCAGATTTTCCAGGGGCTGCTTGGCCGAAATGGAGGTGATGGCAATGACCCGGCCCTGGTCCGATTGTTTGAGGTAGGGCAGGGCTTCGCTGATCATGCGGATGGCGGAAAGCAGGTTGAGATCGAGCGCGGCCTGCCAGGCTGCGTCGTCGAAGCTTTCGGCCGGGCCTGAGGGGGGGCCTCCCGAGTTGGTCACCAGGATATCCAGCCGGCCGCCATAGTGCTGCACCGTGCTTTGGATGAAGTGTCGGCATCCTGCCAGGGTGGAAAGGTCGGCCACCAGGGGCAACACCAGGCCACCGGTAGCCTTGCGGAGCTCTTCAGCAGCCGCGTTGATGCGGGCCCGATCCCGACTGCAAATGGCGACATGCGCGCCTTCTTTGAGAAGTTCCAGGGCCACGGCCTTGCCCAGGCCTTTGCTGGCCGCGGCGACCGCGGCAACACGGCCATTCAGTTGTAGGTCCATGATGTATCCTCGCGATTTGGAAGCTTCAATGGGAACGCAGATTTTCGCAGATGATTTTTATTTTGATTTTATCTGCGTGAGTCTGTTTCTATCAGCGTTCATCTGCGTCCTCTATTGTCGGAGCAGTCACCACGAGCGAGAGCTCACCACATAACGATGAAAATAGGACGCAGTCTGCAGGTTTGCAGGTGGCACGTGGCAAGTGGTCACGGTGTGCGTCTCAGACATTTGGCGTGGTTTAACCGAGCGAAGTGTCGTCCACCACGCCCGCCCGGCGATGAAGTCGCCGGGCTATAAAACGGCGCCGGATAATTCCGGCTACTCCCGCAGGGGCGTTGTTTCTAGCCTCGGCGCTACTGAACACTGAACACTGAAGACTGAACACTGATTACTGATAACTGATCACTGATTACTCGTGCCCGCGCCCAACCTCGGCCTGACAATCCTCAATCCTAATCCTGATCCTATTTACGGAACAATTATACTCGAAATCCGCCCGTTGCAATACTTGCGAACGTGTGAAGCTTCCATAGTGATTTGTCCGAACGTATGCCCTGATGTAAAATGAGAACATGTATTCGGATCGCACCCGCTATATCGAAATTGACGTGAAATCCGCGTTGAACAAGGTGACCAGCGCCCGATACTCGGGCATCCGCTGGTCGCTAAACCCTTACCGCGGCTGCAAACATGGTTGCATTTACTGCTACGCCCGCTACACCCACACCTTTTTAGCCCTGGACCCCGACCGCGATTTTTCTTCTGTGGTCCTGGTCAAACGCAACTTACCTCAGGTCCTTCGCTGGGAATTGCGCAAAAAGTCATGGCGACGGGAAAAGGTGTCCATCGGCACGGCCACGGACCCTTATCAGCCCCCGGAGGGGCACTATCGCCTGACCCAGGCGGTGTTGCGTATCTTGCGCGACCAGCGCAACCCCGCCAGCTTGATCACCAAGAACACCATGGTCCTGCGGGATGCGGACCTGATGGCATCTCTTCACCGCGCCGCGGGCTTTTCCCTTTACATCTCCCTGATCACGGTGGATGAAGCCCTGGCCCGGGCCATGGAGCCGGATGTGCCTTCGCCCGCGCAGCGGTTGCGGGTGGTGCAAGAGCTGGCCCGCGCGGGCGTGCCGGTGAAAGTGGCTGTTGCCCCGATCATGCCCGGCCTCACCGACAGCGAGGCTCAACTGCGGGACCTCATCCAGGCCATCTACGACCATGGCGGGCAGTTAGGCTTTTATCAGACATTCAAAATGTATGCGGACACCCGCAAGACCCTCTTCAACTGGCTGGCGCGGGAATATCCCTACCTGCTGCCCTGGTATCGCCGCGTGTATGGCCAGGGCAACCATGCGCCCCGGGCCTACGAACGACGACTCGCGGCCCGCATGGCCCGCATTCACGAGGCCATCGCCCCCGAGCACCCCCCTAGCCCGCCCGAGCCTGTCGCGCCAGCAGGGCAACTCAGTCTGGGGTTATGAAAGCCGCTTTCTCAGCCTTGGCTCCGGAACTTCATATCTTTTTCAAATACTCATCTGTTATACTCAAAACAAACACCATGGCCCATGCAAGATAGTCGATATTCGGTATTGGATATTGGGTATAGGACGCAGATTTGCGCAGATGCAGCGCAGATTGCCGCAGAAATTCGTCATGCTGAGCGATCGAAGGAAGCGAAGCATCTAGCGAGCGAAGCGAGCGCTATGCCGTGGTTTTTGCGCTTCGCTAGATTCCTCGGTCGCTGCGCTCCCTCGGAATGACGTCGGAAGGCTCTACTGATTACTGATAACTGATCACTGATTACTCTATTTTCAAAGCAGTCACCACGAACGGCAGTTCGCCGATACCGAGGAAAACATCTCGCGGCCACGTTGGTGCGGGAAGCCGAGCCCGGGATGCGTAATGCGTGATGCGTAAGGCTCTCACGTTTTACGTTTCACGCATCACGCCCGTTGTCGCCTCGCTCAACGTGGACCTGGCGATCCGCAATCCTAATCCTGATCCGAATCCTATTTACTTCTGATTCGCTGAAATTTTATCGAACTAAGGCGGAAGAGGCGCAGGATGAGCTAAACTGGTAGCTAAACTGGTATAAATGGAGGGAGAGAACTTTAACAACTGAAGAATACGGTTTTGTAG
>JALWZT010000091.1 GCA_027002405.1 Anaerolineae bacterium | reverse complement strand
CCGACATTCCCAGCGCGGAGGGGTGGATGCCCAACTGGAACGAGGCGTGGGACCGCGTGGGCGCCTTTGGCAGCCTGATGGCCAACGAATCCGGTTTGGACCTGGACAAAGAGATCGACAAGCTCCGCGAAGACCTGCAAGTCATCTTCGACAAGGCGCAATAAATCGTAACCACCAAGGGCCGGGGGCGCAAGCCTCCGGCCCTCATGACTGGCTCTACTCTCTTTTTCCTTCGTGCCTTCGCCTCTCCCCCGCGTGCGGGAGGAGCCGGAGGAGGGCCTTCGTGGCTCTATTTACGGAACAGTCACCATGAGCAATTGCTCACCATATAACGATGAAAATAGAACGCTGATTTGCGCAGATGCTTCGCAGCGCTGATTTGCGCAGATGTTCGTCATGCTGAGCGACCGAAGGGAGCGAAGCATCTAGCGAGCGAAGCGAGCGCCATGCCGTGTTTTTTGCGCTTCGCTAGATTCCTCGGTCGCTTCGCTCCCTCGGAATGACGTCGCGAGGCTCTATTTACGGAACAGTCACCATGAGCGATGGCTCACCGCATAACGATGAAAATAGGACGCAGGTGGCGGGTGAGCATGAGACCTCGGAGGGTCTGCGCAGACCTCCGAGGTCTGGGGCCACCACGCCCGCCCGGCGATGAAGTCGCCGGGCTATAAAACGGCGCCGGATAATTCCGGCTACTCCCGCAGGGGCGTTGTTTCTAGCCTCGGCGCTACTGAACACTGAAGACTGAACACTGATTACTGATAACTGATCACTGATTACTCGTGCTCGCGCCTAACCTCGGCCTGACAATCCTCAATCCTAATCCTAATCCCATTTACGGAACAGGAGTTGGTTTATGGAGGCGCTTGATACCTTGCGCACAGCCCAGATCAAGAAAAGGAAGTTCGGCTTTCGGGGGATGAGCAAGAACGCCAAACGCGAAGCGCTGTATGGCTATCTTTTCATCTCCCCCTGGATCATTGGTTTCCTGATCTTCACCTTCATCCCCATGATCGCTTCGCTGGCGTTCAGTGTCACCGATCTGCGATTGGATAGTGACGTGGTGAACTTCGTAGGCCTTCAGAACTACGCCACCCTGTTCAAGGATCGCCAGGTGTGGCATGCGCTGATGGTGACCGTCAAGTTTGGTTTGGTGGCTTTGCCTGTGGGTATGATCCTGCCCCTGTTGCTGGCCCTGCTCATGAATTCGGCCTATCTTTATGGCAAGGCCTTTTTTCGCACCCTCTTCTATTTTCCCTACGTCATCCCCTTCGTGGCCGCCATCTTCATCTGGGGAGCCATGCTCAACCCCAGCACGGGCTGGATCAACGAATTTCTGCGGGCTTTGGGCGTTTCCAACCCACCCAACTGGCTGAACGACACGCGGTGGGTGTATCCGGGCCTGGTGATCCTGGGCTTATGGGGCATTGGCAATGCCATGCTCATCAACCTGGCCGCGTTGCAGGGCGTGCCCACCGAGCTCTACGAGGCCGCGAAGATCGACGGCGCGGGCTGGTGGCGGTCCTTATGGAACGTGACCTTGCCCATGATCTCGCCCGTGATCTTCTACAACCTGCTCCTGACCGTGGTGGGCCTGTTCCAATACTTCACTGTGCCCCTGGTGTTGAACGGCGGCACCGGGGATCCGGCCGGTTCCACCATGTTCTATAACCTCTATCTGTACAAGACCTTTTTCACCTTCCAGAATATGGCCTATGGCGCCACCATGGGGTGGTTCCTCTTCGTCATCATCATGATCGTGACCTTGGTGCTTTTCTGGTCGGCCAAGTACTGGGTCTACTACGCGGCCGAGGCCCGTTCGTAAGGAGTATTGAAAGATGGCTGGCAGTTCCATTATCAGCGTTCAGAAAGGGAAACGAATCAACTGGGGCTTCGCTGTGCGGGCGATTATCGTCACCCTGCTCACCACTTTGATCCTGGCAGGGTTCCTGGCACCCTTCCTGCAGATGGTCTTCATTTCCCTCAGCACGCAAGAGCAGATGAGCGCGCTGAATTCCCCTCCCTGGCCCGCGGAGCCTCAGACCTTCGAATACAACGGCAAGACCCTGGACGTTTACAAGGTCCCCATGCCCGATGGCACGACGAAACATCTGGCGCTCCTCAAGAAGGGACGCAAGAAAAGCCTTTTCATCGATCCCAAGAACCCGGAGGCCGGACCTATCGAGTGGGAGGGGTCCTGGCGCAAGCTGGATCGGGTGTGGCACTGGGCGCCTACCTGGAGCAACTACACCGAGGCCTGGGAAAAGATCAACTTCCCCCGGCTTTTCTTCAATACGTTGGCCATCGCGGTCATTGGCATCATCGGCACGCTGATTTCCTCGGTGCTGGTGGCGTATGGCTTCGCCCGCTTCCGCTTTCCCGGCCGGGATGTGCTTTTCATCGTTCTTATTTCCACCATCTTTCTCCCCGGCGCCGTGACCATCGTGCCCATGTACACCTTCTTCGTGAAGATCGGTTGGGTGGGCACCTGGCTGCCGCTGTTGGTGCCCCACTTCTTCTCCAATGCTTACAACGTCTTCCTGCTACGCCAGTACTTCCTGACCATTCCCTTTGATCTGGATGACGCGGCCCGCATCGACGGCGCCGGCCCCTTCCGCATTCTCTGGTCCATCATCTTGCCTCTATCCTGGCCCGTGGTCATCGCGGTGGCGCTGTTCCATCTGGTCTGGGCCTGGAACGACTACTTCGGCCCCCTGATCTATCTTTCCACCAAGCCCGAACTCCAGCCCATCGCCGTGGGCCTTTCCTTCTTCAATGGCATCTGGGGCTCCCGCCCGCCGTTGATCCAGGCCGCGGCCATGATGGCCCTGGTCCTGCCCGTGCTCATCTTCTTCCTGGCCCAACGCTGGTTCATCCAGGGCGTCGTGATTACGGGCGTGGAGAAATAACCAGTATTCAGTGAGCAAGTATTCAGTATTCAGTTTGATGCAGACGCCTACGGTAAAAAATCTGAATACTGAACACTGAATACTTCGATCTCATAACCATGTGCCGATCCTATTTCAGACTCCTGGCAACCTCCCTGGCGCTCTCGCTCATCCTCCTATTCGGCGTTGCCGCGTGCGGAAGAGCGACGCCAGCCCCTACGCCCTCCTCAGCGCCGCCCGACACCCCTACGCCCACGCCCGCCCCGCCCACGCCCACGCCCCTCGCGCCCGCCTCGGCGAAGCCCGCACCCGCGGGGCCCCTGCCCACCTTCACCCCCGTCCCCACGCCCGTGCCCGGCGTCCTCTTCGTAGACACGGACCAGCCGTTGGGCAAGATCAGCCCCCTGGTCTACGGCGCGAACTACGGCCCCTGGGTCTCTCTCCGGCCCGAAACCCTGCCCCTGGCCAAAGAGATGGGCCTGAAAATCCTGCGCTGGCCCGGCGGCGAATGGGGCGATAAGAACGACATCCAACCCTACCAACTCGACGCGTTCGTGGCCCTGGCCCGCCAGTTGGGCGCGGAGCCCTACATCAACGTGCGCATGCCCGGCGGCTCGCCCGAGCAGGCCGCGGACCTGGTGCGCTACGCCAACGTCGAGAAGGGCTACAACATCCGCTTTTGGGGCATCGGTAACGAACCTAGCCTGTATGAGTACAAAACAGGATGGGAGCAGTGGGACACGGCCTACTACAACGAGCAATGGCCCAAATTCGCTGCGGCCATGCGCGCCGTCGATCCCGACATCCTCATCCTGGGGCCGGAAATTCACCAGTACACCGGGAATCCCGCCACCGATCCCAAGGACACCCGCGGTCGGGACTGGATGAACGAATTTCTCAAGGCCAATGGCGACCAGGTGGATATCGTCGCCATTCACCGCTACCCCTTCCCCATCGAGGAGGGCGTCCCCACCACCGTGGAGGAGCTGCTGGCCAACCCGCCCGAATGGGATAGCATCATCCCCAACCTGCGGCGGGCCATCCGCAAATATGTGGGCAAGGACCTGCCCATTGCGGTCACCGAGATCAACTCCGACTGGACCCATGCCATCCAGGGCGAAGCCACGCCCGACTCCTTCGCCAACGCCATCTGGTGGGCCGATGTCCTGGGGCGGCTGATCAAGAACAAGGTGGATATCGTCACTTACTTCATCCTGGTGACCCGGGATGAGCAGGGTGGCTATGGGCTGTTGGAGGGCTATGGCCCGCGGCCCACCTACTATGTGTACGAGCTCTACAAACGCTTTGGCAACCAGTTGGTCTACGCTTCCTCCGGCGATCCCCAGGTGGCCGTCTATGCGGCCAAACGCCCGGACGACGTTCTCACCATCATCGCCATCAACCGTTCGGATGAAGAGAAACGCATGCCCCTGTGGCTTCAGAACTTCAACATCGCCGGGTCGGTGCAGATCTGGCGGCTAGATGAGGAAAACGGCTTCCACAACCTCGATCCCATCGAGATGAAGAACGGGGACGAGGTCGTTTTGCCGCCCCGCACTGCCAGCGTCTACCTCATGGTCCCTGCCTGCACCCTGGGCAAGCATCATTGAGACTGGCGCACCCGCTTCGATATCGACGAAAACGCCTCGCAACCAGGCTGGCGCGGGAAGCCAAGCACGTAATGCGTAATGCGTGATGCGTAACGATCTCACGTTTCACGTTTTCACGCATCACGTCCGTGACAGACTCGCCCAATGCTGGCTTCGAGTTGCTTTTGCAGACGAACGCAATGCTATTTCCGGAACAGGAGTTTTCCATGCTCAAAGTCACCGTCATCGGCGGGGGGTCCAGCTACACCCCCGAACTCATCAAAGGCTTCCTCGACCGGGTGGAGACCTTCCCCCTGGATGAACTGTGGCTGGTGGATATCAGTCGGGAACGTCTGGACATCGTGGGCGGCTTTGCCCGGCGCATGGTCCAGGCCCATGGCGCGCCTTTTCAGGTGCATCTCACCACCGACCGCCATCGGGGCCTGGAGGGCGCCAGTTACGTCATCACCCAATTGCGGGTGGGCGGGATGCAGGCTCGCCGCGAGGATGAGTACCTGGGCAAACGCTGGGGCCTCATCGGTCAGGAGACCACGGGCGTAGGCGGCATGGCCAAGGCCCTGCGCACCATCCCCGTCATCCTCGACATCGCCGCGGACATGCGCGAGGTCGCGCCAGATGCGCTCCTGGTCAACTTCACCAACCCCGCCGGCCTCAACACCGAAGCCATCTTCCGCTACGCTCCTGACATCCCCGCGGTGGGCGTGTGTAACGTGCCCATCACCGCCAAGATGATGATTATTGAGGAGCTGGAGAAGGCCACCGGCCAGGCCATCGACCCGGCCCGGGCGCAGCTCGACACCCTGGGGCTGAATCATCTCTCCTGGCATCGGGGCTTTCGGGTGGATGGACAGGACCTGTGGCCCATGATCCTGCAAAGCTACATCGAACGGATGCGGGCCGAAGAGGAGCCCGAATGGCCGCCCGAACTACTGGAAAACCTGGGCATGATCCCTAACTACTACCTGCAATACTACTACTTCACCGAAAAGAAGCTGGCCGAGCAGGCGGCCTGGGAAGAGACGGGCAGCCGGGCCGAGCAGGTCATGGCTATTGAAAAGGACTTGCTGGCCGAATACGCGGAGCCCGACCGCACCGAGCCCCCCCCGGATTTGATGAAGCGAGGCGGGGCCTGGTATTCTACGTTGGCAACGCAAATCCTCAACGCCCATTACAATGACTTGAAGGAAGTCCACGTGGTCAACGTTCCCCATCGGGGCGCGGTGGCGGGCTGGCCTGAAGATTGGGTGTTGGAAATCCCCGCGCGCGTCGGCCGTGCGGGCATCGAGCCCATCCCCACCGAACCCCTGCCCCCCGCGGCCTTCGGCCTCCTGGCCCATGTGAAAAGCTACGAACTCCTCACCGTGGAAGCCGCGGTCCATGGCGACCGCCGCGCGGCCTATCTCGCCCTCCTGGCCCATCCATTAGGGCCGAGTGCGGATAAAGTCCAGGCTGTTCTCGAAGACATGCTGGAGACCAACAAAGCCTACCTACCGCGTTTTTTTGGTCAGGACGCGGATGGCCGCGGATAAACGCGGACAAATTAGAAGTTGGTCTCTTACTGAATTTCGGCCCAAAGGCCTCTTTCAAGCGATTGAGCTTCGATAATCACCGTAAGAAAACAAAAACATGGCAACCTAAATCAAACTAATGCCATCTAAATTTTTTCCGCGTTCTTCCGCGTTTGTCCGCGTACCAAATGATTACGAACCCCTTTCTCCCCAAACTCAACCTCCCTCCCGACGCCAAAGCGGTCGTCATCCACGGGGATGACATCGGCATGAGCTATAGCACCGTGGCCGGATTCCCCGCGCTGCTGGACGCTGGCATCCTCTCCGCGGCCTCGGTCATGGTTCCCTGCCCCTGGTTTCCTGCCGCGGCCCGCATGAGCCGCGACCTGCGCGATCACCCCCACCTCGATATGGGCGTCCACCTCACCCTCACCAGTGAATGGGACGAGTATCGCTGGGGCCCCATCCACCGGCGAGACCCCGAGTCGGGCCTGATGGACAAGGAAAGCTACTTCCATCGTCATGAGGCCGATGTGTGGGCCCACGCCGACTCTGCCGCGGTAGAAGCGGAGCTGCGAGCCCAGATCGAAACCGCATTGGCCGCGGGCATCGACGTCACCCACATCGATAGCCACATGGGCAGCCTCTTCCATCCCCGGCTCCTGACCATTTACCTGGAACTGGCCAGCGAATTTCAAATCCCGCCCTTCCTGGTTCGACCCGACGTTCCCCACATGCAAAGCGGCAACATGCCCCCGGAAGATGCCCAGACCCTTGCCAGGCTGGTTGCGCAAGTGGATGCATGGGGCGTGCCCCTTTTCGATGGGTTCTACGTCATGGACCTGGACCGCGCCAATGGGGGATGGCAAGAGGC
Organism: Anaerolineae bacterium; assembly: GCA_027002405.1. Classification (GTDB taxonomy): domain Bacteria; phylum Chloroflexota; class Anaerolineae; order J102; family J102; genus M2005. Next base: position 17,954 of record JALWZT010000091.1, on the reverse strand, counting down.
CCGGGCCGTACTCTCCGCGCTACCCCCGGGCTCGATGACGTACCTCATCTTCCATCCCAACATCGACGCGGCGGACCTGCGCGCGTTCGCGCCCGATTGGCGCGCCCGGGTGGATGACTACCATCTCTTGACCGATCCCACGTTTCGCGAACTGCTGGATGAGCTGGGGATCACGGTCATTGGCATGCGAGGGCTGCGCGATGCCATGAGGGCGGCATCATGACCCGTTATTTCCTGGGCGTCGACATTGGCGGCACGAAAAGCCACGCCCTCCTCACGAATGAGGAGGGCCAGGTGGTGGGTTTTGGCGAGGCCGGGCCCGGCAATCACGAAGTCGTGGGCTACCAGGGGCTGCGCTCCGTGCTGCAATCCATCACCGATCAGGCGCTGAGGCAAGCGGGGCTTTCCCGAAAAGCCATTTCGGCCGCGGGTTTCGGCGTCGCGGGCTACGATTGGCCTTCGGAACTGCCTCCCACCCTGGAAGCCATCGACAGCCTGGGGTTAAGCTGTCCTATCGAGGTGGTGAACGACACCGTCATCGGGCTGGTGGCCGGCGCAAAAGCGGGCTGGGGCGTGGCCCTGGTGGCGGGAACCAGCACCAATTGTTGGGGGATGGACGAACAAGGGCGCATCGGTCGCGTGACGGGCGGCGGCGCCCGTTTCGGCGAAAATGGCGGCGCCTCCGAACTCGTAGCCCAGGCGGTCATTGCTATTGCCAAGGCCTGGTCGCATCGCGGCCCGGCTACGGCGTTGACTGACGCCTTTGTCGAACACTTTGGCGTGGCCGATGTGGTTGCCCTGCTGGAAGGCATCCAGTTGGAACGGCTGCATCCGGGCCCCTGGCTGGCTCCCACCATCTTCCAGGTGGCGGAACAGGGCGATGCCGTGGCCCAAGGGCTCATTCGCTGGGCCGGCGAATCCCTGGCCGACCTGGCTCTGGGCGTCATCCGCCAACTGGGCTTTCAGGATCGGCCTTTCGACATCGTCTTGATCGGAAGCATGTTCAAAGGCGGGGCCATGCTTTTGGACCCGCTGAAAGCAGGTGTCTGGGAAGAGGCACCCCAGGCGCAGTTTGTGCGGCTGAGCACGCCCCCTGTGCTGGGCGCGGTGCTCCTGGGCATGCAAAAAGCAGGCCTTGATCCCACGTATCCCCGCCAAAGGTTGATAGCGAATTGGCATACGCAAAAATCGACCATGGTTTAATGTGGTGGCAGGTAGCAAGATGCAGGTGCGAATCCCCATATTTTCCTCTGTGTCCTCCGTGTCTCCGTGTTGAAAAACCTTTTTGCAGTGGAACCATACCTGTATAGTTATAGTTACAACCATTTTGCTCATATTGGAGTTTGATTGATGACATCCTATCCTTTGCGCTCACATCGAATCTGGATTCTCGCTGCGCTCACGCTGACGCTCGTTATCGGAGTTTTCGGTGTGGTGCTGGCCCATCCTCTCCGGGCCGCGGCAGGAGGAGGTATCGACCCTGTAGGATCTGCCGTCTGCACCGCGGCGCCGTGGAATCCTGAAGCTATCTATGTGGCGGACGATGTGGTTTATCATAACGGCCACCAATGGCGGGCCAAGTGGTGGACCCAGGGCGAGGAGCCCGGCACCACGGGCCAATGGGGCGTGTGGGAAGACCTGGGGCCGTGTGACGACTCGCAGGTGACCCCGACTCCGACCCCGGCGACCGAGCCCCTGCCCGCGCCCGACTGGCCTGCCGCGGTCTTCGCCCCCTATGTGGATGCCACCGGCTGGCCTCCCTTCTCCATCTATGAGACCGCCCAGCAAGAGGGCTTCCTTCACTACGTGCTGGCCTTCATCGTCAACAGCGGCGCCCAGACCTGCCAGGCCGCCTGGGGCGGGTATGACGATTACGTCATCGGCGACTACATGCTGGATGAGATCAACGGCGTGCGTCAACTGAACGGCGATGTCATGATCTCCTTCGGCGGCGCGGCCAATACCCCCCTGGCTGCCTCCTGCACCAATGTGACTGCCCTGCAGGCAGAATATCAGCGGGTCATCGACGCCTATGGGCTGACGCACATCGACTTCGATGTGGAGGGCGCGTGGGTGGCGGACGCGGCCTCCATCGCCCGCCGCTCCCAGGCCATCGCCGCCTTGCAACAGGCGGCCCAGGACCAGGGCAAGACCCTGGAAGTCTGGTTTACCCTGCCCGTCCTGCCCAACGGCCTGACCAGCGATGGTTTGAATGTGCTTCAATCCGCCCTCGATGATGGCGTGGACATTGCCGGCGTCAACATCATGGCCATGGACTACGGTGACAACGCCGCGCCCGATCCCGATGGGAAGATGGGCGAATATGCCATCCAGGCCGCGCAGAGCACCTTCCAGCAGCTCAAAACCCTCTATGCCAACAACGGCATCTCCAAAACCGATGCCGAGCTGTGGCGGATGATCGGCATCACCCCCATGATCGGCCTCAACGACGTCACCACCGAGGTGTTCTACCAGCAGGATGCCCAGGAGGTGCTGGATTTCGCCCAGCAGCAGCACATCGGCCTGCTTTCGCAATGGTCTGCCAACCGCGATAAACAATGCGATGAGGGCGCGGTGGATTACGTGTCCCCGTCCTGCAGCAGCATCTTGCAGACCCCCTTCGAATTCGCACATATCTTCAATGCCTACACCGGCGACGGCGGCACACCTGCGCCCACCCCCACCCCTACCAATCCTACTCCTACTCCTACTCCTACTCCTACTCCTAATCCCACCTCCACGCCCACAACCACACCCGTGCCTACTTCCACTCCAACAACGGCCCCTACAGCCACGCCCACCCCGACGCCTGCGCCCGGCGCCTGCACCGCGCCCCCGTGGGACCCGACCGCGGTTTACGTGGCTGATGACATCGTCAGCCACAACGGCCACCAATGGCGGGCCAAGTGGTGGACCCAGGGCGAAGAGCCCGGCACCACGGGCCAATGGGGCGTGTGGGAGGACCTGGGCCCGTGCGACGGCGGCGAGGCCACACTAACCCCCACCCCCACCAATCCCAGTCCTACTCCTAATCCCACCTCCACCCCTGCGCCCGGCGCCTGCACCGCGCCCCCGTGGGACCCGACCGCGGTTTACGTGGCTGATGACATCGTCAGCCACAACGGTCACCAATGGCGGGCCAAGTGGTGGACCCAGGGCGAAGAGCCCGGCACCACGGGCCAATGGGGCGTGTGGGAGGACCTGGGCCCGTGCGACGGCGGCACGCTGATGGATGCGATCTATAATGGTCTGAAATAGCCGTTCCGTAAATAGCGTTGCGTTCGTTTACAAAGGCAACTCGAAGCCCACGTTGGGCAAGGCAGCGGCGGACGTGATGCGTGAAAACGTGAAACGTGATAATCTTACGTATCACGCATCACGTTTCATGGCCGCCAACTTGGTCGCGGAGCGTTTTCCTCGGTATCGGCGACCAGTCGTTCGTGGCGCCTCACGCATCACCCATGACCCTCCACTATCCACAGGATTACCAACATGCCTGAAACCATCACCTTCCCCCAGGGATTTCTATGGGGCGCGGCCACCTCATCTTATCAGATCGAGGGGGCCTGGAATAAGGATGGCAAAGGAGAATCCATCTGGGATCGTTTTTCGCACACCCCCGGCAAGATCGTCGATGGCAGCACGGGCGACGTGGCCTGCGATCATTACCATCGCTGGGAAGAGGACCTGGACCTGATGCAGGCACTGGGGTTGCAAGCCTACCGCTTCTCCATCGCCTGGCCGCGTATTTTGCCCGCAGGCCGGGGCCGGGTCAACCAGGCGGGGCTCGACTTTTATGACCGGCTGGTGGATGGGCTCCTGGCCCGCGACATCCGCCCCTTTGTCACCCTCTACCATTGGGATCTCCCCCAGGCGTTGCAGGATGAAGGCGGCTGGCCCGCGCGGTCCACGGCCGAGGCCTTTGCCGAATACGCGCACATGGTCAGCGCCCGCCTGGGAGACCGGGTGAAGCATTGGATCACCCACAACGAACCCTGGGTGGCCGCGTTCCTGGGCTATGGGATGGGCATGCACGCGCCGGGCATCCAGGACTTCCAACAGGCTGTGATGGCCGCCCATCACCTTCTTCTCTCCCACGGCTGGGCTGTGCCCCTCATCCGCGGCAACAGCCCCGGGGCCCGGGTGGGCATCACCCTCAGCCTGAACGATGTGATCCCCGCGTCGCCCAGCCCGCAAGATCATGCCGCGGCCCGGGAGCTTGACGGCTTCACCAACCGCTGGTTCCTGGACCCCCTCTACGGTCGAGGCTACCCCGCGGATGTCGTCCAGTGGTTCGGGCGGGTGCATGGGGTGCAAATGGACTTTGTCCAGGAGGGGGACATGGACGCCATCGCCGCTCCCACCGATTTCCTGGGACACAATTACTACACTCGCACCGTGGCCCGCGGCTCGGGCCAAGGGAATCTGCCCCCGGTTGTCACCACCGATGACTCCGAGTTCACGGAGATGGGCTGGGAGGTCGCGCCCCACTCCCTGTTCCGAATGCTCAACCGTCTCCATTTCGAATACCAGATTCCCAGCATTTACATCACCGAAAACGGGGCCGCATTCCCAGACGTGGTGGATGAGGACGGCCACGTGCGTGACCCGCGTCGTCTTGCCTATCTGAAAGCCCATCTACGGGCCGCGCACGAGGCCATCCAGTGCGGCGTACCCCTGCATGGCTATTTTGTCTGGTCCCTCATGGACAATTTCGAATGGTCCTTTGGCTACACCAGGCGTTTTGGCATCGTCTATGTGGATTTCGCCACCCAGCGACGGATACTCAAAGAGAGCGGCGCGTGGTACCGCGAGCTCATCGCCCGACATGGCTTTGCGCTACGGTAACTGTTGCCTGCTGGGCAGGCGTGGGATACTCAGACCTCGGAGGTTTGCGCAAACCTCCGAGGTCTCATATCAGGCGCCGACAAGGGGGCTGCATTTTGGGGGGTTATATTTGAAATTGCTGGGAGTGGCATGGACTTTCATACATTACGGCTGTGCTCTAAAATATAGTGGCCAACGGCCTTTCCTGCTGCGCGGGCCAGGGGATAGGCTTTTACCAGGCCTTCGTAAGTCGCATTGTCAGGGACGTATTCCACGACAAATTCTCGCTCATCTATGGTGACCACCTGCTCATCTCTGGGGCTTTTCGATACTATCCGGATAATCGGCAAGCTTGATCCTGCCCGCAAAGGGACTTCCACTTCCCAAACCCAATCGTCGGGCGATAAAGGGATGTGGGCGCGAATGATTTGAGCATCCTTCTCAATTTCTGAAGCAAATGGCGTTGATGCAACGGGCACAGGCTCGTGCACAACCACCTGGGAGAACTTTTCTAGCCCCGTGGACAAAGTCGCCCACGGCAATGGTGGTTCTACCCGTCTGTATGTCTCACCTACAAGTACAGCCCAAAAATCTTCCCCTACCCATTGGCTCAGTTTATTTTCTATTGCGTCTATCTCATTCAGACCAGAGACCTTTTCTCGCAGATCAAAACGCAACACCACGTGTTGTCCCATTTCGGGCAAGGTGATGTATTCCAGTAAGGAGACCCTGCCTTGGAATTTCCTGTGGATGCTCTCTCCAATCCGCTCGACCTTCATGAAAAGAGCTGGTGAGACACTATAAAGCTCTTGCATATGATTCACATATGGTGGTTTTATATTTGTATAATCTCTATTTCATCAATACGATTATCGCTGCTTCTATTTTACAACGCCCGCCCCGCCCGCGCAACCCGCCCGTCAAATTGGAGTCCTACCATTTTTTTGGTATCATGGAGGGCACTGTTCCGTAAATAGGATTAGGATTAGGATTAGGATTGAGGATTGTCAGGCCGAGGTTAGGCGCGAGTACGAGTAATCAGTCATCAGTAATCAGTAATCAGTGGAAATCTGCGTTCCCATATTCTCATCCTCTCTCCCTCTCCGGCTGGACACGGATGACTGCATCATCGCCTCATCAGCCCGACATCGCCGTGGAAATGCGCAACATTGTCAAGCGCTTCCCCGGCGTCGTGGCCAATGACCATGTGACCTTTATTGCCAAAAGCGGAGAAATTCATGCCCTGCTGGGGGAAAATGGCGCGGGTAAATCCACTTTGATGAATGTCCTTTCCGGGCTCTATGCTCCGGATGAAGGGGAAATCTGGATTTACGGACGTCATGTGGTCTTCCGGTCCCCCAGCGATGCCATTGCCGCGGGCGTGGGCATGGTGCATCAGCACTTCCGCCTGGTGCCTACCCTCACCGTGGTGGAGAATGTGATTCTGGGGCTGGATGAACCCCGGTTCCACCTGAATCTGACCCAGGCCCGGGCGAAGATCCTGGAACTATCGCAACAGTATGGCCTGAAGGTGGACCCGGATGCCTACATCTGGCAGTTGAGTGTGGGGGAACAGCAGCGGGTGGAGATCATCAAGGCCCTGTATCGAGGCGCTCGCATCCTGATTCTGGATGAGCCCACTGCGGTGCTGACACCCCAGGAAACCGTAGTCCTGTTCAAAACCTTGCGCAGCATGGCCCAGGAGGGCCATACCATCATCTTCATCTCCCATAAGCTGGATGAGGTGATGAGCATCGCGGATCGGGTCACGGTGCTGCGCCAGGGCAAGGTCGTAGCCACGGTGAACATCGAGGAGGTGACCAAGGAAAAGCTGGCCGAGATGATGGTGGGACGGCCGGTGATTTTCCGCATCGAAAAGCCGCGGCTGCAACCGGGCCAGGAGGTCCTGCGGGTGGAGGATGTGCATGCCCGCAATGATAAGGGTCTGCCCGCGCTGCGGGGGATAAGCTTTGTGGTCCGATCCCACGAGATTGTGGGCATTGCCGGGGTGTCGGGCAATGGCCAGACCGAATTGGCTGAGGTGTTGTATGGGCTGCGCCCTGTGGAAAAAGGGCATATCTACCTCTATGGCAAGGACATCACCCAGGCTTCCACCCGGGAGATCATTCGCGAGGGCGTGGCACACATCCCCGAAGATCGCCATAAAGAAGGCTCTTTGGCCGACATGAGCCTTTCCGAAAATTTGATTCTGAAGCATTACCGCCGTCCTCCCGTGGCCCAGGGCCCGCTGATCCGTTGGGCCTATGTCCGGGAATTCGCGCGCAAGCTGATCCAGCGCTTCCAGATCATGGCCCCTGGCATCCATACCAAGGCCCGTTTGCTTTCGGGGGGGAACTTGCAGAAGCTGATCCTGGCCCGGGAGCTCAGCTCGGAGCCGGGGCTGATCATTGCCATGCACCCCACCCAGGGCCTGGATGTGGGCGCGACCGAAGCGGTGCGCAAGCAGCTCATCGCCGAACGGGGCAAAGGCGCGGGCGTGCTGCTGATTTCCGAAGACCTGGACGAGGTCATGCAACTTTCGGACCGGATCCTGGTCATCTACGAAGGCGAGATCATGGGCGAGGTCCCGGCCGACCGGGCGGATCGCAACCAGATCGGCCTCATGATGGCGGGCCAGCGGCAGTCGTAAATAGAGTAATCAGTGATCAGTTATCAGTAATCAGTGATCAGTTATCAGTAATCAGTGTGAATCTGCGTTGCATCTGCGTGCATCAGCGTTCCCTCCCCCTGCCACCTGCGTTCCCTTCTTCATCCCATCCCATCATCCCCTATCCATCACTATGCAGCGATTGTCTCGGGTTCGTCTGGAACGACGGTTGACCACTCCCTGGTGGTTGTCATGGGTGATCCCCTTGCTTTCTGTGGCCCTGGCCCTGCTGGTTGGCGCGCTCATCATTGCCTCCCAAGGGGTGAATCCCTGGCAGGCCTATCGCGCCATGTTTCAGGGAGCCTTTGGCTCGGGCTATGGGGTGGCCGAAACCCTGGTCAAGGCCATCCCCCTCATGTTGGCCGGGCTGGGGGTGTCGGTGGCGTTTCGTATGAAGTTATGGAACATTGGCGCGGAAGGGCAGTTGTGGATGGGCGCCTGGGCCGCCGCGGGAGTAGGGCTTTTTCTGTATCCTGCCTGGCATCTTTCCCCTTGGCTAGCCATCCTGTTGATGATGATAGCCGCGATTTTGGCTGGGGGATTATGGGCCGCGATCCCCGGTGTGCTCAAGGGGGTATGGCAGGTGAATGAGATCATCACCTCACTGATGCTCAATTACGTGGCTATTTCCTGGGTGCTTTATTTTGTGGATATCCTGTGGCGGGACCCGGGCGGTTTGGGGTTCCCCAATACCGCGCCCCTGGATAAGGCCATCTGGCTGCCCAAGCTCACCTGGTTGCCCCTGCTCCCCAAAGGGCATCGGGTGCACGCGGGGTTGCTTTTGGCGGTGCTGGCCGCGGTTTTCCTGTGGTTTTTGCTGAATCGCACCAAGTGGGGCTACGAAGTGCGGGTGATCGGCGAAAATCGGGACGCGGCCCGGCACGCGGGGATGCCCATTGTACGGAATATCATCATCGTCATGTTTCTTTCCGGCGCGTTGGCGGGCCTGGCCGGCATGGCCGAAATGGCAGGGGTGGCCCATCGTTTGCAGCGCGGCCTTTCGCCAGGCTATGGTTATACCGCGATCATTGTGGCCTGGTTGGCCAAGTTGAACCCCTTTGGCGTGTTGTTGGTGGCCATCCTCTTTGGCGGCCTGTTGGTGGCCGGGGATCAGATTCAGTTGACCATGAATCTGCCCCGCTCCATCGCGGATATCTTACAAGGCCTCATTCTCTTCTTCGTCCTGGGAGGCGAAGTCTTCAGCCGTTATCGGCTGCGTTTGCGTTGAACAGGCACCACGAGCCACGGCTCACCCCATAACGACGGAAATAGAACGCAGGTTGCAGGTTTGCAAGTGGCAGTGGAGAGAACGCAGATTGCGCAGATGCAACGCAGATTTCCACTTGATTACGGATCACTGAACGCTGATTACTATAACTATGGAAACCGCTTTCTTAATCACCATCCTGGCTACGGCAATTCGTGCTGGCGCTCCCGTGATCTACGCCGCGGTGGGCGAGATCTTCGCGGAACGCGCCGGTATTTTGAACTTGGGCGTGGAAGGCATGATGCTGGTGGGCGCGGTGTCGGGGTTCATCGCCGCGGTCCAAACCGGCAATCCCTGGGTGGGGGTGCTGGTGGCCATGCTGGCCGGGGGATTGCTAAGCCTGATCCATGCCTTTCTGACCATCACCCTCCATGCGGATCAGGTGGTGAGCGGCCTGGCCCTGACCATCTTTGGCATTGGCCTTTCTTCCTTCCTGGGCCAGAATTATGTGGGGGTGCATGGTCCTCAGTTCGAGGCTATCCACATCCCTGGGCTCAGTGACCTTCCTTTCCTGGGCCCGGTGCTCTTCCAGCACGACATCCTGGTGTACCTCACCTTCATTCTGATCCCCGCGTCGGCTTATTTCATCCACAAAACCCGGCCCGGGTTGCACCTGCGCGCAGTGGGGGAGGACCCCGCCACCGCGGATGTGATGGGGGTGAACGTAGCCCGCATCCGGTACATCTATACCTTTGTGGGCGGGGTGCTGGCTGGTTTGGGGGGAGCCAGCCTTTCCCTGGCCTACACGCCCGGCTGGACCGAGGGCATGAGTGGTGGCCGCGGCTGGATCGCCATCGCGCTGGTCATCTTCGCGTTTTGGGAGCCGTGGCGGGCCATGTTGGGCGCTTACCTCTTCGGCGGGGTGCAGGCCCTGCAATTCAATCTTCAAACCATTGGGATTACCATTCCCACCTATTTTCTGAACATGCTCCCCTATCTTTTCACGATTCTGGTGGTAGTGTTTGCCACGGGGGAGCGGATGCGTCGCCATTTGGGCGCACCTGCAGCCTTAGGGTTGCCTTACATCCGTGGGGAACGTTAGAGGATGTATGAGCACCAGACGTTTGGCGTCTCTTGTCATGCTGCTGGGGCTCCTGGGAGGCCTGGGCCTGAACGCGTGGTGGACTCGCCGGGCCGCGCCCCCTCCCTGGCCTGGCCCGGCCCATGAGCTCCATACCCAGGTGGGCGCCAATCTAGACCTGGCCGAACTGGCCACTCTGGATGATGCGGCCCTGACCGCGCGCTGGGGGGCGTTGCAAGAAGATGGGGTGTCGATTTTGCGCGTGCGGGTGCCTTGGGCCATGATCCAGCCCACCCCCGACCAATGGCAATGGGACGCGCTGGATCGGGTGCTGTCCCCCCAGGGGGCGCTCCAGCGTTTTCGCGTCATTCTGGTGCTGGATGGTTCCCCGGCCTGGGCCCGGGCACCTCAAGATCAAGATAACCCCTACGCTCCACCCCAAGAACCCCGGGCGTTCGGCATTTTTGCAGAAACCCTGGCCCGTCATGTGGCTTCGCTCTGGGAACCTGGCCCTGAAGGGGATTGGCGGGTGGCTTATCAGATCTGGCATGAACCCAATATCGGCCCTCATTGGGGGGCACGCTACGCGGATCCGCAAGGGTATATGAATCTGTTGCGGGAAGCGCATCACAGCATCCGTCAGGCCCAACCTGGAGCCTTCATCCTCATGGCGGCTCTGGCCCCCACCACCACCGATGATGGCTTCAATGTCCCGGACCCCGTGTACCTGGATCGGCTTTTGAGCCTGGGCGCGGGGGCTTTCTTCGACGCCGCGGCAGGCCAGGCCTATGGGTTTGATCAACCCCCTGAAGCGTCTCCCGCGGCCGAGGCCCTCAACTTCCGGCGAGTGGAGCTGCTCCATGATGTCCTGGCCCGACATGGCCTGGGGGAACGTCCCCTCTTCATCACGGCCTGGGGATGGTGGACGCCCCAGGCGCCGGGTCTGGACCCCGAGGCCTCCCCCTGGCGCAGCATCCCTGGCGCGGACCTCCTTGATTACCAGCAGCGAGGCTGGCGATGGGCTCGGTTGCATTGGCCTTGGGCCGTGGGCATGACCTGGGTGCAGTACGTGGCCGGACCTGAGGATGCGCCTTTGCGGTTGGGATGGGTGCAGCGGGATGCTCAGGGGCAGCGAACCCCCGCGGGGCAGGGGGTGGCCGCGCTGGCCCATACGAACCTCGTGCCGGGCACGGGGCGGTATACCCCCGCGCAGGCCCAGGGCTATTTGCCAGGTCCTCTCCCCGGGGGTTGGCGTTGGAGCCCCCAGGCCGCGGACCCCGAGGGCCCGGACGCGACCTATGTCCTCCCTTTTCAGGGCCGTGCAGTGGCCTTGCAGGTGCAGCGGGGCGCGTTTAAGGGCTATTTCCAGGTGTGGATCGATGATCAGCCCGCGCCCGACCTGCCCATGGACCCGGCCACCGGGGACGCGTATCTGTTCCTTTACGATCCCGACAACAGGGCCGCGACGGTGCCTGTGGCCCGGGCGTTGCCCGAAGGGGAACACACCTTGCGTGTCCGGGCTCAGGGCGGGTGGGGGTATTGGCCCTTCCTGGGGGTGGTGGTGGATGCTCGGCCTCATCCGCGGCCCTGGCCTTTCTGGCCTATCACCGCGGGGTTGACGCTGCTGGGTTTGGGGGTGCTGGCATGGGGCTGGCGCGACTGGCGACCCGCGACCCCACCGGCCTGCTGGGGGTTGACGACCCTCCGCATGGAGATGAGCCGTTTGCCCGGGGCCAGGATGGTGGCCCGGGGGTTAGATGGGATCGCGGTGTACGGGCCTGCTGCGGCCCTGGTCACCCTGCCCTTGCTCATGCGACCGGTCCACGTCGGGCCCATTGGCTTTCCTTTGCACGAATTCCTCATCTGGGTGAGCCTGGCCGCGGCCGTGGGAGCCTGGTTGCTTTCCTCCCCTGCATCCTCGTCCTCCTCGCGGCCCCGGGGCCATCCCCGTCTGTTGGATATCTCCTTGCTTCTGCTCCTGCTTATCGGCTTTTTTGCCGCTTTGAATGCGAAATACAAGGGGTATGCTTTCTACGATTGGCGGGTCACTTTTCTTTCTCCGGCTGTTTTCTATCTGGTGATCACCCGGCTGACGTTGCGTCGACCGCAGGGGATGCGCGTGCTGGGCCATGGGGCCCTGCTGGGGGGCGCGCTGGTCAGCCTCATTGCTTTGGGCCAGTTCCTGACCGGGCATGTGGGCATGGCCGAGGGGGTGCCCCGGGTGCAGGCCCTGTACGGTTCGGCCAACAATCTGGCCCTGGTATTGGGACGGCTTTTGCCTTTGGCTTTGGTGCTGGGCTTTTCCGTCTCCGGCACGAAGGCGCGAAAAGGAGGATATCTTGTCATCTTCCTGCTCATGCTCGCGGCCGGTTTTCTCACCTTCAGCAAAGGGTTGCTTTTCATTAGTTTACCGGTGGGATTATTCCTTCTTTTCTTTTTTCAGCCCCATTTGCGCAAACCCATTCTCGTCCTGGCCGTGCTGGCGGCCCTGGCGCTGATCCCCTTCCTCCATACCCCGCGTCTGGCCCACATCACCTCGGGCACGGGACGTTTCCGCCTCTATCTGTGGCAGAGCGCCTGGCGTATGTGGCTGGATCATCCCTGGTTGGGGGTAGGGCCGGATAATTTCCTGTATGCGTATCGCAGCACCTACGTTCTGCCCGCGGCCTGGGAGGAGCTGAACCTGAGCCATCCCCACAATGTGATTTTCGATCTCCTCACCCGGGTGGGGGTGATGGGGTTTGTGGCGGGGATGGGACTGGTGTTGGGGGTCATCGGCACAGGTTTTCAGCGTTTGCGGGGCCCGGTAGGTCTGGAGCATCCCTGGCGGCCCTGGGTTCTGGGCTTATGGGCGGGCTTTGTGGCAGGGATGGCCCATGGTCTGATCGACAACAGCCTTTTCCTGCCCGATCTCATGATCCTGAGCCTGCTGGCCGCGGCCGTGATCTATACCGGAGAGCGCGAGGGCGGGCGTGGGGGACCTTGAACTTCTGATTCGCTGAAATTTTATCGAATCCTTCTGCAAGACGTTTTTACCACGAAGGCACAAAGTCACAAAGACACGAAGAAATTTCTTACGCCATCCCTTTTCATCCGATGCCAGTATCTCCAGGCTCCCCTCATCCGCTAGTGCCTCAGGTACATACTGCTCTAGCAGCTCACCTTGATGATGCTTTCTGCTCAATGGCAGTAAATAATACTCCCCTCCTTTCACGATGTGGGCGCGTGTGGCCACCTTCTCCATCTTTGTGTCCCCCACATAGAGCCACTCTCCTGACCCCAAGCTCTCTCGTACCCGGTCGATGGCTGGCACATATAACGGATCGTCACTCAGGTTGCCTGCCAGCGGCTGCGTGACCACCGGCAACGCCAAAGGGTCCAGCGCCGCAACAAAGGTCTTGATTTGAGCCAGGTCGGGCCGATGATTTTTGCTGTGCCCATAGCCAATCAAGGTGTGCCCTTCCACCTCATGGTAGACCGCTGCCGTGGTGCTATCCAACCGCATCGTTTCCCGGGGCAGGGCGAATGCCTGCAAATGATGCTGATTGAGAGCATCTTCTATCAAATCCCAGAACTCGTCCTTGCCCAGTTGCGTCAGTCATGCCCCCAAATGGTCATCTGTGAAATCCTTGGTCCGCACCTTTTCCCCTAACACCTTGGATAAGGTCTGTTGATGGTGTTCAGCCCATCCTTCCACTTGATTCATCCGATGGTCGGATTTGGATAGGATATACATGAGCCAGCCCACGGCCAGCTTCCCGTAGCTGGGCCCTTTCCAATTCCCATGACGTGGAAGCACCTCATCCAGGATGTCCGCAACGCCCGTGGTGTCCAGCATGGCTCCCAGCAAAGGCAGATCATCGACTCGTTCGATTTCAGGTTCTTGTTTGATTTCAGGCTTTATTTCGTTCATGCCCTCATTGCAACCGTATCTTCAGTTCTTAAAGAACTCTTTCCACCAACCTCGCGCCGAACTTCCAAAATTTTTCAGCGAATCGCAAGGAATGAGGTTCGGAACTGCTGCAGATTGGTTATGTGTAGATTTGTGTCCATACCCTCTTTCTGCCGCAGTTCTCCCTTTTCGTCAAGTTTTCGTGGCTCACAGACACCTGGTTGTCAAAAGTCCAATCCAGTCAAAATCTACTTCATGCCGCACCGGGCAGATGCACCACCAGCGTCGCGCCCGCACCTTCGGTGGCTTCCGCCCACACCTCGCCCCCGTGCTGGGTCACAATCTCCTTGACCAGGGCCAGGCCCAGGCCGCTGCCCGTGCGGTCGCGGGCTTTGTCCACCCGATAGAAGCGGTCGAAGATGTGGGGCAGGTCCTGGGGGGGGATGCCCATGCCCGTATCCCGCACGACGATCTCCACGCCATCCTCCACGGCTCGGGCCTGCACCGCCACCCGACCGCCCGCGGGGGTGTATTTGATGGCGTTGTCCAGCAGGTTGCGCAGGATGATCTGGCAGTCCTGGGCGGCCAGGCGCGCGGGCGGCAGCGATTCGGGAAGGTCGGTTGTCAGGGTCAGGCCTGCGTGTTGGGCCAGGGGCTGCATCAGATCGACGACCTGACGCAGGCATGGCGCGATGTCCAGGGGTTCGGGCGGCGTTGGGGAGGCCGACTGCGCCCGGTCCAGCGCCAGCAGTTGCTGGAGCAGCCGGGCCAGGTTTTCCGACTCCTGATGGATGTCGCGGATGTAGCGCTCGCGGCGGGCGTCATCGGCTGTGGTCATTTGTAGCAACTCCGCCCGGAGCTGGATGGAGGTGACGGGACTGCGCAGTTCGTGGGAGGCGTTGGCCACGAAGGCCCGCTCCCGGGCCAGCAACTGGCTGATCTCCTCAGCCATGTGGTCGAAGGCCGCGGCCAGATCGCCCAGCTCATCCTGCCGGTCCATCTCCATGCGCACGCTGAGGTCGCCCGAGGCCAGCCGATGCGCGGCCGCGGTCAAGCGGCGCAGGGGCCGGGTGATCTGCTCGCCCAGGAGGATGGAGGCCAGGATGAAGAGCCCAGTCAGAACCAGGGTGGCGGTGATCAGGGTCAGCCACATGGCCCGCACCCGTTGTCGAATATCGGCTGTGGAGATGGAAAGCTGCACCAGGCCCTCGATGCCATCGCTTCCCAGAATGGGCGCGGCGACGAACAACCGGTCTTCCCCCGTCCATTCATCGAAGCGAATATCATGGTCATCCTGTTGCTGGAATGCGGCCAGGATCTCGGGATGCCGATCTTCCACATGCACCGGCACTTGGGGATCGGAGGAGTAACGCACGGTGAGGTTGGGATCGAGAATGGTCACGCGGGCGTTCATCTCCTGCGCAAAGCTATCCACCAGCGCTTTGAAATCCCGGTCACCGATGGGCGCGAAAACGACTGTGTGGTCCTTGTCTCCATCCTCATCATCCTCATCCTCATCCTCATCCTCATCCTCATCCTCATCGTGTTTCTCCTGATCCTTTTCGTAGTACGCTTCTTCGTAAGCCAATTGTTGCTGCACAGGTTCGCGCAGGCCATTGGCAACGATGAGCGCCCGCACTTCCAGTTCCGCTTCTGCCTCCTCGATGACGCCCTTTTGCAGGCGCAGGCCCGTCCACAGGGCGAGACTGCCCAGGGCCAGCAGGATCAGCGTGAGGTTGACCAGGATGATGCGGGTGGTGAGGCTGCGTCGGGGATCGAGGCGATGAAGGATGGTCATATTGGGAAGAAACGTATTGGGTTTCGTAGTGCGTATTCCGTATTTCGTTCATGTGCCCAAAGCAATACGGAATACGAGATAGGGAATTCGTCGGAACGTTCTGACTGCGTGCTACGAACTTTTCATCTCTTCAGGTGCAGCGAAGCGGTAGCCATAGCCGCGTACGGTGAGGATGAGCTGGGGGGAGGAGGGATCGTCTTCCAGCTTCTCTCGCAGCCATCGGATGTGCACATCCAGGGTGCGGGGGCTGCCGATCCAGTCTTCGCCCCAGACCAGGTCCAGCAGTTGGTGACGATGCACGGCCTGGCCCGCACGGGTCATCAGGGCTTCCAGCAAAGCGAATTCCTTTTCGGTCAGGTCTATGGGAACGCCGTTTCGGCGCACCAGGTGCGCGGCGATGTCCAGGCTGATGGGACCGATGTCGATCTGTTGGGGATGGGCGGGTTCGGGGCGGCTTATGGCCGCGCGGCGCAGGTTGGCCCGAACCCTCGCCAGCAGCTCGCGAAAGCTGAAGGGCTTGACGATGTAATCGTCTGCGCCGCTCTCCAGCCCCATGACCCGATCCATCTCCTGCTCCCGCGCGGTGAGCATGAGCACGGGCACGGTGGATTCCTCCCGGATCTTGCGCAGCACCTGGAAGCCGTCCATGCCCGGCAGCATCACGTCCAGCAGGATGAGGTCGGGCGCGGCCTCGCGGGCCAGGCGCAGCCCCTCTGGGCCCGCGGTCGCGTGCAGCGTGCGGAAGCCCTCGCTCTCCAATCCGAAGAGCAAGGGCTCGGCGATCATGGGATCATCTTCGATGAGTAGAATCGTAGCGTCGGGCATGGTCGCATCACGGGCGTGGTCAATCGTCGTCTTTTTCCTCGTGCTCGCCTTCATTTTCACCCAACTCGCCGCCGAAGGTCTTTTGCAGCCCTTGGGCCAGGGCCTGGCGTTGGGCGTCGGTGAGCCGGGCCTCGGGGTGCATGACGGTGTAAATTTTCATAGGCATCTCCCCTTCGAGCACGGCTTCGGCCGCGTCATCGGCCTCGCCCATATCTTGGGCGGAGATGTTGAATTTCTCCCGGCCTTCGTTCACGTCGTGGACGACCAGCCAGGATGCTGGCGGGATTTTGCTGTACCAGGGCCATTTGGTCTCATGGCTGTGGCAGTCGGCGCAGGCGCGATAGAAAAGTTCTTTGGTCTGAGGAGAGTCCCAATCCACCTGACGTTCCACGGGCGGGTTGGTGGGCCCGCCAGAGGCGAAGGCGAATATGGCGGGAATGAGAAAAAGTATCGCGACAATGGCGAGGATGATCCAGGTTTTGCGAGTCATGAATCCCTCCTTTCGAGTGATGTGGTTTTTGTGGCGTGGGTGATGAGGATGCGGTAGAGGGTCAGAAATAGGATACTGCCAAAACTGACCAGATACAAGTACCGCAGCGAGGATGCGTCTGTGCCTGCGGTCAGTCCGTGCAGGATGATGAGAATGAAGAGGAGAAAGCTGGCGTAGTGGATGATGCGCCATGCCCTGCGCCCGATGCGTTTTTTCACGTAGAAACTGAAGGTGACCATGATCGCAAGATAGAAGGCGACCTGTCCCAGGCCCGTGGCGATGGGCCGGTAGCCCGCGGCCGCAAAGGGGATGAGGATTTGCGCCAGGGAATAGCTGATGTAATCATCGCCCAGAAGGATGAGGGCGTGGAAGCCGGTGAAGGCCAGGGACAGGAGGCTGGTGAATTGGTGGAGGTCGAAGGCGGTGGGGCCGCCGGGCCAGACCCGGGCCATGCGGTTGGTGATGAGCAGTCCCAGCGCGGCGCTGAGCCAGAGCAACAGGTAGGCGATGACGCCCGAGGCGCGGGCCAGATGCCAGTACGCCTTCTGCGCGGCGATGTCGGAGAAGAAGATGGGCAGGATGTGGGGCAGCAGCCACAGAGCCAGGGCTGCGCCCAGGGTCGCAGCCAGGAAGAAGGCGAGGGCGCTCTGCCAGGAGACCGCGGATTCGTAGTCGGGTTCAGGCGTAGGCCGGGAAGTAGGCCCGGGCGTGAGGGGCAAAGGCCGGGTTTTGGTATGTCCGTCCATCGTTGAGCGTCAGGAGAGCGGGGATGGGGGGGTGAGCGGTGAGCCAGGATGCCGCGGCCTCCAGGCCCATGACGACCAGCATCAGGGCCAGGGCGTCGGCCTCGGCCGCGGTGGAAGCGATGACCGTAGTATCTCTCCGGCCCGATAGGGACGCCCGGCCGCGGCGTTGAGGCGGCTGAGGTCGCTGTCGGGCCGGAAGCGGCTGAGTTCCCGCTCCACCCGCTGCATCCAGCGTTCGACCGCCCGCAGGGCCGCCCGGGCTCGATGGGCGTCATCGGTGCGGACCCAGGCGGCCATCTGGCAGTTCATGGCCCGGAAGGCGTGCGTGTGTGTGGTGGGTGTGGGCATGATCAACGGCTGGAGCGGGTGCGGGTGACCGGGCGCTGGATCACGGGTTGGGGCACGGCGGGAATGGGGGTG
>JALWZT010000090.1 GCA_027002405.1 Anaerolineae bacterium | reverse complement strand
AGGATTAAGAGCGCCAGACCCACGTTGGGCGAGGCGGCAAAGGTTCGTATTGCGTATTCCGTATTCCGTCCAGTCGTTACGCAATACGCAATACGGAATACGAGTCACGCCGCCCTGGCCGCGAGGCGTTTTCGTCCGTATCGGCGCGGGCGAGCCCGCCGTTGGACTGCTTTGAAAACAGGATTCGGATCAGGATTAGGATTGAGGTCGTCAGGACAACGTTGAGCGAGGCGACAATGGGCGTCAAACGTAAAACGTGAAACGTCAGGTCATGACGCATGACGTTTGACGCTTGACGAAATCGGCTTCCCGCGCCAACGTGGCTGCGAGGCGTTTTCTCGGTATCGGCGAGCTGCCGCGCGTGGTGCCTGATCACTGCTCACTCTAAACGGAGCTTACGGCGTAACTATACAGCCCCTTCTGCAAGACGTTTTTACCACGAAGGCACAAAGTCACAAAGACACGAAGAAATTTTTTATTTTTCCCTTTGTGCCTTAGTGTCCTTAGTGTCCTTAGTGGTTACCTTACGGCCAGATTTCACCGGCGAACCAGGTGCGGGCCGGGACCCAGCCATTGCCAGCACCGCCCCAGCCCTGGTTGACCCAGAAATAGCGGTGGTATCGCTTCCAGAAGAAGAGGAAGCGGTAGGAGCGGAAATAGTAGCCATAGGCCAAAGGATAGTGCTTGAGCCAGCCCGTGCCGATGATGGCCGGGGTTTTGCGGTAGAAAATCGAATCCCGGGCGTATTCGCGCAGACGGCGTTCGGGAATGCCGAACACATCGTAATGGGTTCGCAAATGCGTGCCGGTGCGTCCCTGAAAATAGCGCGCGGCCTGGTGCATATCCCAGGGGAAGGTGGGCGCGCTGCCGAACGCGCACCAGGTGGCGATGTCATCTTTGATCTCCCAGGTGATGTTCTCGATGCCCTTGGTCATGGTCAGGGGCGCGCGCACGTTCGCGCCTTTGCCGCCATCCTTGCGATAGAGGCCGTAGCGAGGATGCCAGTAGGTCCAGTAGGGGCTTTCTGCCTGATAATCGGCCCAACCAAAGAGCATGGCCCAGGCCGTGGCCCCGCACCCACTGAAACACGTGCCAATGTTGGGAGGGCGCACAAAGGTCGTTTGCCGATACATGGTCTGATCATTGGTTCCGGCCCAGGCCCAGTAGGAGCCCTGGTCCTGCGTCCAGTTCGCCGCGAAGGGTTCGAGCAGGGTGCCCATGTAGCCGTTGCGGGATTGTCGCTGGAACATGGGGAGGAACAGGGTCGGGGGTTCCTGGATGATGGTGTAGTGATAGACGAGGGGGGTCTGCCCCGGGCAGTCGATGAACACATCCAACGGCAATGCCTGGCCCGCGACCGCGCTCAGGACCGTGATCTGATAGGCCGGAGGCAGCCCGGACCGGGTGAGCATGCGCGCGTCTACATGCCCCGCGCCCGCGCCCTCGAGATGGATGGCGGGCGTGCTACACAAAAGTGCCAGAGTGCGCACATCCCCCGGCACCAGGGTTTCGCCTTCCTCCAGGAGACGGCGTTCCACGTCCCATTCCTCCACGGCGTCTCGACGCAAGGCCTCGATGAGCACACCATAGGCCTGGCTGTATTCCTGTTTAAGCTGGCTCCACGATGTCCAGGCGCCCAGTTGCAGGGAAGACCGTTCCGGGCCCACGCGCTGAAATTCCCCTTGAGTGGGTGGGTTCTGATCGTCGGCGCCGGTCGTCGCAGGCTGCCAAGTCACCTGGCTCAGTTCCACGGGCTGATCAAGCCAGGCCGGATCCATGCCCGAAACCTTGAGGGGTAGGGTGGTCAAGGGGGCGATGAGTTCCCCCTGCGCGTCCTCGGCCGCGTAATCCAGGGCATCCAGCCTGTAATAGCGCGCGGGCTGTTTTTCCTGTTCCGTGGCCCTGCGGTCCAGCAGACGGGTAGGCGGCTCGCCGCTAAAATTCCAGTGGGCGATGGGGAAATCATGCTCGCCCGTGCTGACGACGATGAACCCGGCCGGTTCATTGTTCGCCAGCACCTGGAATTCGTAATAGGCCGGCGTGTCGATATCGGGGCGATAGAGAGGTCGCACGGTGTCCCCCAGCACAGCCTGCCTCCACCCAGGCGCGAGGGAGGTGCCTCGCATATCCTCGATGAGCTGGGCAGCCCGCAGCCGTGCCTCGACCGGAACCTGCTCCAAAGGGATATCGACTGCGGCGGGGGCGTAGGGGGAGGG
>JALWZT010000089.1 GCA_027002405.1 Anaerolineae bacterium | reverse complement strand
CCCCTATCCCCACCCAGCCCCCCAAGCCCAAATATCCTTACATCTTGGGCGAAGGCACCTGGCGCTGCGATCCCAACCCGGGCCAGACTTATTTCAGTGGCTTTGTTCGCGATCGCCAGAACAATCCCATCAACGGCGTCTGCGTCCATATCGCCTTCTACGGCCCGCGCAACACCAAATGTTCCGGCTGTGATGGCGTCGGCGATGGCGTGTGGGGCTTTTCACCCTTTGGGGGGCCCGCTCCACCTGGCACGCCAGTCGAAATTTACGTGGTGCCTTGCCCCAATGAACCCCTGCCACCGGGCGGTCAAACGGTACAAACCGGCTTCGGCGACCTGACGCCTTTGTCCGAAAAATGGACCATGACTATCAACGAAAGCGTCCAGTGCACAGGCATCACCTTCTACAAAAACTAATTCCTTCTCTCTTACCAACGGCACAGTACGGTGACCCTGTTCTCTGATCCGGAGAAACTGCGGAAACTCGCCATCGCCCTCTTCATCCCCATCCCTATACTCACCTTGGCGTTGGTGTTAGCCATCTTTTGGCGCACCAACGCTTTGTATTATTGGACGGGCGAAGAGGCCTTCCCCGCGCAGCTCAAAGGCCTCACTGACCTCACCGCGGATCAGCTCCGTCCCCGGGTCCACCTGGCCAACGACATCCCTGCCGCGTACAGCGGGGTGAATCCCTTTGGCGTGAATACCTTTCTGGAACAGGAGCCAGACCCTGATGTGCGGGAACGCAGCGTGGCCATGGCCGCGGCCGCGGGGTTTCATTGGTTGCGGCAGGAGTTCCCCTGGGAGGATATTGAAATCCACGGAAAAGGGGATTTTCAAGACCGACGGCACGAGCCCTACCGCTCTGCCTGGGAAAAGTACGATCATATCGTGGACCTGGCAGCACATTATGACATGGAGCTGATTGTGCGGGTCAGCAACCCCCCCGCGTGGACCCGGGCCCAGGGGAACCAGGTGGGGTCCTATGCCCCTCCCGATGACTACAGCGACTTCGCGGATTTTGTTTATACCCTGGTCAGCCGCTACAAAGGCCGGGTTCGCTACTATCAGTTATGGAACGAGCCGAACATCTACCCTGAATGGGGGAACTACCCCATCAGCCCCGAAGATTATGCCCGTCTTTTGTGCCAGGCGGCCGACGCGGCCCGAGCGGCCGATCCCGACGTGGTCATCATCAATGGGGCCATGGCTTCCACCATCGTGCTGGACCCCGCCGCGACACCCCCAGGCAACGCGCTCAATGATTTTCTTTTCATGGAGCGTTTGTACGACGCGGGCGCGGGCGATTGTTTCGATATCGTGGCCATGCAGGGATATGGCTTATGGTCCGGCCCCACCGATCGCCGCATGAACCCTCGCGTGCTGAATTTTTCTCGCCCGCTGTTCATGCGAGACCTGATGGTCGCTCATGGGGACGCGCACAAACCTATCTGGATCAGTGAAATGAACTGGAACGCGGTTCCTGACGAGATCCCCGATAAACGCTTCGGCCAGGTCACCCCCGCACAACAGGCCCGGTATCTGGTGGAAGCCTACCAACGCATTCAGCAGGAATGGCCCTGGTTGGGTGTCGCGAATGTGTGGTATCTGAAGCGGCCCGACGACCGCTGGAAGCAGGAAGGCAAACCCGAATACTATTTCCGTCTTCTGGAGCCTGATTTCACACCCACCCCGGCCTACGAAGCCCTCAAGCAATATGCCCCCGGGGTGGCCGCGGCCCCGGTGATGCACCCAGGCGCGCATCCTCCCGACCATTGGGCCATCATCTCCGACACCTATCACACCTCGCCCGACCCCCGGGGGTCCACAGGGCAGGTCGGGGTGCTCCCTGCCGGTGGCACCCTCACCCTGCGGGTAGATGGGTCCAGGCTGTTGCTCTACCCCGGGCCCGACGCGACCCCCACATCCATCACCGTCACGTTGGGCCGGCGCCCTCCCCGCAAGTATGACCTCAATCCCCCCCACCCTTTGAAGATCCGCCTCCATGGCGCATCGCAGGTTCACCTACGCCCAGACGAGCCCCTCCAGGTGGACCACTGGCGGGTCCAGCGTCGCGACCATGGGCTCGGGTGGGTGATTCCTCTGGGCCTGCTCACCTTTGCCTTCCTTCTGGCCGCGCTGTGGCTGGCCTTTCGCTCTTGATTCTAGCGACGAGGTGTCCCTCATGCCTTATCTGACTGTCCAAAACCAACGACTCCATTACACGCTGCACCAGGACGACCCCACAGGGACCAACCCCCCGCTGGTGTTGGTTCATGGCGCGGGGGGTAATTTGTATCACTGGCCGCCCCAAATTCGCCGTTTGCCCGGGTTCCAGGTGTACGCGCTGGACTTGCCGGGGCATGGCAAGTCTCAAGGCCCGGGACGCGATCAGATAGCCGATTATGTCGAGGTGATCCGGGATTGGGCCCAGGCCTTGGCGTTGCCTCCCTTTGTGTTGGCGGGCCATTCCATGGGCGGCGCCATCGCACAACACTATGCCTTGACCTACCCTCAAGACCTGGCGGGGATCATTCTGGTGGCCACCGGAGCACGATTGCGAGTCCACCCCGACATTTTGCAGGGGGTGCGTACCCATCCCCAGCAGGTAGCAGAGATGTTGGTGGATTGGGCCTATGGGCAACGGGCCACGCCCGAGATGAAACGGCAATTCATCCGCCAATTTGTCGCCGTTCCCCCGGATGTGATGGTTGGAGATTGGGCCGCGTGTCATGTCTTCGACGTGCGAGACCGGCTGGCGCAGATTCAAACCCCAGCTCTGGTGATTTCGGGGGATATGGACAAGATGACGCCCGAAAAATACGGGCGGTATATGGCCGAACATCTGCCCCACGCGGACTTTGCCCTGATCGAAGGGGGCGGGCACATGCTTATGTTGGAACAACCCTTGATCGTGGCCCAGGCCATTCGTGGCTTTTTGGATAAGCTGGTCCGTAAATAGGATCAGGTTTAGGATTGAGGATTGTCAGGCCGAGGTTAGGCGCGGGCACGAGTAATCAGTGATCAGTTATCAGTAATCAGTGTTCAGTCTTCAGTGTTCAGTAGTGCCGAGGCTAGAAACAACGCCCCTGCGGGAGTAGCCGGAATTATCCGGCGCCGTTTTATAGCCCGGCGACTTCATCGCCGGGCGGGCGTGGCAGACGCCACTTCGCTCGGCTAAACCACGCCAAATGTCTGAGACGCACACCGTGACCACTTGCCACGTGCCACCTGCAAACCTGCAGACTGCGTTCTATTTTCATCGTTATGTGGTGAGCCACCGCTCATGGTGACTGTTCCGTAAATAGAGCCTTGCGACGTCATTCCGAGGAAGCGAAGCGACCGAGGCATGTCCTGAGCCTGTCCTGAACGAAGTGAAGGACCTCGCCGAAGGAAATCTAGCGAAGCGCAAAAAACACGGCATAGCGCTCGCTTCGCTCGCTAGATGCTTCGCTCCCTCCGGTCGCTCAGCATGACGAATATCTGCGTCGCATCTGCGCAAATCTGCGTCCCCATTTTCATCGTTATGCGGAGGTGAAATCATGGCCCTGCATCCCCTCGCGGGAAAGCCCGCGCCCCAAACGTTGCTGCCCAACATCCCTCGATTGGTGGCAGCCTATTACGCCCTCCACCCCGATCCCACGGACCCCACGCAACGGGTGACCTTTGGAACATCCGGTCACCGCGGCTCTTCTCTGAAAAAACGCTTTAACGAAGACCACATTTTGGCCATCACCCAGGCCATTGTGGAATACCGCCGGGGGCATGGGATCCACGGTCCCCTCTTTTTGGGCATGGACACCCACGCCCTTTCGGAGCCTGCACTGATCACCGCGGTGGAAGTCCTGGCCGCACACCAGGTTCCCCTCTACATTCAGGCCAACCTGGGCTATACCCCGACCCCGGTCATCTCCCATGCCATCCTGACCTGGAATCGAGACCATCCCCAGGCCCGGGCCGATGGGATTGTCATCACGCCTTCGCACAATCCTCCGGAAGATGGCGGTTTCAAGTACAACCCGCCCACCGGAGGTCCGGCCAGCACCGAGATCACCGCGTTGATTCAGGCCCGAGCCAACGCGATCCTGCAAGAAGGCCTGCGCGCGGTGAAACGCATCCCCTTCGAACAAGCCATCAAGGCGGAAACCACGGTTTTCTACGATTACATCACGCCCTATGTGCAGGATTTGAAGCATGTGGTGGACATGGAGGCCATTGCCCGGGCGGGGATCGCGTTGGGGGTGGACCCCATGGGCGGTTCGGGGGTGGCCTATTGGGAACCCATAGCCGACATCTACGGCCTGGATATCCAGGTCACCAATCCGCGTGTGGACCCCACCTTCGGTTTTATGACCGTGGATAAAGATGGCAAAATCCGCATGGATTGCTCATCCCCTTATGCCATGGCCCGGCTTATCCAGCTCAAGGATCAATTCGATATCGCCTTTGGCAACGATCCCGACTACGATCGCCACGGCATTGTCACCCGGCATGGGTTGATGAACCCCAATCATTACCTGGCGGTCGCGGTGCACTACCTCTTTCAGCATCGGCCGGGATGGCGCCCCGATGCTGCGGTGGGAAAGACCCTGGTTTCCAGCTCTATGATCGACCGGGTGGCCCAGGCGCTGGGTCGGCCTCTGGTAGAAGTTCCGGTGGGCTTCAAATGGTTTGTGCCGGGGCTTTTGGATGGTTCTTATGGGTTTGGTGGGGAAGAAAGTGCCGGGGCCTCCTTCTTGCGCATGGATGGCTCTGTGTGGACCACGGATAAGGATGGGTTTATTATGGACCTTCTGGCCGCGGAGATTTTAGCCCAAACCGGGAAGGACCCATGGGAACACTATCGGGCTTTGACGCAACGGTTCGGCGACCCCGTCTACCGCCGCATTGACGCGCCGGCCACCCCCGAACAGAAAGCGATCCTCAAAGAACTCTCGCCCGAAAAGGTCCAGGCCGACACCCTGGCCGGGGAGCCTATTCTGGCCAAGCTCACCCGAGCGCCGGGCAATGGCGCAGCCATCGGTGGGCTGAAAGTGGTCACCGAACATGGCTGGTTTGCCGCGCGGCCTTCGGGCACCGAGGATATTTACAAAATCTATGCCGAAAGTTTTCTGGGCCAGGAGCATCTGGAGCGCATTCTGGAGGAAGCCCAGGGCATTGTCCAGGCCGCGCTGCTTTGTAAATAGGATTCGGATCAGGATTAGGATTGCGGATCGCCAGGTCCACGTTGAGCGAGACGGCAACGGGCGTGATGCGTGAAACGTAAAACGTGAGAGCCTTACGCATCACGCATTACGCATCCCGGGCTCGGCTTCCCGCCCCAACGTGGCCGCGAGATGTTTTCATCCGTATCGGCGAGCTGCCGTTCGGGGTGACTGCTATGAAAATAGAATGATCGCTGGTTGCTGAGGAATCGCCAGGCCGACGTTGGGCGAGTCGGCAAAGGTTCGTATTGCGTATTCCGTATTCCGTCCAGTCGTTACGCAATACGCAATACGGAATACGAGTCACGCCGCCCTGGCCGCGAGGCATTTTCGTCGGTATCGGCGCGGGGTGGCCCGCCGTCGGACTGCTTTGTAAATAGGATTCGGATCAGGATTAGGATTGAGGTCGTCAGGACAACGTTGAGCGAGGCGACAACGGGCGTCAAACGTAAAACGTGAAACGTCAAGTCATGACGCATGAGGTTTGACGCTTGCTTTGTAAATAGAGTAATCAGTGATCAGTTATCAGTAATCAGTAGAGCCACGCGACGTCATTCCGAGGGAGCGAAGCGACCGAGGAATCTAGCGAAGCGCAAAAACCACGGCATGGCGCTCGCTTCGCTCGCTAGATGCTTCGCTCCCTTCGGTCGCTCAGCATGACGAACATCTGCGAAAATCTGCGTCCCCATTTTCCCCCGGTATCAGTGAACCACCGTTCGTAGAATTTACAATTTCTTCTCCGGCAGCTAAAACTTTCCTAACAATCTTGTGTGATGATCAAGATAGACCAAACATTTTAACGCTCCATCACACGAGGTGAACGATGTCCAAGAGAAAGAAGCTGCTATTAGCCGCCCTGGTGGCGGTCCTGTTACTCGGAATCCTGCCCCTGGCTGCCCTGGCCCAAGGCCAACCCGCGCCGCCAGACCCGGTACGAGCCGTGCTTCGGGCCCTGGTGGAGACCGCGGCCCAAACCCTGCACATGGAGCCGCAGGAGCTGGTTCAGGCCCTCCGTCAGGGACAGACCCCAGCCGAATTGGCCGCGGACGCTGGCGTTTCTACCGAAGATCTGGCTGCAGCCCTGCAAGCCACCTGGAATGAGCAGGGCGAAAAGATCATCGCCCGCTTTATCGAACAAGGCTTGCCCCCTCGTCGGGGCCACCGCCATCCAGGCCCGGGCCGCGCCTTCAAGCACATGAAAGCATGGGTGCGGATTTCGGCCGAAACCCTGGACATGCCCGTGCGGGATTTCCTCCAGGCCCTGCGCGAAGGCCAAACGCCCGAACAGATTGCCACCGAACATGGAAGCTCCGGTCAGGCATTGATCGATGCCATCACCGCGGCGGAAAAGGACCGGCTGGATCAGGCCGTGGCCCAAGGGAAGTTGTCCCAGGAGCAAGCCGATGACATCTTGGCCCGCCTTAGCCAGAAGGTGGAAACCTGGGTGACCCAGGGATTCCCACAACCCCACCCCCATCCTTGAATGTCGGCATGATGCGCCCTGCCTCCTTCTTTGCCCCCGTGCCTTCGGGCCGGGGTTTTTTTCGTATCGAAGAGGGTGCCGGGGGACTTCATCCCCCGACGCTGGCGGCAAGCCCTCGCACCACCACCCGTCGGGCCAACGCCAGTTCCAGACCTTGAAGGGTCTCCCAGACCTTCAAGGTCTTTTGACGCCCGCCCGGCGATGAAGTGATGCTGTTGGCAAACCTCAAGCCGGTTGCTGGGCGCCTTGGCCCCGCCGACTCGAAGTCGGGGCTGGGGGCCTTTGGCCGCCTGTCTGCCTGCGCAGACAGGCCCAACCGGGCGAGGATATGTCCCCGTCGGGCCAACGCTGGCCAGACCTTGAAGGGTCTCCCAGACCTTCAAGGTCTTTGACGCCCGCCCGGCGATGAAGTCGCCGGGCTATAAAACGGCGCCGGATAATTCCGGCTAGCCCCGCAGGCGCGCTGTTTCTCTAGCCTCGGCACTACTGAACACTGCATACTGAACACTGATTACTGATGACTGATTACTGATCACTGATGACTCTATCTACTCCGGAGGCTCCGGCGTGGAGGGAGAAGGTGGTGGAGGCGGAGGTGGCATAGGCTGCGGCGGAGACGCTGGCGGTGCCTCCGAAGGAATCTCCACGGGGGTGGAGATGCTGGGTTCAGCCGGGGGTGGCTCCTGGCTGGTGATCTGCCCCCAAATTTGGCGCAAAAGCAAATATCCCAATATCAGAATGAAGATGAACACCGCGATCAACAGGATGTAAAGCAACCAACCAAAGGGACTGGCTTGCGTGGATGGGGTGGCTGCGATCGCGGTCGGGACTTTGGTGGGCCAGGATGCAGCAGGGGGCACCTGGGCCTGAGGGGGCGAGGAGGTAGGAGGGATCGTGATAGGAGTAGGGGAAGGTGAGGGCGGTGGGG
>JALWZT010000088.1 GCA_027002405.1 Anaerolineae bacterium | reverse complement strand
AGGGTACGGTGAGGGAGGTGTGGCAGGCGGGGGGGTGAGCATATGGATGAAGTGGGCCCGGGCCTGCTCCCAATCCCCGGCCTTCAGGCTGGCTATCCCGGCCCGATAGTCCTGGCCGGGTTCAAAAGCCTGCCAGCGAGCTCGCATCCCGGGCTGTTGCCAGGCCCATGCTGCCAGCATGCCGAGGCTCAGGAGGATGAACAAGGCCAGCCAGGCGCGGCGGCGCCGACGGCGCCTGCGCCGGGCCCGGGGTTCATACCCCAGATGCACCACCCGCCCCACGGCTTTTTCCCAATCGATCTCCGCGCCGCAGTGGGGGCAACGGTTCTGAGCGGGAGAGATGGGGCGCCCGCATTGACTGCACAAGTAACGAGAAGGCACGATGGGGTTAGAGATATCGGTCCAGGATGCGTTGCACCGAGGTTACATAGCTGTGGCCGAAGAGACGGACATGGACCAGGAGGGGATAGAGGTTGTAGAGGTCCCGGCGGATTTCCCAAAAGCCGGGGCGGATGCCGGCCTGTTGCGCGTAGCGGGTAAAGAAGGGGTCGCCAAAGGTGTGGAAAAGGGTGATGAAGGCCAGCTCCATTTCGGGGTCCGCGTAGTAGATGGCGGGGTCCAAAAAGCCTGTGATGCGGCCCTTCTGGGCCAGGACGTTCCCACTCCAGATGTCGCCGTGGATGAGCGCGGGCCGGGGCGGGGCATCCAGCCAGGAATCGAGGCGAGCGGCCAGGGTATCGATGCGTTTGAGGAGGTCCAGAGGCAAGCGGCCCGCGTCATACGCGACGCGGGCCATGAAGCGCAGGCGCTGGTCTCGGAAGAAATCCAGCCAGGTTTCGGTCCAGGGATTGGGTTGGTGCAGGCCGCCGATGAGGGTGTCGGTTTCCAGCCCGTAGGCAGGCGCGGTGATGGCATGAAGCCGGGCCAGGAGGTCCGCGGCGTGGATTTCGCTGGCCGCATCCAGCCGGGATTGGCCGGGCAGGAAGCTCATGATGAGCAGGTCGGGCTCGTGGTGGAGGACCTGGGGCACGGGCAGATGGGGGGCGTGCCGGGCCAGGTAGTCCAGCATCCAGGCTTCTTTGTGCAGCACCGGCGAGGCGCTGTTATCGACTTTGACGACCACCTGCCGGCCATCGGCCAGGTCGGCCTGGTAGACTTCGCCCACGCAGCCGCCACTCAGGGGAGCCAGGCGACGCACCGGGGTGTGAAGCAGGGTTTCCAGGCGTTGGGTTACCATATATCCACGATCATGCGCAGGAGATTGGCGCTGCGGTTGCTGATGTACACCCAACTGTTGTTGGTGTTGACCGCGATGTCGCCGGGGTCTCCCTCCATGGGCACGGTGGCCAGGGGGATGAGGGTGCGGCCATCGAAGACGCTGAGGGTATTGGCCGCGCTGTTGCTGATGAAGACATGGCCGGTGGTGGGGTTGGCCGCGAGGCCCACGCCGCCTTGGGGACCTGCTTCCCCCGCGAAGCGGACCGCGCGTTTGCCAAAGTCCCAATGGGGTTTGACTTCGAAGGTTACCAGCGCGTTGGGATTGGGTTCGTTTTGGTGGAAGAGGTTGGGAAGGGGCAGGTAGAAAGGCAGGTCCAGCAGCGCCAGGAGGCTGTCCGGGTCGATCATCATGTAGAGTTGTTTGAGGTTGGGGTCAAAGGCCATGGCGAAGGGTTCCCCGCCGGGGAAGAGGCGGGTGTGTTCTTCGTCGATGCTGCCATCGATGATGCTGACGAAGTGGCCATCTCGGGCGCTGACGTACACCTGGTTATCCAGACTGTTGACCACCACGTCGAAGGCCCCGGGCAGGTTGTGCAGGGTTTTGATCACCTGGTGGGTGTTGCCGTCGATGACGGCCAGGTCGCTGTGTTGATGCAAGGTGACATAAATCTTGTTGGTTTGAGGATTGACCGCGACCTGCAAGGGTTGGCTGCCTGCGGGGAAGGGGATGGTTTCGATGACCTGGTTGGATGTGAGGTCAATGACCGACAGGGTATCGCTGGCGGTGTTGGCCACGTAGCCGCGATGGGTTGTTTCGTTGACCGCGATGCCGAAGGGAACGTGGCCCACGGGGATGGTGGTGAGGATGGTGTTGTCGTTGCCGTTGATGACGTAGATGTCATCTTCGGTGCGACTGGCCACGTAGACGCGGTTGGTGCTTTCGTCCACGTCGACGGATTTGGGGTAGGGGACGGGGATGCGTGGGTTGGGTGGTGTGGGGGGG
>JALWZT010000087.1 GCA_027002405.1 Anaerolineae bacterium | reverse complement strand
GTGTAGCAGTTGGAGTCTGGGTAGGGGTCGGCGTATGGGTGGGGGTCAGAGTGGTGGTTGGAGTAGGGGTCGATGTAGGGGTATGCGTTGGGGTAACGATGTTCGTAGGCGTGGGCGTAGGCGTATAGGTGACCGGGGGAGCGTAGGTCACCCCGATGAGCCGCACCCGATCCAGATACATCCAGGTTAGGGATTTGGTCTTGCTGTTATTGTGCACCGAGAAGTTGATGCGCAAGGTGCGTCCTTTGTAGTTCTTGTTGATCTTGTAGGTCACATGCTTCCAAACACAGTCATCATCCAGGATGCGCATGTATTCCTTACGCAGGTTGTCGTTATAAGGATCATCGGGAGCATAGACCCAAAAACGCTGCCAGTCCCGCGCGATATTATTGTCGTTGGTGCAGGGAAGGTACCAGAAGTCGATAAAGACATCATCCACATCCGCGGGCACAGGGATGTCTTGATAGATGCGATGGTGATAGCCTGAATCAGGTGAAAGAATGCCCGCGGCCTCGGGATCTTCGCTGCCCTGCCCCATGGTAACGACCGGAGGATTCATGCCGAAATACATGGAACGGACGCCGGTCACCGCTTGATCGATGGAATAGGCGGGGATAGGAACGCCGGAGGAGCTATCGAATTGCCAGCCCGTTAGGTCTTCGAAGTCCCCGTTGGTGAGAAGATCCGTACAATTGGCACCGGCAAGCTGACAAAAGGCATCGTCGATTTGCAAGATACCATGACCAAAGTCGGTATCGAACCCCGGAAGGCCGCGATCCAGGGCGGCGTCTTCCAACGCGGCACGGATTTGAGCCGCAGTCGCAGTGGGGAATGCAGCCCGCAACAGGGCCGCGGCCGCGGCCACATGGGGCGAGGCCATGGAGGTGCCTTCAAAGAAGTAGCTGTGCCAGTCGGTATCCCCGGGCAGTCGGGTTTCCTGCTCGATACCATCGGGGTAGCCGTCGTTATTCAGGTCCTGGTCCAGGTCTCCGCCAGGGGCCATGAGGCTGAGGTTGACCCCATAATTGGTGTAAGGCGCGGGGTCTAGCATCATATCGGTGGCGCCTACGGCGATGACATCAGGGTGATTCGCGGGGTGGGACACATGGGCGCTGGTTTCATTCCCGGCCGCAGCCACAAGGATCACCCCCGCGTTAGAAGCCTGCTCGATGGCATCATTGACAATAGCGCTGCCACAATCCTGGTAATTATCGGTAGTACACGTCTGGCCCAAGGAAAGATTCACCACATCCACACCGGCCACGGTGGCGCTGATGATGCCCGCGGCCACATCCGCATCCTCTCCTACCCCTTCCCCGTTAAGCACCTTCACGGGCATGATGTTGGCATCGAAGGCGATGCCCGCGTCTCGGAAATGGTTGTTGGTGCATTGGGCCACCGTGCCTATCACATGGGTGCCGTGGCCGTTGTCATCCTGCACCGCGGCCATGCCGGTGGTCACGGTGCCGCTGATAATCCGCACCGGGTTGACGAAGGTACGACAGGCCAGGTCGGGCCCAGGCCACACGCCAGTATCAATGACCGCGACCGTGGTGCCTGAACCGGTCCAGCCCCGTTTCCAGGCTTCTGGAGCCTGGACATGGAAGAAGTTCCATTGGTCGAAGAAGTAGGGATCGTTGGGCTCGTAGCGCCAGGCCATTTCCGAAACACGGTCCGGCGCGGCGCGATGGGGTTCGGGCACGGTCTGGATCAGGTAATCCAGCTCCACCTTCGCCACCTGAGGCTGCGAAGCCCAATGATAGAGCGCTTGCTGGGGCGTTTCACCCGGGGCCAAAGGCACGCGATACCAGGGCCCGAATACATGCTTCCATCCGGGCTCGGCCGCGGCTTCGGGCACGAGTTTCACCAGGATATGATCCCCGGCATGGGGACGAGAGATATCCACCGCGGGCCCGAACTTCGCTTCGGGCGGCGGGTTGCCGGGGGACGCCAAAACTTGCATACTCAGCCCGATGATCAAAAGAACGAACACGGGGATGCCCCAAAGGACGCGACGAAAATGGGGGAAAGATCTCATGAGTTGCCTCCTGAAACAACGAAACAGGGGAAGTCACCATGCCCCGTCACGACACTGGCACAGTGCTCCGCCCCCAAGGAAGAGCGATTTGCAAAAGATGACGTGAAGGGCCGAAAAAGGTTACGGGGGACGAATCTGAGTATAAGACAGATTCCTGAATCCCACAAATCCTCATATGGGAGAACATCGATCCCCTCATGGACCATCCAAGGGCTTTCGTCAGCAGCTCATGTCTGTGCTATACTGCTATGAAAATAGAATGATCGCTGGTTGCTGAGGAATCGCCAGGCCGACGTTGGGCGAGTCGGCAAAGGTTCGTATTGCGTATTCCGTATTCCGTCCAGTCGTTACGCAATACGCAATACGGAATACGAGTCACGCCGCCCTGGCCGCGAGGCGTTTTCATTCGTATCGGCGAACTGCCGTTCGTGATGACTGCTTTGTAAATAGGATTCGGATCAGGATTAGGATTGCGAATCGCCAGGCCTACGTTGAGCGAGGCGACAACGGGCGTGATGCGTGAAAACGTGAAACGTGAGAGCCTTACGCATCACGCATTACGCATCACGTACTTGGCTTCCCGCGCCAACCTGGCTCAGCATGACGAATATCTGCGAAAATCTGCGTTCCCTCCACTTGCCACCTGCGGGCAAGAATTCCGAGGTATTTCCATGGCTGACATTCTCCCCACCTTCATTGATCCCAACGATCCCCGGTTTCAGGAAAACGCGCGACATCATCGACAATTGGCTGAGGAGCTGCGTCAGCGTATTGAGCAGGTGCATCAGGGCGGTGGTGAAAAGTATTTACGACGGCATCATCAACAGGGCAAGCTCTTCGTTTGGGAACGGATCCGCCGACTGCTAGACCCAGGCTCGCCTTTTTTGGAGCTTTCCCCTCTGGCTGCCTGGGACATGTACGATGGTCGGGCGCCCGCGGCAGGCATTGTCACAGGCATTGGCCGGGTCGCGGGCCGCGAAGTCATGATTGTGGCCAACGACGCCACGGTCAAGGGCGGCTCCTATTTCCCCATGACGGTGAAGAAGCACCTGCGCGCGCAGGAAATTGCGGAGGAAAACTATCTGCCCTGCGTCTATCTGGTGGATTCGGGTGGCGCGTTCCTACCCTTGCAGGCCGAAGTGTTCCCAGACAAGGAGCATTTTGGCCGCATTTTCTACAATCAGGCCCGGATGAGCGCTAAAGGCATCCCTCAGATCGCGGTGGTCATGGGCCTGAGCACCGCGGGGGGCGCGTACGTGCCCGCGATGAGCGATGAGGCGGTCATCGTCAAGGGCACAGGCGCCATCTTTTTGGGGGGGCCGCCCCTGGTCAAAGCGGCCACGGGGGAGAGCGTCACCGCGGATGAGTTGGGCGGTGCGGAGGTGCACACGACCAAATCGGGTGTGGCCGATTATTTCGCGGAGGATGATGAGCACGCCATCGAGATCGCCCGCGCCATCGTGGAAGCCCTACCCAAACGCCGCGCGCCCCGGCCTTCCTGGCTGCACTACCTGGACGTGCAACCGCCCGAAGACCCTCTCTATCCGCCCGAAGAAATCTACGGCATTCTCCCCCGCACCTTCCGCGAGACCTACGACGTGCGGGAGATCATCGCCCGACTGGTGGATGGCAGCCGCTTCCATGAGTTCAAAGCCCGCTACGGGACCACCCTGGTCACGGGCTTCGCGCATATCCACGGGTATCCCGTGGGCATCCTGGCCAACAACGGCATCCTCTTCAGCGAAAGCGCGCTGAAGGGCGCCCATTTCATCGAACTGTGCCAGCAGCGGGGCATTCCCCTGCTGTTTTTGCAGAATATCACCGGCTTCATGGTGGGGAAGGCATACGAGGCCGGAGGCATCGCCAAGGATGGGGCCAAACTGGTACACGCGGTGGCTACGGCCACGGTGCCCAAGCTCACGGTCATCATTGGCGGGTCCTTTGGCGCGGGGAATTATGGCATGTGCGGCCGCGCGTATCAGCCCCGTTTTCTGTGGATGTGGCCCAACGCGCGCATCAGCGTCATGGGCGGGGAGCAAGCCGCGAACGTGCTGCTCACCATCAAGCAGGACCAACTGGCCCGGGAGGGCAAGCCGCCCCTCTTGCCCGAGGAAGCGGAGGCGTTCAAGCGTCCCATCCTGGAGAAATACGAGCGGGAGGGCAACCCCTACTACGCCACCGCCCGTCTGTGGGATGACGGCATCCTGGACCCGATCCAAACTCGTCAGACCCTGGCCCTGGCCCTCTCGGTGGTCCTCAACGCCCCGCGCGAGGAAGGCCACTTCGGCGTCTTCCGCATGTAGAGCGTCAAACGTAAAAACGTCAAACGTCACGGCAGCTTTCGCAACAAAACATGACGTTTGACGCATGACGTTTGAAATCCATCTGCGAAAATCTGCGTCCGATCAGCGTTCATCTGCGTTCTCTAACATCCTCATGTTCCACAAAATCCTCATTGCCAACCGCGGCGAGATCGCGGTACGTCTTATCCACGCCTGCCATGAACTGGGCATCCAGGCCGTCGCGGTCTATTCCGAGGCCGACGCGGACGCGCGCTTCGTGCGCATGGCCGACGAAGCTGTGCTCATCGGCCCGGCCGCGCCCACAGAAAGTTATCTCAAAGCCGACGCCATCATCCAGGCCGCGCAGGACACCGCCGCGCAGGCCATCCATCCCGGCTACGGCTTCCTGGCCGAAAACGCGGCCTTCGCCCGGGCCGTGCAAGAAGCCGGCCTGACCTTCATCGGCCCACCGCCCGAGGCCATCGCGGCCATGGGCGACAAGGCCGCAGCCCGCCGCCGCATGGAGGCCGCGGGCGTGCCCATCACCCCCGGCTACCAGGGCGAAGATGATGACCGGGCCCTGGCCGACGCAGCCCGACGCATCGGCTTTCCCGTGCTGGTCAAAGCGGCCGCAGGGGGCGGTGGTAAGGGCATGCGCGTCGTGTGGGAAGAAGCCGATCTGGACGAAAGCCTCGCCGCGGCCCGCCGCGAGGCCCGCCACGCGTTCGGCGACGACCGCCTTATCGTGGAAAAGTTCGTGCCTCGCGCCCATCATGTGGAATTTCAAATCCTGGCCGACGGGCACGGCCACACGGTGCACCTCTTCGAGCGAGAATGCTCGGTCCAACGTCGCTACCAGAAGATCATCGAAGAAACCCCCTCGCCCTTGCTGGACCCCGACCTGCGGGCGCGCATGGGGCAGGCCGCGGTGGCCGCGGCCCGGGCCGTGGGCTACGTCAACGCGGGCACAGTGGAATTCATCGTGGACCCCGACACACGCGCCTTCTACTTCCTGGAGATGAACACCCGCCTGCAGGTGGAGCATCCCATCACCGAGATGGTCACGGGTCTGGACCTGGCCCAGTGGCAGATCCGCATCGCCGCGGGCGAGCCCTTCCCCTATCGCCAGGAGGATTTGCAGCAGCAAGGGCACGCCCTGGAATGCCGCGTCTACGCGGAGGACCCCGCGTCCGGCTTCCTGCCCAGCACGGGCGAGTTGCTACTGGCCCGATTCCCCCAGGGCCCGGGCATCCGGGTGGACGCGGGCGTGGAGAGCGGCGACGCCATCACCCACCACTACGACCCCCTCATCGCCAAGATCATCGTCCACGCCGAGGATCGAGACGCGGCCATCCGCCGCATGACCTATGCCCTGCGCCAGACCGCGCTCCACGGCGTGATAACCAACACTGCCTTCCTGCTGGACGTGCTGGCCCATCCCGACTTTCGCGCGGGGCGGGCGGACACCAAATGGGTGGATCGAGAACTGGCTGACTGGCAGCCCGAAGCCGGGCCCGAGGACCTCATCCTCGCGGCCCTGGCCCTCAGCGACCTCCTGCCCACGACCGCGCAGCCCGTCGCCGCCCCCGCGGGCCCCGACCCTTACTCGCCCTGGAAACGCGGTTGAAAGACGAAGGGATTTCAAGTAAAATGAGGTGACGCATGGCGCCAGCAGTGACCCCTTGACCATTAGCCATTGGCAATTAACAATTGACAATTGA
Source organism: Anaerolineae bacterium (assembly GCA_027002405.1). Taxonomy (GTDB): domain Bacteria; phylum Chloroflexota; class Anaerolineae; order J102; family J102; genus M2005. Next base: position 18,933 of record JALWZT010000087.1, on the reverse strand, counting down.
CAATTGACAATTTCTTCCCATGCCTGCCTACCAACACAACGCCCGAACATACAACCTCACCCTCATCCCCGTGGGGGAAGGCTATCGCGTCGAGGTCGATGGCCGCATCATCGTGGTCGAGGCGGTAGAGCCCCGGCCCGAGGGCCTGCGTATCCGCCTGGACGGCCGCTGGCATACGGTCTATGTCAGCCGCGCGGGCAAGACCCGGTGGGTGACCCATGCTGGCCGCGCGTTCCGCTTCGAGCAGGCCGCGCCGCGGGGGCGGCGAGGTAGAAGCGGGGGCGGAGGCGGTGACGGTCAGGTGCGGTCCCCCATGCCCGGCCAGGTGCGGGCCGTGCACGCGGCCTCGGGTGATGTGGTCAGCCAGGGCCAGACGTTGATGCTGCTGGAGGCCATGAAGATGGAAATCCGCATTCAGGCGCCTTGTGAGGGGGTGGTGGCCCAGGTCCATGCCGAACAAGGAGAGGTGGTGGAAAAGGATCAAATGCTGATCACTGTGACCTGTGATGCATGAGCTCATCATCCCGGCCCATGAGCGCATCCTCATCCTGGCGCCTCATCCCGATGACGAAACGCTGGCCACAGGGGGCGTCCTGGCCGCGCATCATGCCCGCGCGGGCCCGGACCGGCTTCGTGTCATCATCGTCACCAATGGTGAAGCCTCCCGCCTGGCGGCCTGGCTCACCCTGCGACGCCCCATGACCTCGACCCGCTTGCAAATGCTGGCCCTGCGCCGCCAACAGGAGACCCTGGCAGCCATGGACACCCTGGGGATCCATCAGACCCAGATCGAATTTTGGGGATTTCCTGATCAAGGCATCTCTTTCCTATGGACCCATCGCACTCGAGATGATCGTTATCGCTCCCCCCATACCGGCTTTGATCACACCCACCAGGTGTGGAATGCGGCCACACGTCCCTACACCGGGCCCGCGTTGGCCCATGCGCTGTGGCATACCCTGGTCACCTTCCGCCCCACCCTGATCTTCATCCCTCATCCCGAAGATGCCCATGCCGACCACAGGGCCCTGGCCCATTTCCTGTTGTGGCTGCTGGCCCGTCCCCAAGCCAGCCAACTCCCTTTATGTCGAGTCCTGGCCTACCCCATGTGGCGCCCGGCCTTCCCCCGGCGCCGATACGTGCGTTTGGATAAGCTCGATCCAGATTTGGACGCGCGCTTTCCTGCGCCCGGCCAACAATGGTTCGCCTTTCCCCTGGCGCCTTCCCTTCGGACCCGCAAGGCCGCGGCCCTCCGCCACTTTCGCACGCAAGCGATGACCGCGCGCGGGCTCCTCCGGGCCGCATCCCGTGCATCCCAGGAAATCTTCGCCCTTTTGCCAAGTTAGGCTGTTCTGTCCGCGTCCTATTTGCGGGATAGCGCTTCGGTCATCAGGCTATGCACGCCAGTGACCCGGTCGAAAAAGGGGTAGCGATCGGAATCCACGTGGTCGTGAGCCGTGTAGAGCTCGTAGCCAATGATAAGGATATAGCCCGAGGCGGTGGCCAAAGGCCCCCAGGGAGGGGTTTTGAGCGCGGGGATCAATTTGGCCAGGGCCAGAAGCCGAATCCACGCGGCGGCCAGTTTGTTGCGGCCGCTGAAGCTTCCTTCGATGGCCAGGATCTGTGGGGTCAGCCGGGCCAGGTCCCGGTCCGGGCCTTCATACGCCTGGACCAGAGCACGACTTTCTTGATAGATGGTTCGCGTGGCCAGGAAGCGTTCCATATAAGTGGCCACAGCGGTTTTTTCCTGGAGTTTTTCCAGGGCTTCTTGCGCGGCTTGTTGGATGTGGGCCAGGTTGGCTTCGCCCACCAGGGCCAGAAGTTTGTGCAGGGCTTGGCCCGCCAGGGCGGTGAGCTCCTCCGCGCCCAGGTCTTTCAGCAGGGTCTTCATATCCGTGCCCGCCAGTCGGGCCGCCTCGCGCAAGATCGCGAAGTTCATGGTCAGGGCCCCGGTGATCGCATCGGAGATGGTTTCGGTCGCGTCTTCCCGGATGCTCATCAGCACCCCGTAGACGGCTGCGAGCAGGTCTTTATCCGCACCCCGATAGTGGCGAGGACGGATGGAGGGCTGCTGGAGGGTCTCGGGCTGAGTTAAGCCGGTCTGGATCAAGGGCCATAGTGCCTCGGCCCCGCGCATGGCGGGCTCATCCTGCCCGCCCGACCGGACCAGAACCGCCAGATCGGCCGCGGCACCAGCCAGGAGCTGAACTTCGACCTGCTGACGGGCCGAAGTGTCTGCCGCGGCCTGCCAGGCCCGGGTCAACTGGGCCCCGGCCTGTTGGCTTTCGGCCAGGAAGGTTGCCAGGGGAGATGGCTGCGAAGCTCCCCCGCGCGCCACCGCGGGCGAGGCCAGCAAAGTTTGCAAGGAGGAGAGATAGGTGGGGGAAAAGATCATAAGCGATGAGAGACGTTTCGTTTACAGACTAATGACAACCTATCCATTATAGCGAGAAATCCGTGGATCACCAATGTTTCAACATGACTTCCTTCGTGTCTTCGTCCCTTCATACCCTCGTGGCCTATTTTCGGAACAGTCACCATGAGCGATAGCTCACCACATAACGATGAAAATAGGATGCAGTTTGCAGGTTTGCAAGTGGCAAGTGGCAGGTGAGTATGAGACCTCGGAGGGTCTGCGCAGACCTCCGAGGTCTGGGGCTACCACGCCCGCCCGGCGATGAAGTGAACCTGTTGGCAAACTCCATGCAGGCTGCTGGGCGCCTTGGCCCCGCCGACTCGAAGTCGGGGCTGGGGGCCGGCCCCCACCTTGGGTTCCTCCCCCGGTGGGGGAGGACATGAGGAAGGCAGATTGCCTGGGCCGCCTGTCTGCCTGCGCAGACAGGTCCAACCGGGCAAAAACATGTCTCCGAAGGGGGACATGCGGCGGCACGCCCCTAGACCTGAATTGGGTGCGTCCCAAATGAGTTGGCGCCAGCCTCCTATCCGAGTGAACTCGGACTCTTTAGGCGCTTCGCGCCGACGGTCGACCTCCGTCGACCGGACGACTGGACGGCGAAGGCCGTCCATTGGCCATAGGCCTTAAGTGTCCGACTTCAGTCGGTGAGTACAGCCTCAACCGAAATAGGACGCACCCACCTGAATTTATTCGGCGTACTCGCGCAGTAAACCAACAGGTTCATGAAGTCGCCGGGCTACAGAACGGCGCCGGATGAACCGGCTAGCCCCGTAGGGGTGCTGTTTCTAGCCGGGGGAATTATCCCCCGGCGCTGGCGGCTGACCCTCGCATCGCCGCCCGCGGAGCCAACGCCAGCCCCAGACCTTGAAGCGTCTCCAAGACCTTCAAGGTCTCCCACGCCCGCCCGGCGATGAAGTCGCCGGGCTATAAAACGGCGCCGGATGAATCCGGCTAAGCCCCGTAGGGGCGTTGTTTCTAACCTCGATGCTACTGAACACTGGGTGACCGCTCCCTGACTCCCCTGCGGAAAGATTACTTACCGCAGAGAACGCAGAGCACGCAGAGTCAACTGAACACTGATTACTGATGACTGATCACTGATTACTCCTGCTCGCGCCTAACCTCGGCCTGACAATCCCCAATCCTAATCCTGATCCTATTTACGGAACAGCCACTCCATCAACTCGCCCAGGGAGATGGAGGGAGGAAAGGCCAGGAGATGAGCCGGGCAACCGCGGCGGCAATCACTGCTACCAAAACCGGGCACAGGGACACGGACCTGGGGATGGGCGGCCAGGCGCTGCACCCAATCACATTCATGCCGCTGGCCATCCGCCAGGAGCAGCCACGCGTCTGGGGGATGCTGGATGGTAAGGGCATCGATGTGCCAATGGACTCGCTTCGTCGCGGCCAGGTGGCGTTGCAATCGGGCCCGCAGGCCCCCGGGTCCCAGGGCCGACCCCACATACACCAGCCACCCCCCGGGCAGAAGTTGCCCGCGCCATCGCCCCCTTTGGATACGTAAAGGGGACTCAAGCCAAAAGAAAAGCGCGTACGTTCCTTTCGCGGGGGATGACCGGGAGGGCACCTGCCTAGTACAACGTTGCATAAATTCCTTCCTGATTACGTCATGCTGAAGGAGCGAAGCGACTGAAGCATCTAGCGAGCGAAGCGAGCGCATAGCTCCGGCGTAGGAAGCGCTTCGCTAGATTCCTCCTCCCTTCGGTCGTCGGAATGACGTTTCAAAACTCGGAACTTATTTACGAAACGCTGTACTTAGGCATGCCGATACAGGGAGATGAGTTTACTGCTTTCCGCTGTAAAGGGGCGCTTATCCCAGTCACCCCAACGTTGATCCAGGCGTAGTCCCGCCAAACGCGCCATAAGGTCCAACTCCGAAGGCCAGGCATAGCGTAAACGCACAGGGTAAAACCGAGTCCCGGTTTCAGTCCACGCGACGTGTTGACTGTAGACCATCTGTCGCACCGGATCATGGCGCGTGACGTCGATGCGCAAATAGCCATCGTCCATGGCGATCAGGCTGATGTTCTGGTGACGCTGGAAGCGGGTCATGTCGGGCATAAAGGTTTCCAGCAAAAAGACACCCTCTGGCGCGAGATGTCGGGCCACGTTTTCAAAACATCGTACTTGCTCTTCCTGGGTGAGCAGAGCGAAGAAGGTATTGAACACCACATAAATCAGAGGATATTGTCCTTCTACCGGCACATCCGCGAAGTTGCCCAGCGTCACAGGAATACGATAGCCCCCGGGCTTGGCCTGCAGCCGTGCCAGCATCTTTTCCGAAGCATCCACACCGACGACCATCACCCCTCGTTCTTGCAGCGGGAGGGCAATGCGCCCGGTGCCGATGCCGAGTTCCAGGGCAGGGCCGCCCTGGGCCAGTTCGACCAGCCGATCAATCGCGGCAGGGTCGTAACTTTGGTACCATTGATCATAAATATCGGCGATACGCTCGCCGTAGTCGCTGTAGTCTTCGGGTAATCGGTCCATGGGCATGTCCGTGTGGATGGGGATGGGGACGCAGATTTGCACAGATGCTTCGCAAATTTTCGCAGGCTTGGCCTAAAGTCGGACCTTGAGGCCTCCGGCCTGAAAGGCGGCCTACGCCGCCTTCCCGAGTTCAGCTACTGAACGCTGGATGCACTGCAAAAAGGTTTTTCAATCCGGAGACACGGGGGACACAAAGAAAAATAAGGGAGTTCACGGAGAAGGTCCTCTCCAAACCTTATCTTTTTCCTTCGTGTCTTCATGCCTTCACGCCTTCGTGGCTTTTTTCAGGAAAGCCATATTTGCCTCTCGAGAGGGTTTGTCGTATCATTTTACTACGTAACTTTCTTCTGGAAAGATCGTGATGTCGACTTTATCTGAACGATTGGAAATACGCGTGTCAAAAGAAGTTGCCCAACAACTTCGGGAGGAGGCGCGCCAACGTCAGATTTCCGTTTCTGAATTAGTGCGAGAAGCCATTGATTTTCTTCTCGTTCATGATAAAGAAGCTCGACAGCGCGCTGCGGAAGCACTTTTTCAAATCGAAGCACCTGTAGCGGATTGGCCTGACATGGAAAAAGAAATTGAATTGGGCTTTCTGGGTATTCAAACCGATAGGGAAAATGGGGAAAAATGAGTTCCGTCTTTATCGACACAAATATCCCCATGTACGCGGCCGGAAAAGATCATCCTTTGAAAATGCCAGCCCAATCCGTGCTACGAGCGGTCGTCGAGGAGAGAATCAATGCATTTACTGATGCTGAGGTTCTTCAGGAAATCTGGTACCGATATTGGCATATCCAGGAACATGCCAGGGGGCGAGCAATCTTTCACCATTTTCATCGCATCATGCTGGGAAGAATTATTGCTATCGATGCTGAAGATGTACGTTTCGCTCATGAATTGGGACAGCAATTTGAGGCCGTTCCACCAAGAGATTTGATACATCTTGCTGTCATGTTGCGCAGGGATATTCCAGTTATCATTACAGCAGATAAACATTTCGATCACCTGCCGGGAATTCGTCGTATCGATCCACTGACCTTCGAACGATGAAAATAGAACGCAGATTGACGCAGATGCAACGCAGATTTCCGCAGATGTTCGTCATGCTGAGCGACCGAAGGGAGCGAAGCATCCAGCGAGCGAAGCGAGCGCCATACCGTGGTTTTTGCGCTTCGCTAGATTCCTCGGTCGCTGCGCTCCCTCGGAATGACGTTTCGTTGTCGCCTTTTTCGTGGCCCTATTTTTGGGCGTTGTCTAGCCGACCGAAGTGGCGTCTGCCACGCCCGCCCGGCGATGAAGTCGCCGGGCTATAAAACGGCGCCGGATAATTCCGGCTAAGCCCCGCAGGGGCGCTGTTTCTAGCCGGGGGAATTATCCCCCGGCGCTGGCGGCTGACCCTCGCATCGCCGCCCGCGGAGCCAACGCCAGCCCCAGACCTTGAAGCGTCTCCAAGACCTTCAAGGTCTCCAACGCCCGCCCGGCGATGAAGTCGCCGGGCTATAAAACGGCGCCGGATAATTCCGGCTAAGCCCCGCAGGGGCGCTGTTTCTTCTGCTCAGAGCTAAACCTCCGAGCTACAAATGCGAAGCCCTGCGGGCTGGCCACGGGAGAGCTACTGAACACTGAACACTGATAACTGATTACTGATCACCGATTACTCCTCTTCGCGCCTAACCTCGGCCTGACAATCCTCAATCCTAATCCTAATCCTGATCCTGATCCTCTTTACGGGCCAGTCGCTCCGCACACCCAGGCTCCGCCAAAACCACCACCCTATCCCCGGGCCTGGGCTGTTCCGGTTCCACAGCCGTAAGCACGATCAAAGTCGCGTCGCGAATAATAAACATGGGGAGGAGGCGCTGATCGCAGGTCTCGCGTAGAGCCTGGAAATCACTCTCTTCGCCTAAAGAAAGGGTGTGCAAACGCCATCCTGCTTCAAAAAGCCCATTGAGCTTGCGATACGTGGCATCGGGCGCGAACAAGACCCGGCCCACCAGATAACCCGGCATGGGTTCAAGGGCTTTGCCCTCTGTCGGTTGAACCGCCAACTGATACACATGGGCCCGCCCGAAAATCTCGGCAAAATGCAAACACGCCAGGGCATTGGTTTCATCGTTGGGGGTCAGCGCCAACATACGCCCTACCCGGCCCAAATCTATCTCCTCGATGAATTCCTCGTAAAGGGCATTGCCGTGATAGGCTTGCAGACCCACAGCCTGAGCCGCGGCCACATGCCTGGGATTGGTATCCACCAACACGGTTTTGAAACCCTCCTCGCGCAACAACAGGGCCAGGGCCCGAGCCCCCAGATGCGCTCCCACAAAAAGCAAACCCTGAGGATGCTTACGGGCCAGGCCCAGGCGCCGCGCCAGCGGCCCGGCCGTCAACCCATAGACGACCACCGTGCTGATAATAATCAGAAAGGTCAGCGAGACCAGCTTTTCGGCTTGAGGATAATGGATATGGGCGAGTTCAATGGCAAAGATGGAAGCCACGGCCGCGGCCACAATCCCCCGTGGGGCCATCCAGGCCAGAAAAATCTTCTCCCGAAGCTCCAGAGGAGAGCCCAGGGTGGAAAAGAATACGGTCAAGGGGCGAGCGACCCCAATGACCACCGCGGCAAAGACCAGGCCCGGCCATCCCAGAGCCCAAATATCGCGAAACTGCAAACGCGCGGCCAACAACACAAACATGCTGGACGTGAGCAGAACGCCCAAATCTTCCTTAAACTCGATGATATGCTTGATGGATACCGCCCGTTGATTGGCCAGCACCATGCCCATCACCGTCGCGGCCAGCAAGCCCGATTCCTCGGCCAACAGGTTCGACAGTGCGAAAACCACGATCACCCACATCAACGTGAACGCATTCTGCAAGTGATCGGGAATAAGATACCGCTTGAGCAGATAGGCCAGAGCTCGAGCGCCCGCCCATCCCAAAGCAGCGCCGATAATCACGATGCGCAAAAGCTCTATCATGGCCTCCCCCGTGGCCGAACGCAGGCTGCTTTGGAGCAGGACCGCATCAAACACCAATAGCGCCAACGTCGCACCCACCGGATCGATCAGAATCCCTTCCCAGCGCAAAATGGACCCCACCCGGCCTTCCGGGCGGATGTCACGCAGCAGAGGTAAAATCACAGTGGGGCCACTGACAATAAGAATCGCGCCCAAAATGAGCGAAAGCCCCAAATCCAACCCCATAATCCCATAAGCCGCGGCCGTGATCACCACCCACGTGACCACGGCCCCGATGGTGATCAGATTCCGAACAATGCCGCTGATTCCGGGCAGATCGCGCACCCGAAGGCTCAACCCCCCTTCGAAGAGAATGATCCCCACCGCCAGGGAAACCAGAGGAAACATCAATTCCCCCAGCAGGGTATCGGGATTCACCAGCCGGAACGCGGGGCCGATGAGGAAGCCAAAGATCAACAGCAACAAAATGGAAGGCAGGTGCAGGCGCCACGCCAACCATTGCGCTGCAATCCCAGCGAAAACAAGAAGGGCAATACCGGAAATAACCGTCATGCTACTCTTTATGATAGGGCTTACCCAGAGCCTCGGGCGTGGTCGCGCCCCAACGGGAACGGAACCACTTGGATGAAATGAGGATCAACACCAGGATGGTCATGGCAAAGGGCACCATGCGCCAAATGTAGCGGGACGCAAGGCCGGGGAAAAACATCTGAGGATTCAAAGAAACCTGCCATAGCAAGCCAAAAAGCACGGCGCCACCTAAAAGCAGGTAAGGATTCCACATGGAGAAGAAAACCAAAGCCAGGGAGATAAACCCCCATCCCATGAGGAAATTGTAATTCCACACCGGATTATAATACAACCCGTACACGGCCCCGGCAAATCCGGCCATCATGCCGCCAAAGATAACGCACAGATAGCGGATCCGGGCCACCTTCAGGCCCGAGACTTCGGCCACCGACGGTTGCTCGCCCACCGAGCGGATATTCAAACCCCACCCCGTGCGGTTCAACACAAACCACACCAGAACCACCAACACCACAGACAGGAAGAAGAAGGGCGAGATACCAAACCAGGTGGGCAAACGCTCCATGCCCAAAGGCCCGGTGTGCGAACTGCCGATGTACGTGGTCATGCCGAACCCAAAAATCCACACGCCCATCCCACTCACCACCTGATCCACCCCCAGGGTGATGGAGAAAAAGCCATGCAACAGACCCAAGAGCGCCCCGATACCGATCCCCACCAGAAAACCGATCAGGTAACTTTCGGTCTCTTGGGCCGCGATGAAGCCTAACGTGGCCCCAAAAAGCATAATGCCCTCCAGGCCCACGTTCAGGATACCCGAACGTTGATCCACCAGTTCCCCCAATCCAGCAAAGGTGAAAATCATGGCAGCTTCCAGACTACGGATAAAAAATGCCAGCATCATGAAGCTCCTTTCATAAGGTCAGTCGGCAAGGGCTCGAGATTTAGGAACGCGAGAAAAGGTGATCTGGTAATGGTAGAAAAATTGAAACGCGACCAGGGAGATCATGAGCACACCCATGAGCGCGAAGTCCACACCAAAACCTAAATGCAACTTGCCCTGGGCATAGCGCCCGCCAATGGAAAGGCCGCCGAAAAGCAACGCCATGAACAGCGCGGCTATGGGATTGCCCAGGGAGATAAGGCCGCAAATGAGACCATAGAAGGAAAGGTCACCAAAGTAGCCATAGGTGCGGGCGATTTTATACACCCCGGGCACGGCCGCGAAGTAATGATACCCGGCCAAGCCCGCGAGCGCACCGCCCAGCAAAAACACCAACACCGAAATCCGGAAGGGCTTGATGCCCGCATAGCGGGCCGCGGGGGGACTCTGACCAAACGCGCGGATCTGATACCCCAGGCTCATGCGAGCAAACAAAACCTGCAACGCGATCATGAACAGAAATACCAGCACCAAGGTGTAGGGATAACCCGCAATCAGGGGGGCCCGCGCCGCGTCGGGCAGTTCGAAGCTCTCGCCCCGGCCGCCCAGGTTCATGAAGGGGCCACCATCCTTGATCATGAACGAAACCAGATAGAACAAAATGAAATTCAGCATCATGGTCACCACAATTTCGTTCACATTCCACTTGCCCCGCAAGAACCCTGCTATCCCCCCGACCAACGCGCCGGCCACCATGGCCGCCACCACCATCAACACAATCAGGGGCCCCGAGGCGATGCTCACCTGGCCGCTTTTCCCTCCAAACGCGTAAACCACGCCAAACGCGGCCAGTGCACCCAAATAAAGCTGGCCCGGCATGCCGATGTTCCACAACCCTGCCCGGAAAGGGATAATGAACGCATACGAAGCAAAGGCCAGAAAGATGAACCGGTTGATGGTCAAACCCAGGCCATATTCATTGAAAAACGCGTACCGGAAAATCTGGCGATACACTTCCAGGGGATTCTGCTTGGCCTGGATAAAAATAAGGCTGAAAAGAATAAGGCCGAAAAGAATGGCCAGCACAGAAAACAGTGCGGCTTTCCAGCCGGGCACCGAGGCCCGACGTTGCACGCGAATGCGATAACCGGCGAGGCTCATGGTTCGTTCTCCTTGTAGACTCCGGCAATCATGGCCCCAACGACCTCTTTCTTCGCTGCGGCCGCGGGCAAAAGCTTCACGATTTCGCCTTCATACATGGGCGCGATCCAATCGCTGAGCGCGAGGATCTCATCCAAATCCTCGGAAATCAAAATCACCGCGGCATCGCGGGCGCGGGCTTCCAAAAGCTTACGCTGCACAAATTCCGTGGCCCCCACATCCAACCCCTGCGCGGGCAGATTGGCAATCACCAACTTGGGTTCCCGGGAAAGCACCCGCCCCATGATCACCTTTTGCAGATTCCCCCCCGAAAGGGTTTGTATCTTGACATCAGGGCCGGGCGTGGCCACATCAAACTCTTCGATAATCTGCTCGGTGAGCTGACGAAGCCCCCCATAATCCAGAAAGCCCGCACGATTATAACGCTCGTCAAAATAGTAATTCATGGCCACATTCTCCACCAGAGAGAAATCGCCAATGGAGCCCACCTCGGTACGTTCGGCCGGCGTATAGCCCATGCCCATTTTCCAGCGGTCCAAGATGGGAGCGTGGGTCACATCCTGCCCCAAAAACTGCACACGGCCACTTTCGGCAGGGCGTAGACCAAATAAAGTCTCGGCCAGCTCATGTTGGCCATTGCCGGCTACCCCCGCGATCCCCAAAATCTCCCCCTCACGCACGGTAAAAGAGACGTTCTTTAAGGCCAAGACGCCCTTATTATTGCGGGCGGAAAGCCCCTCCACCTGCAGCACCGGTTGCCCGGGCTCATGAGGGGGTTTTTGCAGCGTGAAGATCACAGGCCGCCCCACCATCCGTTCTGCCAAAATCTGCTCGGTGGCCTCTGCCGTGGGCAGCCGATCCACCACTCGGCCCCGGCGCAAGATGGTGACCTCATCACTGATGGCCAGGACCATGGGCAACTTATGGGTGATGAAAGGCACTACGCCCAACGCATCCTGGGTCATGGTCTCAATCGATTCCAGCAAGCGCTCGGTCTCCACCGGGGTGAGGGCCGAGGTGGGTTCATCCAGGATGAGGATCTTCGCGCCCCGATAAAGGGCCTTGACGATCTCCACCACCTGCTTTTCCCCTTCGGTCAATTGCCACACCCGGGCCCGGGGATCGATCTTGAAACCATAGCGTTCGGCTATGGCCACCACCTCCTCTTCCGCGGTTTTGACATCGATGACACCGCGGCTGCGAGGATGCCCCAGCAAGATGTTTTCCATCACCGTATGCGCGGGCACCAGCTTGCGATGCTGATGCACCATGCCGATCCCCATTTTGATGGCGTCCTCGGGGGAACGGAAGCGCACCGGCAGCCCCCGAACGTAAATCTCGCCTTCGTCGGGTTGGAGCAATCCAAAAAGGATGCTCATCAATGTGGTTTTCCCCGCGCCATTCTCCCCTAAAATGGCATGGATTTCCCCTGCTCGGATTTTGAAGTCGATGTGGTCATTGGCCAATACACCGCCGGGGTAGCGTTTGGTGATGCCTCGGGCCTCTAGCACCACCTCGCCCGGCTGGATATGCTTCCAGATATCGCCGTGGAGCTCGATACCTTCTTGTTTGCGGGCTTTGAACATGGACACCTCGCAGCATAAGGAAAGGGGGGAAGCAGAACTTCCCCCCAGGATGGTTTCGTAGCGACCGGGCTCAGTCCAGGATGGTCACGCCTTCCAGATCGAAGTTGAACTTGGAAAGCAGCCATTCCACGGTGGGGGCTTCGCCTTCGGGCTTCACTTCGGTGCCCTTTTCGGGCACGGGGCTGCCTTCCAGTTCCAGCCCGGTGCCGTTGCTGACGAACGCGTGGGCCGTGAAGGGGTCCCATTCGCCCTTCATCATCTGCTCACGACGCTGCGCCACCAGGTCTTTGATCTCCTGCGGCACATCCGCCTTGGGGCTGATGGCATCCACGCCCACCTTGCCGTCATTCATGATATCCACGGTGGTTTCCACGGTGCCATCGGCCAGGGTGAAGGTGCTTTCCATGCCCGGATAGAGGATGGTTTCGGGCTTTTCGCCCTTCATCATGGCCTGCACCATCATATCGTAGATCACTTCCCAGCGGGTATCAAAGGAAATAGCCACCGTGTCGGTGCTGGACCAGCCGTATTCGCCCACGATGTCCATATCCTTCCCCACGTACCAGATACCGGCCTCGGTGGCCACATCCAGAGGCGAGCCCGAGTCCGATTGCTGGGTCAGCACATCCACCTTGTATTGATCGATGAGGGTCTTGGCGATCTCCCGTTCCTCGGTGGGATTGTACCAGTCGCCCACATATTTCACGTAAATTTTCACGTCCTTGTTCAACAGCTTGGCGCCATCCTGCACCCCCAGGGTGAAGCCAGCCTGGCGACGGATAACCTGGACCGAGGGGAAGGCCGACACCACACCGATGTTCCCGGTTTTGGTCAGGGCCGCGGCCACCAGGCCTTCCAGATACAAAGCCTGATACTGGCGGGGGAAGAAGCGCACAAAGTTGGGTTTCGTGGTCAGATCGCTGGCGATCACAGACCCGAAAAGCACATCGGGATGTTTATCCGCGATATCCTTCAAAGGCAACCCCATAAACTCGGCATTCCCTATCACGATGTTGGCCCCCTCCGCGATGAGCTCTTCCGCGAAAGGCACCGTGCTGTCGGGCCCCACCTCTTCGCGATAGATGTACTTCACATTGGGATATTTCTCGGCAATGCGTTTCCCGGCCCGATCATGGGCGCCTGACCAGGTCGTCCCCTCGATGACGCTGAAATGTTCGATGGCCAGGGTGATCTCCTTCTCTGCAGGCTTTTCCTCCGCCGGGGCCTGCGTGGGCTGTTCTGCGGGCTTCTCCTCCATAGCTTTGGTGGGCTCTTCCTTGGGCGCTTGGGTGGCTGTGGGCTGTTGGCCGCCACAGGCAGCCAAAGACAAAGCCAGGGCTACCAGCAACAGCACCGCCAACGCCGGATACAGGAAGGTGCGAACGCGAGTTCGATGCATGATCAATCCTCCTTTTGGATGGAGCATGAGAGGGGTGGAAAAGAGTGGCGAGAAGAGTGTAATCTATATTCAATTATCTTTGGACATTATCACAAATTGGGTAGATTTGTCAATCTCTGCCGGTTGGGGATATCATTATGCTATGATTCGTTTTCTCAACCAAACGTTCCCCCGATTCCTGCTCTTCCTGGCCGTTCTGGCCATCCTCATCGCGGTTGGCCTCGTAGCCCGAGCCTGGACCCAGCAACAGGCGGTTGCTTATGTCAAAGAATCGCCAGAAGCAGGCCTGGTGCGCCACACCACCGCGCCATGGAAGAAACTCAATCCCGATAATTTCGAAACTCAGGCCCTTCAGTTCTATTTGAACCTGAACCGGAAGGCCATCTACGAGCCTGTGGACCCCAACGGCCAGCCGGTGGAATTCCGCGTGGAGCTAGGCGAAACCGGCCGCAGCATCTCCGAACGCCTGGAAGCCATGGGCCTCATCCGCGATGCGGGCCTGTTCCGGCTCTACCTGCGGGTGAATAACCTGGAACAGAAATTAGAAGCGGGCAAGTTCACCCTTTCCCCGGCCATGAACATGCCCGAGATCGCGGCCGCCCTGCAACAGGCCCGTCGCGAAGACATCCTGGTGCGCATCCCCGAAGGGAAGCGAGCGGAAGAGATCGCCCAAATCCTGGAAGACGCCGGGGTGTTGCAGGCCGCGGATTTCATGGCCGCGGTGCGCGCGGGGGACCTGAATCTTTTGGGCCTGCCCGATTACCCCTTGCTGCGGGACAAGCCCCCGGGCGCGTCCTTCGAAGGCTACCTCTTCCCCGATACCTATCGCATGCCCGCGGACGCGACCCCCGCGGATGTGCTGGCCCAAATGTTCGACAACCTGGAAAGCAAGATCGAACAGAAAGACCGGGACGCGATCGCGGCCAGCGGGCGCACTTTCTTCCAGGTATTGATCTTGGCCTCCATTGTGGAGCGGGAAGCCGCCCGGGACGATGAGCGCCCCCTCATCGCGTCCACCTATCTCAATCGCCTGGGGCCGGTGTGCGAAAAAGAGGTCTTCGGTTATCTGGCCGCGGACCCCACCGTCCAGTACGCGATGGGGTACGATCCCGAACAAGACACCTGGTGGCCCACGGTGTCGGATGTGGAAGAGTATCTCAAGGTGAACTCCCCCTACAACACCTATCTGTATCCTGGGCTCCCGCCGGGACCCATCTCAAATCCCAGTCTGGCCTCCATCAAGGCCGCCATCTACCCCGCCCAGACTTCCTACTGCTATTTTGTGGCCACGGGGGATGGCCGCCATGTCTTCTCCGAAACCGGCGCCGAGCATGAGCTGCATGTGCAGTCGAATCAGTAAGCAGTGATCAGTAATCAGTTATCAGTGTTCAGTGTTGGATGTCCTGAAAAAACATTAACCACGGAGACACAGAGAGCACGGAGAAGGAAAAAGATAGGGTTTGGAGAGGATTTTCTCCGTGAAGCCCCTTTATTTTTCTCTGTGTCCTCCGTGTCTCCGTGTTGAAAATACCTTCTTGCAGTGCATCCAAACCTGCTTGGCGATCTGTGCGTCTCTGGGTTTCCATTTTCAAACCACGGACTGCTCGGGCAGGGCCTTTTCGGGGGGAGGGGCGGGCGATGGTGGGGTAGGCGGATAGGGCCGGGTGCCAAAACGGGTGAGCGCCACCCCGCCCAGGGCCATGTTCCCCGCCACGAACAGGACCAGGAAGGAAAATACCCCGCCGATGCAGGGGAAGACCGCAGGCAATCTCCACAGCAGGGTCAGCAAGGCCACGCCTACCACCACTTCCCAGATAGGAGAATCAACCCTGGCGTTGAAAGCTTTCAGAAGCTCCCGGCCCAGAAGCCATCCCAATGCCAGCCAACCGAAGAACAAAGCAGCGATCCAGGCCAGAATCAAGCCCACCCCCAGGGGGATGAAGCAGATCAACAGGATCAAGATGAAAGCCACGAAAAAGAGCACCAGGGTCAGGCCAAACCCCACCACAAAAGCCAACAGGGGATTGGCTTTGATCCCCAACGCGGTCTGCTCCGTGGCATGAGGAGCCAACAGGATGAGCAGCACCCCCAGCCCGGCCAGGATGGCCGTCCAGGAGATCGCGCTCAGCCCTTTCAGGAACATGTGCTCCAGCCAGCCCTGTTGGGAATGACGCCACCCCTGCCGCAAGAAAGGCCCCCAAAAGCGGGGTTGATTGGGCAGCTCGAATGAAGGCCTGTTCCATTCCATGCCCGGCCCTTGGCCCGTGATCACGTCACCGCGTACCTCCGCGCCCGGCGTCTGGTGTACCATGCCTCCCATGGTCACCGCGTCGCCCCCCACACGTGCGGTGGCATCCAGGTCGATGGTCCCTCCCATGGCCACCACATCGCCTTGCACTTCGCCTCCTATCTCGATACTGCCGCCAAACACCACCGCGTCACCGGTCACAACCGCGCCTTGCTGCACCTGGGCCGTACCGCCGAAGATCACCAGGTCGCCATCCAGGGTTTGGCCCGATTCCAACACAAAGGACCCGCCAAAAATGACCTTATCTCCCGAAATCACAGACCCATCCTGGGCATAAAGCAAACCGGGCCGTACCAAAAGGCTCAATAGGACGGCCAGAAGCAACGCACCTCCCCATGGATGGGATGTCTGGCGAGACTGTAACCATTGCATCAGAGTGCGAATCATGAGAACCTCCCATTCGAGGAAAGGGGTGAATACGCAGGAACGATACGACCATGGTGCTGATTCGCCAACACCAACGACATAAGCAAAAAGACCAGGGCCACCAGGGTGAAGAAGGACGTTATCCAAATAGGGGACAAAAGGTGCGCGGCAGTGCTCAACGCCACCAGCAAAGCCGTTCCCAGATTCACGACTTGCAGGAGAAGTTCCAGGCCCTGGCCCACCAGGCCCGGGTCCAAATAGAGGGCAATGCCGGCCCATATCACCCATACCGTCGGAATCAGGGTGGTGGCAAGCCCCAGGAACAGCACAGCCAGGGCCAGCCCCTGATGCCTGCGGTGCTGCCACACCAGGGTGCGCGTGATCCCGGGCGCCAAATCGCGCGGGGGCTCTGCCATGGCCGCGGCGGCAAAGCGCTGATGCACCTCCAGCATGGCCTCGAAGAGCTCCAGGCAATGGGCCCGGGCCGCACGAGCGCGCAGCTCACTCAGATCGGACGCGCCCTCCGCGCCATCCAGATGAACAGAGAGCGCCTGTAAGATGGAATCGCAGTCGTACATGGTCAGGAATGAGGGTGAGGGTAGGAAAGGGCAGAGGAAGGGGAAGCGGATTGGCTCATCATTTCGGCCAGACGTTTCCGTGCCCGATGAAGGCGAGATTTCACAGCGGGCACAGAAAGATGCATGATTTGGGCGATCTCCTCGTAGGAATAACCATACCAATAGAGCAAAACCAGGGGCGTGCGATAATCGGGCGGGAGTTGATTCAGCCAATGCTGGATCTCATCGGCCCGTTCGTTCCGCTCTGCCATCTGGTGGGGGTCCATGCTTTCGGGCATGGGCACCCGTTCCACATAGGGCTCGTCTTCCAACGAGGCCCACGACACCCGGCGCTTGCGTAATCGATCGATGCAATGCCGTGAGGCAATGGTCAGTACCCAATTGAGGAATTTCCGATCGGGGTCATACCTGCCAAGGTGGGTATAGGCCCGGATGAATGTTTCCTGGGTGGCGTCCTCGGCCTCCTCCGCATCGCCCAACATGCGATAGCAGAGGTTATACACAGGCCGCTGATAGGATTGCACGATGATACCGAAGGCGCGAGGATCGCCTTTTTGGGCGCGTTGCAAGAGTTCGCGTTCAGAAAGGGGCTGGGCGGTGGATTCCACGGATGGCCTCGATGCAACAGACGCGAGGGCAGAAAACGGTGCGGCACTCGTCAGGGTTGATGAGCTCATTCTATCATGAAATACGCAGAACCCCGCTTCTGGGTTTCGAGGTCTTCGAACAGGATTCCTGGAGTCTGGCAAACATGATTTTGGCCACGGATTACACGGATTGCACGGATTTTTTGCTTGATTTTTTCTCCTTTTCTGTCCAAATCTGTGATAATTATCCCAACCCCAATCCTAATCCAATCCCGGAGGTATCATGAGCCCACTTAAAGCCCTGTTAGGCACTGCCCGAGTTCCCTTCCTCACCCTGCCCCCTGTTGTCGTCCTGCTGGCTCTGGGTACCGCCCTCTGGGAAACCGGTGGGCATATCGACTTCATCGCCTTTATCCTGGCCCTCCTGGGTGCCCTGGCAGCCCACATCAGTGTCAATGCTCTCAATGAATACCACGATTTCAAAACAGGGTTGGATGCCATCACCCAACGTACCCCTTTCAGCGGCGGCAGTGGCACCTTGCAAGCCCAACCCCACATGGCCCCTTATGCATTGGGGCTCGGCATTGGCACCGCCTTGCTCACGCTCCTCATCGGCGTCTATTTCCTGTTCCGCTGGGGGTGGGGAATTGTGCCCCTGGGGATTTTAGGACTCCTGGTGGTGGTGGCTTATACCCCCTGGCTGACCCATTCTCCTATCGCCTGCCTTATCGCGCCGGGCCTGGGCTTTGGCTTTCTCATGGTCATGGGTTCCGACTATGTCATGACCGGGCAATATCACCTGACGGCCTTTTGGGCGGCCCTGGTCCCCTTCTTCCTGGTGAATAACCTCCTCCTGCTCAATCAATTCCCCGACGTCGAAGCCGACAGACAGGTAGGACGCCGCCATTTTCCCATGGTCATCGGCCGGCCGCGCAGCGCCCAAATCTATGGAGTCCAACTGGCGTTGGCTTATCTGGCCATTGTTATCGGCGTCATCGTGGGCATCCTGCCCTGGCCCGCCCTGCTGGGCCTGTTGACCCTCGCCATAGCCTGGCCCACCTATCGCGGGGTGCGGGCTCATGCCGACGACATCGAAGCCCTGATCCCCTACCTGGCCAAGAACGTCCTGATCACGTTGGCGACCCCTCTCCTGATGGCGGGGGGACTGATCATAGCCACGTTGGTCTATTGACCCAGTCGCCACGAGCCCCGGCTCGCCGATACCGAGGAAAAGCTCACGCAAAAGCGCAAAGGCCGCTAAGCGGGTTTGCAAGTGGCAAGTCGCAAGTGGCAGGTAGCAGGTGGCAGGGACGCAGATTGACGCAGATGCAACGCAGATTTCCGCAGATGGTCGTCATGCTGAGCGACCGAAGGGAGCGAAGCATCTAGCGAGCGAAGCGAGCGCCATGGGGACGCAGTTTGCAGGTTTGCAGGTGGCACGTGGCAAGTGGTCACGGTGTGCGTCTCAGGCATTTGGCGTCGTTTAGCCGACCGAAGTGGCATCCACCACGCCCGCCCGGCGATGAAGTGATACTGTTGGTTTACTGCGCGAGTACGCCGAATAAATTCAGGTCTGAGGGCGTTCCGCCGCATGTCCCCCTTCGGGGACATGTTTTCCGCCCGGTTGGA
>JALWZT010000086.1 GCA_027002405.1 Anaerolineae bacterium | reverse complement strand
GAAGGAGGCATGGCAGGAAAAGCGGTGCAACCACGCATGAGCCGATGAAACGCCCGCCCACCAATGCCCTATCCACTTTGGATGCCTTTCATCCAGTATACCACAAAATCCGGCCTTGTCAACCCCCTGCGGCATGGGACCTGAAATGGGAACGCAGGTTGCAGGTTTGCAAGTCGCAAGTCGCAAGTGGCAGGTGGAGAGAACGCAGATTGACGCAGATAATCTTTCACCCCAAAGGACACAAAGAGCACAAAGACACCACGAAACAGCCAACCCACTGAACACTGAATACTGAACACTGGATGCCTGATTCCTGACTCCCCTGCGGAAAGGTTACTCACCGCAGAGAACGCAGAGGGCGCGGCGTCAACTGAACACTGAACACTGATTACTGATCACTGATTACTTCGTCTCATCGCGTCTTCATGGTTTTTCCTCTTACCACATTCGTAGTTACAAATACGGAGACACGGCACCCTCCCTCCCCCAAGCCTTTGGAAACTTGCCATCCTTCCTGGGGCTGGTATAATCCACCTCATGCGAGCCATGGTCACCGGCGCGGCCGGATTTGTGGGGCGACATCTCATCCATTTCCTGCTGGAACACACCTCCCTGGAAATTGTCGCCACCATCTACCGTCGCCATCCCCAACCCCCTTACAACTCCGCCCGGGTTCAGTTGGAACAGCTGGACCTGCGCGATGAGGCCGCGGTGACCGAGATCACGGCCCGTTGGCGGCCCGATTTCATCTTCCATTTGGCTGGCCAGTCTTATGTCCCTGTCTCCTGGCAGCATCCCTGGCCCACCTTCGATCAAAACGTCCACACCCAAATCAATCTCTTCCGCGCGATCATGGCCAATGGCTTACAAACGCGTATTCTGGTGGTGGGGTCGGGGGAAGAATACGGCGCCATCCGTCCCGAAGACCTGCCCATCCATGAGGAGGTCCCGCTCCGTCCTGTATCCCCCTACGCGGTGAGCAAAGTCGCGCAAGACCTTTTGGGTTGGCAATACTACCGCAGCCATGGGGTCCACGCGGTGCGAGTACGGCCCTTCAACCACATTGGGCCGGGCCAAAACGAAATGTTCGTCGCCTCCAGCTTTGCCAAACAGGTGGCCATGATCGAAGCCGGGTTGCAACCTCCTGTGCTGCGCCACGGCAATCTGGAGGCTGTGCGCGACTTTACCGATGTGCGGGACACAGTCCGTGCCTATTGGCTCGTCCTCAATCAGGGCCGGCCAGGGGATGTGTACAACGTGGGCCGTGGCAAACCGGTACGCATCCGGCACCTTCTGGACCTGTTCCTTGAACTCAGTCAGGTGACCATTCGCACCGAACCCGACCCCGCGCGCATGCGCCCTTCCGACATCCCCACCATCATCTGTGACCCCGGCAAACTCCAACAAGCCACCGGCTGGCAACCTCAAATCCCCCTCAAACAAACCCTGTCCGACATTCTAAACGCCTGGCGCGCGCAAATACGCGGGCCCGGCGTCTCCTCCCATACCCTCTAAATCCTTCATACAACGAGGTATGACCCATGCCCAAGGCACTCATCACCGGCATTACGGGCCAGGATGGCTCGTATCTGGCCGAATTCCTTTTGGAAAAAGGCTACGACGTCATCGGTGTGGTGCGTCGCAGCAGCACCAGCAACTTCAGCCGCATCGAACACATCCAGCACAAAATCCACATCGTCCAGGGCGATCTGGTCGATCTTTCCAGCCTCATCCGCCTGCTGGAAGAACACCGCCCCGATGAAGTCTACAACCTGGCGGCCCAATCCTTCGTGCCCACCTCCTGGGGCCAGCCCCTGCTCACCGGCGAGGTGACCGCGCTGGGAGTCACCCGCATGCTGGAAGCCATTCGCGTGGTGGATAAACGCATCCGCTTCTACCAGGCCTCCAGCAGTGAAATGTTCGGCAAAGTGCGCGAAGTCCCCCAGAACGAAAACACCCCCTTCTATCCCCGCAGCCCCTACGGGGTGGCCAAGGTCTACGGCCACTGGATCACCGTCAATTACCGCGAAAGCCATAATCTCTTCGCGGTCTCGGGCATCCTCTTCAACCATGAATCCCCTCGCCGTGGCCTGGAATTTTTGCCCCGCAAGGTCTCCTACGGCGTGGCCCGCATTGTCTTGGGGCTGACCGATGAGCTGCGGGTGGGGAACCTGGAAGCCCGCCGGGATTGGGGCTATGCCGCGGATTATGTGCGCGGCATGTGGATGATGCTGCAACAGGAGCAACCTGAAGATTTCGTCCTGGCCACGGGCGAAACCCACAGCGTGGGCGAACTCATCCGCATCGCGTTCGAGCATGTGGACCTGGATTGGGAGCGCTATGTCAAGATCGATCCCCGATATTACCGGCCGGCCGAGGTGGACCTGCTGGTGGGAGACCCCTCCAAAGCCCGTCGGGTCCTGGGTTGGGAACCCCAGGTTTCCTTCGAGGAGCTGGTCAAAATGATGGTGGATGCCGATATCGAGCTCCTGCGCCAGGCCGAACCCCATCGCACAGCCCCCAACATCGATTGGTGACGCAAGTAACGTTTCCTGGACTTCCTGAATCCAATGATCAGATCGAAGCCCCCCGGCGTCGGCTGCTATGTAAATAGGATTCGGATCAGGATTAGGATTGAGGTCGTCAGGACAACGTTGAGCGAGGCGACAACGGGCGTGATGCGTGAAACGTAAAACGTGAGAGCCTTACGCATCACGCATTACGCATCCCGGGCTCGGCTTCCCGCGCCAACGTGGCCGCGAGATGTTTTCATCCGTATCGGCGAACTGCCGTTCGTGGTGACTGCTTTGAAAATAGAGGACGCAGATGAACGCTGATAGAGGCAGATTCACGCAGATAAAATCAAAATAAAAAATCATCTGCGTCAATCTGTGTCGCGAAGCATCTGGGCAAATCTGCGTTCTGTCCACCTGCCACCTGCTACCTGCCACTTGCATCCTTACAAACTCGCCTTACATCCCCCATCCCACCTCTCTCTCCCATATTGACATATGAGCATTCAACCGACCGAAGATTTGATCCTCGCCGCGTTAGGCACCGTGATGGAACCTGAATTACATCAGGATCTGGTCTCGCTCAACATGGTGCGAGATATCCGGATCCGAGGGGGCCAGGTGCATGTGACCATCATGCTCACCACCCCCGCCTGCCCGCTCAAGGGCAAAATCGAAAACGACGTGCGTCAAGCGGTCATGCAAGTCCCAGGCGTAGAAGCCGTGCATGTGAAATTGGATGCCGACGTGACCGCGGACGAACGCATCTTTGGCCAACTGCAACTTCCCATCAAAAACATCATCGCCATTGCCAGTGGCAAAGGCGGCGTGGGCAAAACCACGGTGGCAGTGAACCTGGCCATTGCCCTGGCTCAGATGGGCGCCAGGGTTGGCATCCTGGATGCAGACATCTACGGCCCCAACGTACCCCAGATGTTCGGCGTTCAGCGTATGCCCCCTCCTTCCAACCAAAAATTGAACCCCGCCCGGGCCTATGGGGTTCAGATCATGTCCATGGGCTTCATGTTAAAGCCCGACCAGGCCGCGTTATGGCGTGGGCCCATGCTCCATTCCGCCATTCGCCAGATGTTCACCGATGTGAACTGGCAACCGGTGGATTACATGATCGTGGACATGCCGCCGGGCACGGGCGATGCCCAACTTTCTCTGGCCCAATCCGTGCCTCTCACAGGGGGCGTGGTGGTTTCCACCCCGCAGGATGTGGCCTTATCCGACGCCCGCCGCGGGCTGGTGGCATTCCAGCAGCTCAACGTGCCGGTGCTGGGCATCATCGAAAACATGGCCTATTTCATCGCTCCCGACACCGGTCAGCGCTACGAAATTTTCGGATACGGGGGCGCGGAACGAGCCGCGCAGGAACTGGGTGTGCCCTTCCTGGGCCGTTTGCCCCTGGACCAAAAAACCCGGGAAGGAGGCGACAAGGGCCAGCCTATCGTGGCCACGGACCCCGACTCCCCCATGGCCCAAGCCTTCCGCGAGCTGGCTCAACGGCTGGCGGCCCAAATCAGCATGCTACGGGCCCAATCAGCCCCCACCCTGAAAATCATCTAACCCCATCCATCGCCTGCAACAACCGCTCCATCAACGCAGCCTGATCCTCCAGTGGCACGCAGTTGATGAAACGGGTATGAGCGGTATCCACGAGGCCCTGATCGTCCAGAGGATAATACTCGATGATCAGGGCCTCATGACGTCTCCCGCCCATTTCCACCCGGGCCAACTGACGCCGGGTCACCCGATGCGCACCCCGGCCCGGAGTACGGTAGACAAAGGTCTCGCCATCAAACTCAGCCCGGGCAAACGCGCCTAGAGTCATCCGCAGGGCGATAAACCCCACCCCCACGGCCATGAGCCACCACACCCACGCTTGCCGACGCCAGGCTTCGCTCACCAACCAAAGGGTGGCCAAAAGAAAGAGCAGGGTATACAGGTAAAAAAGAGGTTTGGGCTTGTAAACTTGAGGAGAGGTGGGTGGCTTCATAGAAAGGGCTTCACTCCTTGCCAGGCACTGTAGAGCATCCACAGCCCCACAGCCAACAACAGCAGGGCCGATACCTGCATGGCGCGATGATACTTCCCAGCCAGACGTTGCCGGAACTGCCCCAATCCCAACGCCAAAAACACCTTGCTCCCCACCAGCATCAGATAGAAAACCACCAGGAACGCAACCGCCTGCCAGGGAGCTTGTTCCCAGGCCTGGATGAGGATAGGCGCTCCCACGGTCGCCCAGAAGAGATAGGGGTGGGGATTCAAAAAATTCACCAACATCCCTCGCAAAATATCTTCCTGGGCCGAAGGTGCGACCACGTGCGCGTCCAGGTCGGCCAGGGTTTCCTGCCATGCTTCCCAGGCCAGCCACAACACGAACATCCCTCCCAGGGCCATGAGCCCGTGGAAATAGAGCTCGGGCAGGGTCCCCACCAGCCACAAGGCCAGGCCGATGATGGGGAGGTCGGTGAGCAGGGGCACAAAAGCGATGCGCAGTCCGCTGGGCACCCCATAACGCAAGGTGCGCTGCACTACCAAAGCCAACAAAGGGCCAGGGGCCAGCCCTGCGCTCAAGCCCAGGGAAAAGGCCAAAAGGGGATAGAACATCATGGGCTACAGCACCGCCTTCTGATAAACCGCCAGGGTCTCCCGTGCGGCCTTTTCCCACGAAAAACCTCGGGCCTGAGCCAACCCTTTAGCCCGCATCTGCTGGGCCAGGGAACCATCGGTGATCACCCGATACAAGGCCGCGGCCCAGGCATCCACATCATCCGGCGGCACCAGCAGCGCGGCATCCCCGGTCACTTCGGGCAGACTTCCCGCGTTGGAACACACCACAGGCGTCCCACATGCCATCGCCTCCAGGGGAGGGAGCCCAAAGCCTTCGTAATGGGCAGGGTGGGCCAACACCGCGGCCAAATTGTAAAGAGCCAGCAATTGTTCTGCCGAAGTGCGTCCCAGAAAATGCACATACTCCGTCAGGTGCAACCTCCTCACCAAAGCCATCACCTCATCCGAAAGCCAACCCATCGATCCCGAAAGAACCAGTGGCCACGAGATGCCGTACTGATCGCGCAATAAACGGTAAGCCCGCAATAACGTCTCCAAATTTTTACGAGGTTCGATGGTGCCTACAAAGAGGATAAAACGCTCTGGTACTTTTAAGCTGGTGTCGTTCAGGCGCGCCTGGGCCTCCTGGCGAGATAAGGGGCGAAACAGGGGGTCGGCAGCTTCGTACACCACGTGGATTTTCTCTTCGGGTGCGCCCAAAAGGGCCATCAAATCGCGTTTGGTGGATTGACTCACTGCGATAATGCGGCTGGCCCGCTTCACCGCCTCTTCCACATGCCCGTAATAGCGGGCGCTCTCCTCGGTGACGAAATTGGGGTAAAGCAAAAACGCCAGATCATGCACCGTGATCACCGCGGGGACCCGATTGTGCAAAGGGGGGATGAAATCCGGGCTGTGAATCAAATCCAGGCCCAAAAGTCGCGTGTGCAAACTCAGAGGCCATTGTTCAAAACGATGATGCGCGGGCAACCAACACCGGGAAACCCGAAAATGGGGAGCTTGCACCAGGGGGATTTTATGTCGGCGATCCTGAATCAAGGTGTACTGATTTTCAGTATCGATCTTCGACAACGCTGTCAGCAACCGGATGGCATACAAACTAATGCCTGCCATCTGATAATAGGCAAGGCGGAGGTCAACGCCGATGTGCATGGTTCCTGTTGTTTCGAGAATAGAATCAGGATGAGGATTAGGATTGAGGATCGTCAGGCCGGGGTTGGGAGTGACCAGGAGTAATCAGTGAGCAGTTATCAGTGTGAATCTGCGTTGCGAAGCATCTGCGTAAATCAGCGTTCCCATCATCGCTCGTATCGGCGCGGGCGCGCCTGGCGTAGGACGCAAGAAAGTATACCACATCCCCTGATTTTCCGCGCAGGAACTCCTTAGTGAGCGTCCAGAAATAACTTCCCTTTTTTGCCGCAACACTTGCCGAGTAAACTCGTGCCTATGGAGGCGCTTCGCGCCAATGGTCGCCCTTCGGCGACCCCTTTTGTGCCGTTTTGGACGGCGGAGGCCGTCATCTGATTCCCTTCCGCTGTTCTCCCCCGCTTGCGGGGGAGATGAAAGAGGGGGTCTGGCCGTAGGCCTTAAGTGTTCGACTTCAGTCGATGAGCACAAAAACGAAAACTAATTTTTAGACAGTTACTTACCGAGGCTCCCACGCGGGATCCCAGTCCCGGGCCGTGTTGTGGGTGAGCTGTACAAACCCGGTCCCATCCCGCTTCAGCACGGCCAGGTCCACATCTCCTTCCGCGTCCTGCATCAACAAAGCCAGCCGCGCACCATCCCTGGACCACACCGCGGGGGCTTCGGGGAAAACCGGGGTATATAACCGATAACGGCCCTGCCCCTGGGGGTCCACCGCATAGAGCCCCCACACACCGCCCCCTTCGCCCGTCACGTGCGCGATGAGGCTGCCATCCGGAGACCAACTGGGGGCTTGGGACCAGGCATCCAAAGGGGTCAGCCGCCGCGTTTCCCCTGTGGTGAGATCATAGGTGTAGATCCCCGCGTTGCCATTCTGGGTGGATGCAAACACCACCTTACGCCCATCCGGAGACCAACCCGGATTCCAGCTGGCGTACGTGTTATCCGTGATCATCTGCACCTGGGAACTGGTCACATCCATGACCCCAATGGTTCGAGAATAGCCGATCTCCAACACCACCCGCTGGCTGTCGGGTGACCATTGATAGCCCAGATAATCCCCGGGGAATGAAGCCCATAGCAGGCCATCCAGATAAAGCTGAATGCCTTCGGGGCCAGGTTGGAGATAGGTCACATGCTCCCCATTTGGGCTTAGGGCGTAGCCGGTGCTGCCGGGCACGGCAAGCACCTCTTGCTGGTCGCTGCCATCGGGATTCATCGACCATAGCGCGGGGCCCCCGCCCCGGTCCGCGACAAAATAAAGCCGGGAACCATCCTGAGACCAGAAGGGGTGTTCGTTCCGGCCTTCGAAGGTAAGCTGGGTGTCTTCCGTGCCATCGCTGCGGATCACGAAGATCTGCGGCTGGCCGGTACGGTCAGAAACATACGCAATCCGCGGGGGGTAGTTGGGCGTAGGGGTGGGGGTCAGGGT
>JALWZT010000085.1 GCA_027002405.1 Anaerolineae bacterium | reverse complement strand
GGGGTGGGTGTGGGGGTGGCATGTTGCAGCCATCGTTGCTGCGCGGGATTGGTGCAGGTATGGGCGTTGGTGCTCACATCCGGGCCAATGGAAGGCCAGCGCATGCCACCAAAGAAGCCAGGCTTGCCCGAAAGGTAGTAGCTATTGGGCAGGTGATGGTCCGAGATGCTGGGGTCCCATTGGATATGGCCATCGGTGTAGTTGCCATGGACCAGGGTATCGCTCACGCCCGGATCAATGCGGATGCTGTTGGGATAATAGCTCAGCACGTTCCCCACGATATTTTGGGTGTGAGAACGGTTTTTGATCTGGATGCCGTCTTCCTGCACGCAATTGCGGAAGAAGGTGTTGCCCGGGCCGGCCGGGCCCCAATAGTCGGAGCTGTTGATTTCCTGAACGATGTTGCCTTCGAACAGGTTATAGGAAGGATAATGCCCATGTACCGAGACATCGGTCAGGTAGTTGTGTTTATCCGCAGAGTAGTTATAAGCAAACACGTTGCCGCTGGCTCCCACCTGCACCACCATGGAATGGCGAAAACGCCGGAAGATGTTGTTTTCCACCAGGCAACTGGTGGTGTGCTTTTCCAGGTTCACGCCATAGCCCTGGCCGCCGGTGCCATAGCCCCAGGAATCATGGAAGTAGCTGTCGCGAATCTCGCAATGATAGGCGTTGATGGTGAGCACGTGGCTTTCCAGGATATATTCGCTTTCGACATTTTTCACCCACACGTTGGCCGCGTTGTAAATGAGGATCATCTGGCCGTGGCCCGCGTCGGCCCGTTTAAGGTGCAGGTCCTCCACCCCGGCATATTGCACCATGCCCACGCGGCGGATCTGCGGTTGCAGGCTGGCTTTGTAGGTATAGTGCAAGGGCTCTTCGATGGTCAGTTTGTTTCCCTGCACACTGACCACTTTGACGATTTCGCCCACCGCGTTTTGGGCCCAGGATTCATTGCCGATGTTGCTATCGTTTTTCTGCTGGATTTCGGCATAAACGCCCGGGCTGAATTGGGAGGCATTGGCCACGGTCAGGGTACGGGAGCCGTGGGTGTAGCCGCCGGTGACGTTGACAAAGCTGCCGTAGCTCCAGGCCAGGATTTTGATCCCGGCCACCGCGTTGCCGTACGCGCTGAGGTTGAAGAGCAGGGTCGTGGCCCCGGGCCCGGCCCCCCGCAGGACCACGTTGGAGGGGAGGTAGAGGGCACCGTCGGAATGGGTCCGGGAGCGGATGTCGTAGACCCCCGGCGGCAGGTAGACCGCGCCACCGCCATGAGCCGCGGCATTGATGGCATTTTGAATGGCGGCCCGGTCGTCGCGGCCATCGTTGGGCCGGGCACCGTAGCTTTGGGCATTGACGACCACCCCTTTGTGGGGGATGTTCAGGCCTGGGGTCCAGTTCAAACGGCGAGCATAGGGGATGATCTCTTGCGGCTGGGGGGGATGAGCGCTCGAACGCCCCCCGCCGAAGATAATCAGGCAGGCGATTCCCAAAAGGAGGGGGAGGAGGAGCCAGGATTTATGGTGCATGGTACTGCTATGAAAATAGAATGATCGCTGGTTGCTGAGGAATCGCCAGGCCGACGTTGGGCGAGTCGGCAAAGGTTCGTATTGCGTATTCCGTATTCCGTCCAGTCGTTACGCAATACGCAATACGGAATACGAGTCACGCCGCCCTGGCCGCGAGGCATTTTCGTCGGTATCGGCGCGGGCTGGCCCGCCGTTGGACTGCTTTGTAAATAGGATTCGGATCAGGATTAGGATTGAGGATCGTCAGGACAACGTTGAGCGAGGCAACAATGGGAGTGTTCAGTAGTTGAACATAAGACCATCTGCGAAAATCTGCGTTGTATCTGCGCAAATCTGCGTTCCCATTTTCATCGGTATCGGCGAGCCGCCGCTCGTAGCGCCTCAACGGTAGCGCTTAAGGGCCCGTTGCAATTCCCGTTCGGCATCCCGTTTGGCGATGGCACGGCGTTTGTCGTATTTCTTTTTGCCGCGAACCAAAGCCAATTCCACCTTGGCCCGGTTGTTCTTGAGGTACATCCTCAATGGAACCAGGGTCCAGCCTTTTTCCTGCACTTTGCCCAGCAGACGGTTGATCTCCCGCCGATGCAGCAGCAATTTCCGGGGCCGACGGGGGTCCGGGTTGTCGCGATGTCCGTGGCGATAGGGGGCGATGTGCACATCCATTAGCCAGACCTCGCCATCACGGATGATGGCAAAGCCTTCTTTCAGGCTCACTTTGCCCTCGCGGACCGACTTGATCTCGGTGCCCGTGAGCACGATGCCAGCCTCGATGGTTTCGATGATCTCATATTCGTGGCGGGCTTTGCGATTGGTGGCAACGACTTTGATGGACATGGGCTATTGGGCCAGTTGTTTTTTCAGATACTCGATGGCGGCGTCCAGTTGCAAATCCTCGTTGGTATCCAGGGAGGGCGAAACCACCAGGTCGGGGCGTAGCCCCTTGCCGTTGATCTGGCGCCCTTTGGGCGTGTACCAATGGGCCGACGTCACCCGCAACATGGAGCCATCGTCCAGATCGAACAGGGTTTGCACCGAGCCTTTGCCAAAGGTCTGTTCCCCAATCAGGATGGCCCGTTTGTAATCTTGCAATGCACCGGCCACGATCTCCGAAGCGCTGGCACTGCCGCCATCCACCAACACCACCATGGGGACATCCTCGGGCACGATGAGATCGCCGGTGGCCTGATGTTCCAGGTTGCGCTTGCCTGTTTCCTTGACGATGACCCCCTCCTTGATGAACATGCTGGCGATCTGGATGGCTCGATCCAGACGTCCGCCGGGGTTGCCGCGCAGGTCCAGGATCACCGCCCGGGCGCCCTCTTTCAGCCCCTGCTTCAGCGCTTCTTCCATCTTGTCCTTGGAAGGGTCCGAGAATTCGTAGAGTTTGACATAGAGGATCTGGTCCTCCAGCATCTTGGATTCAAGGACAGGGATATCCACCCGGGCCCGGGTGATGGTCACGTCGAAGGGCTCTTGCTCATCCCGTTTAATCGTCAGGGTGACCTGGCTGCCCGCGGGCCCGCGGATGAGACTTACCGCCTCGTCCAGCAACATGTCGGTCACATCCTGGCCATCCACCGCCAGGACTTCATCACCGGATCGCAAGCCGGCTTTTTCCGCAGGGGAATTTTGGAAAGGATGCACGATGCGCACCCCAGTGCCCTTCTCCTCGTCTACGGGCTCGACCAAAGCCCCGATTCCTTCAAAGCTGCTCTCCATGTCGATGCGGAAGTCTTCCGCGATCTTTGGGGGCAACAACATGGTGTAACGGTCCCCCAAGCGGCGGATGACCCCATTCGCGGCCCAGTAGGTCAGCTCGGTGGTGTCTTCGGGCATGACGTGGGGGCAATCCCGATAGAGCTGATTGACCGTGGTCCAAAAGAATCCAAAATTATCGGGCGCGTTCTTGGGGTTTCGGGCCGGGGTGAGCTGAATCACCTCCGCGGGAGGGGTATCCTCCTGGGCGCATCCTTCCGCGTGTTCCAGGAGCCCCTGGATGGCCGCGTAGGTCACATCCCGCCCCTGGGGCACATCCCCATCGTAGTTTTCCTGGAGGAGCTTCAGCGCGTCCCAAAAGATGTCGAAGTTTTCGGGCGGGGGTTCGGTACGGACGTTTTCGCCATTGCTTGATGGCTCCGGGGGCATGGGCGAAGCCAACGCAGGGCGGCTGAAGAACTCTCGACCCACGGCAAACCCCGAAGCAAAACACCCCGTGGAAAAGATGGTGAGAATGAGCAGGGCAATGACCGCGAGAAGAATGTATTTTAATGTGGGGCTGTATTCAGGCTCGTTCATCATAAAGGCAAGTTTAGCACAAGGATCACGAATGCGGAAAACCCCGACGCCAGAAGCTCCATATCATTATCAAGCCTGTGAGCATCATCAACCCCATCCCCACACCCAGGAAAAAGACCCCTGGCCCAGGCCGTAAGGCATGATGATACAAGGTTTCGAGGGCAGGCAAGATGGCATAAAAAGCCCGAAGGGCGGGAATGTTCAGAAGCGCCAGAAGGATAAAGAGCACGCCCCGAGCCCAATCCGGCAATACAAGCCGCCACAAGGGGATGAGAAAAATGGCCAGGAGCAAGGCCATGATGAGTAAGGTCTGGGTCCGGAACTCCGCGGTCATCAACACCCCTGGCGTCCAGGCCGGGGGGAGCATGGAAAGAGCTACGGGCCCGGCCAAAACCCCGGCCAGCAGACGCAAGCTCCGGGGCAAAGAAGCCCGCATGCTGGCCAGGAGGATAAGCCCCAGGGACAAAGCCACGGGTGGGCCTAAAAAGCCCAGCCGCTGAACCGGAATGACGCCGTAGCGGACTTCGGGCACGAACTTCACATACTCGGGCAGATCCACCCCCAGGATGTTCAACCCGGCCACGGGATGGGCGATCCACCGCCCCCAGTAAGCCAGGGCCAGGGCCGTCAAGGCTGCGATAGCCAGGCTCGGAACAAGCCAGGGTTGTTGGAGCAAACGTGTGGACATGGGGAAACGGATGGTCAGTAACCAGCCATCAAGGAACGAGCAAGCCAGGGCATAAATAGACGGGAGCCAGGGGAGAGGAGGGCCTCACCGGCCAGCTGGAAGGTTCCTTCCGGGGTAAGGATTTGCAGTTGATAACGATAGATTTGCTCGGGCAAGACGGCGTCATCGATAAAACGGTAGCGAGCGCCCTGGCTCTGGCCGGGATATTGCGCAGGGATAAGCGCTTTGTTGATAGGATGGAAGCTCCCGTAGAGCCCCTCGCTGCGAAGGAGGTTGAAGCCGAGAACCCGGGCTTCGTTCTCTGTGCGCCATTGCAATAAAGCCTGGTTTCCCATCGGGGAGACACGGAAGTCGCGCACAACCACGCCTGTGGGGCCCATCAGCGTGAGAATGGCTTCCACTTGCAAGGGAGGAAGTTCTTGGGCAGGGGGGATGGGTTCCGACGGGCCGTCGGGATCGGCCTTGGCATGGTATGCCGTCACAATCATCACGGTCCGGCCATCGGGCAGGTCACTGGAATCTTGCGTGGCCGTAAAGGTCATGGTGATGGCCCGACTGGCCCCAGAGGCCAAAGGGGTTCCATTCAGCACATCCGTCCAATCCAAGACGCCATCGTCGAGGTTATCATCGGATGGGGGATCCGAAAAATGGCCATTGTAGCCGTATGTCAAATAGGTCCGATTATAGATATTTTGCAAAGCCAGGGAGTTAATCCAGGTTTGGCCGGTATTGGTGATATGAATGGTGAAACTGACCGGCTCACCAGGGCGCACGGGCTCGGGCGTGTTGATGTGATGGGTCAGGGTGAAACCGGAAGCGATGGTGAAGCCAAAATCCAGGGTGGCATTTGCCTCCCCTGGTGCCAGGGTGATGGTGGCGGCATGGGTCGCGGGATCGCCATCGGAATCATGGGCATCATCTGTCTCGCTGCTATTGGGGGGGCTCGCGGCCCAATGTTGCAACGGGCCGCTGATGAAATTCGCGGCATCGACGGTGATGGTGTAGGTATCCGGTTCCAGTCGGGCGAAGGTATATCCCCCCCAAGAGTTCGTTGTCACCGTGCGGGTGATGCCATTTTGAAGGGTCAAAACCACGTTGGGAATGCCGGGTTCCCCCGCATCCTGGACCCCATCTTCATCGATATCCCACCACACCTGGTCTCCTACAGCACCGGCAGGAGCGAAACCGAAATTGGCAAACACATAGGATTGGCCGGGGGTCAGGTGGACAATCACAGGATTTGGGGTCGTGGCCTGATACCCTGCGGGCAACGTGGTTTCATCCACCAGCACATGATATTCCCCGGCGGGAAGGCCCACAAATCGGTAAAAACCATCCCAAAACGTGATGGTGGTATCTACCAGTTGGGCAGAGGCATCGTAAAGATTCACGGTCACGCCGCTGATCCCCGTCTCGTCATCTCCACTGGGGAGGCCATCGCCATCATAATCGCGCCATACCAGCTCGCCAATGCTGGCGTTATCATCCACGCCAAAATCGGCATCCAGGAAATCGTGACCATGTAATGTCACGGAGATATCATTGAGCGTGGTGAGGGCCATACCCGGGGGGAGGGTGGTGGTATCCAAATGAACAATGTAATCCCCATCAGGCAACGCGTTAAAATGGTAAGCCCCTTGGGCGTCGGTGATGGCGGTAGGGCAATCCACGCCGGGGGTACAGGTGCCATCGCGGAGTTCTATTGTCACATTGGCGATACCCGTTTCTCCAGGGGATTGGAGACTATCGCCATTTTGATCGTACCAGACCCAGTCGCCAATCATGGCGCCGGATTGAGCATACACGGCTTGATTGCCAAAAGAAAATGGGGAGACCGATTCCATTTTTGTGTTCGAGAGTCCCACACAAAATAACAAAAACCCTATGATGAGGAGGGAATGCCTCCAAAGGGTCTTGTCATACCCAAAAGGGGAACGCCTTTTCATTTTTAACACCCTCCGTCGCGACAGAGAGGAATGATTCCGGATGGAAATCGCCCTATAGGGTTTATCCATGAAGATTGGGTCAAGGGGAGGGATGGTACACCCTCCTCACCCCACCATTATAACAAAAGGATGGGATTTTCAAGAAATGTACTCTTGATTCCAAAACAGTTATCTGAATTTTGAAATTTGCCGCTTACGACAGGTTACATTTGTTAATTCTTCTGTTATACTAAAATTGTAGAAAAAGACATCTCATCTTATCCCCATCGTGGCGAAGGAACTAAATTATTTCTTGGTTCTATTGTTGATTTATCAACGTGGGTATCATTGATCACGGCATAGAGGGGTGTTTTTGTTTCTTCCAATATCCCATCTGACAAAGCATGATCTCATAGGATGATGGATGGCCTATTATGGCCTCGAAAAATACATCATCTACCATAAGCCTTTCCGCTCCTTTCAGCATCCAGAACCTTATCCCCACTCCCCAACATCCCATGATGACAAGGTTTCCTCGTATTCTTCCCGCCCCAATGACCGCTGGCTCCATGCCGATCGCTGCAAGCGCGGCGGCGAAACCTGGTCAGGATGGAGCCAGGCCCCCGCAACAGGGCGCGAGGAACCTCTTATTCCCTTGGCGCATCTCCGAATTTTTGGCGTCGCAGGCCGGTGGTGCTTTGTCCGCTCCCAACGTGGCGCCAGCGGGGAAAAAGGGGGATGTTCCCACCCCAGCGCATGTGCCATCTTTGGATAGACGGGTTCTTCTCATGGGCCCATCCATGAATGCACTATCCCACGGGTTCATGAGGTCACTGGATGGTCATGGGAACGAGGTGGATAGGGAGCCGATGGAGATGGGAGCGGGCGATAGGGATGATGAGGATGGCTGGGCTTTGTCCCCCATGACATCCAATCGTACCATGAGCGCGATGGTGTGGGAAATAACTCACTGGGTGAAAGGTCCACCCGTGTGTTGCTTCATCGTCACGAAGGGCGATGGGGATTTCTCGAGCACCACTCAAAGTGGGGGTGGGGACAGGCCCGGTCACCTCATCTCCCCAACCCGAACAAGCCGAGATCCAAAAACTGATCTCATGTAAAATCGCCAAGGCGCTAAATTTTCTTTGCTTCTTATTCAGCCAACCAACATCCGTTTCATACATTGTCCCTGGGCAAGGCCCTTGCAGGCTTAGAACCCCCAGGGCATCCGTCCCCCGCCCCTTTCC
>JALWZT010000084.1 GCA_027002405.1 Anaerolineae bacterium | reverse complement strand
CCGTGCGGCAGAATCTTATGACAGTAGAGCTAAAATTATTGTCAAGTGTCAACGATGTCCTGAGACTTCAGAAGTTGTACTAGTTGACCATAAAGTGTCAACAATGTATTGAGACTTTACACGTATTCCGTATTTCGTGTGGATACGTTTTTACGCAATACGGACTACGCAATACGAAAAAGACAACGACCTGCAAATAACCCATTGCGGATGTGAAAGCTTTTCCCACACCAGGAGAACGCGCGGATGAACTACGCTTTTCTCATCGACCAGCGCAAGTGCATCGGCTGCCATGCCTGTAGCACCGCGTGCAAGTCGGAAAACGAGGTGCCCCTGGGGGTGTATCGCACCTGGGTGAAGTACGTAGAACGGGGAACCTTCCCCGACGTGCGACGGTTCTTCCAGGTGACCCGCTGCAACCACTGCGCCAATCCCCCTTGCGTGCGCATCTGCCCGGTGGAGGCCATGTATCAGCGGGATGACGGCATCGTCGAATTCGATCCCCGCATCTGCATCGGCTGCAAGGCGTGCATGCAGGCCTGCCCCTACGATTCCATCTATATCGACCCGAACACCCATACCGCGGCCAAGTGCCACTTCTGCTCCCACCGCATCGAGGTGGGGCTGGAGCCCGCGTGTGTGGTCGTCTGCCCGGAGCAGGCCATCGTGGCCGGGGACCTGGATGATCCCAACAGCAAGATCAACGAGCTCATCCGCCGGCATCCCGTCAGCGTGCGCAAGCCCGAACAGGGCACCGCGCCCAAGCTATTCTACATCGACGCGGATGAGGTGACCCTGACACCCACGGCCTCGCACATGAACGGCACCTTCATGTGGGCGGACATCGCCAGCGAACAGGCCCGGGCCATCGACGCCATCGACGATCCCCATCCCACAAAGCAGCCCGTGCACCAGCACGCCGGGAGTGGCGTGGCCGTACGCCAGCCGGCGGAACAGGGTGTGGGCATGCACGGCGGGCCGATTATTTTCGGCGGGCGGCAGGCCGAACACATGGTGCAGACGGTCTACAACGCCCAACACAAGATCCCCTGGCATTGGCAGGTGCCCGCGTATCTGGTGACCAAGGGCGTGGGCGCGGGCGTGTTCATGCTGCTGGCGTTGATCTTCGGCCTGGGCATAGCCCAATTCAGCCAAGCCGTGGCCCTGGCCGGGTCCTTCACCAGCCTGGCCTTCATCGGCATCACAACCGTTTTCCTCATCTGGGACCTGGAACGACCCGAACGCTTCTTCAGCATCCTGTTGCGGCCACAACTCAAATCCTGGCTCGCGCGGGGCGCGTTCATCCTGGTGGGGTTCAGTACCCTGGCCGGGCTGTGGTTCCTGGTGGAGGGCGCCAGCCTGCTCGGGTTCCTGTCGGAAGGGCTGGCGACCACGCTGCGGCCCATCTTCCTGGGGCTGGGCCTGGTATTTGCCATCATGGCCGCCATCTACACCGCGTTTCTCTTCGGCCAGGCCGAAGGCCGGGACCTGTGGCAAAGGGGCCTGCTGCCCATCCATCTCGTGGTGCAGGCGCTGATGGTGGGCTCGGGCGTGCTGCTGTTGCTGGGGCTATTCGTCCCCCTGCCCCAGGCCATGTTCCATGCCCTGGCCTGGACCTTTGCCCTGGCCCTGGTGGTGGATTTGTTCGTCACCCTGTTCGGCGAATTCGGCATGCCTCACGCGTCCGAGGTCGCGGCCCGGGCCTCGCACCAAATTTGGGCCGGGAAGTACCGCCATCTCTTCTGGTGGGGCGCCATCGTCGCGGGCCATATCCTGCCCCTGGCCCTGGTCATCGTGGCCATGCTCACCCCGGCCATGGCTCTGCCCATGATGGCCGTGGCCGCGGTCCTGGCCATCGCCGGGCTCTACTGCTTCGAGCACGCGTTCGTCTTCGCCCCGCAGGAGATTCCGAATTCGTAGTTCAACGCCCATTTCAACTGATGCAAGGCGCGGTTAACATATTCCGTATTGCGTATTCCGTAAATCGGCTCGACAAATGACGCAATACGGAATACGGAGTACGAAATACGGAAAAACTTATTGAATGGCTTCGTATCTTCGTCTCCTTCGTGCCTTCGTGGCAAAACCATATCTGGGCCTCCTCAATTGTATTCTCTCCACGAAAACTAGGAGCGACTTATGAGCAAACCAACCGCCACCGCTCCCGCCCCGCAACGGGCCACACCGGAGGGCCTGACCAATTACCCGCCCGTGGAACAATGGGACCATTGGGTCGAGTTCGACGCGCGGGCCTGGCCCGAACGCAAGCCCCGCGCCTACATGCTCATCCCCACCGTCTGCTTCAACTGCGAGAGCGGCTGCGGGCTGCTGGCCTATGTGGATAAAGAGACCCTGGAGGTGCGCAAGTTCGAGGGCAATCCCGCGCACCCGGGCAGCCGCGGGCGCAATTGCGCCAAGGGACCGGCTACCCACAACCAGGTCTATGACCCCGAACGCATCCTCTACCCCCTCAAACGGGTGGGCAAACGGGGGGAGGGCAAGTGGAAGCGGGTCACCTGGGATGAGGTGCTGGATGACCTGGCCGCGCGCATCCGCAAGGCCATCCTGGAAAACCGGCACAACGAGGTGGTCTATCACGTGGGCCGACCGGGCCATGAAGGGTTTATGGACTGGATCCTTCGCGGCTGGGGCATCGATGGGCACAACAGCCATACCAATGTGTGTTCCTCGGGCACCCGGGCCGGGCTCACCTTCTGGATGGGCTACGACCGCCCTTCGCCCGATCACACCCACGCCAACGTGATCCTGCTCATCAGCTCCCATCTGGAAACCGGGCACTACTTCAACCCCCATGCCCAGCGCATCATGGAAGGGAAGATGAAGGGCGCGAAGCTCATCGTCTTCGACACCCGGCTTTCCAACACGGCCAGTCTGGCCGACTATTGGGTGGCGCCCTGGCCCGGCACCGAGGCCGCCATCCTGCTGGCCATTGCCAACCATCTCATCCAGACGGGCCGCTACAACCGGGACTTCGTGCGCCAATGGGTCAACTGGCAGGAATATCTGGCCTTTTTCCATCCCGATGAGCCCCGCACCTTCGAGACCTTCGAGCAGAAGCTCAAGGACATCTACGCGGCGTACACTTTCGAGTACGCAGCCAGGGAGAGCGGCGTGGAAGAAGGCCTGCTGCAGCAGGTGGCCGAAACCGTGGCCCGATGCGACGGACGGCTTTCGGTGCATGTGTGGCGCAGCGCCTCGGCCGCGAACCTGGGCGGATGGCAGGTGGCCCGCTGTCTCTGGTTCCTGAACGTGCTCACCGGCTCCATCGGCGTGGAAGGGGGCACCTCGCCCAGCGCCTGGGACAAATGGAAGCCCAGGCCCCATGTGGATATCCCCCATCCCAACCAGTGGAACGAGCTGGCCTGGCCGCAGGAATACCCCCTGGCCTTCTACGAGATGAGCATCCTGCTGCCCCATTTCCTCAAAGAAGGCCGGGGCAAGCTCGATGTCTATTTCACCCGGGTCTATAACCCCATCTGGACGAACCCGGACGGCATGACCTGGCTGGAGGTGCTCACCGACGAGGAGAAGGTGAGTGTGCACGCCTGCCTCACCCCCACCTGGAGCGAGACCGCCTGGTTCGCGGATTATGTGCTGCCCATGGGCCTGGGCCCGGAACGCCACGACGTGGTCAGCCTGGAGACCCACGGCGGCAAGTGGGTGGCCTTCCGCCAGCCCGTGCGCCGGGTGGCCATGGAGAAGATGGGCCAGAAGGTGACCTACACCTACGAGGCCAATCCGGGCGAGGTGTGGGAGGAGAATGAATTCTGGATCGAGCTTTCCTGGCGCATCGATCCGGATGGCAGCCTGGGCATCCGCCAGTATTTCGAATCCCCCTACCGCCCCGGCGAAAAGATCACCATGGATGAGTACTACGCCTGGATGTTCGAGCACAGTGTGCCCGGCCTGCCCGAGGCCGCGGCCCAAGAGGGCCTGACGCCCCTGGCATACATGCGCAAGTACGGCGCGTTCGAGATCCGCCAGGGCGTGGAGCCAGCCTATCAGAAGCCCCTGCAGCCCGCAGCCATGGCCGATGCAGAGGTGGACGAGGCCACGGGCGTGATCTACCGGAAATCGGGCGACAGTCGACAGGCCATCGGCGTCATGGTGGATGGCGAGCCCCGGCAGGGTTTCCCCACCCCCACCCGCAAGCTGGAGTTCTTCTCCCGCACGTTGCATGACTGGGGCTGGCCCGAATACGCCCTGCCCACCTACATCAAAAGCCACGTCGCGCCCGAAAAGGTGAACCGGGACCAAAACGAATTCGTGCTGCTTTCCACCTTCCGCCTGCCCACCCTCATCCACACCCGTTCAGCCAACGCCAAATGGCTGTATGAGATCAGCCACAAGAACCCCGTGTGGATCAACCCGGTGGATGCCGAGCGGCTGGGCGTAGAGACCAACGATCTCGTGCGGCTGACCACGGAGATCGGCTATTTCGTGTCCAAATGCTGGGTGACCGAGGGCATCCGCCCGGGCGTGGTGGCCTGCTCCCACCATCTGGGCCGCTGGCGCATCCACGACACGGGCATGGAACGCTGGTCCTCGGCCCTGGTGGAGCTGAACCAGACCGGCGAGGGGGGATGGCAAATGCGGTGGAAGGAGGGCGTCAAGCCCTTCAAGAGCGAAGACCCCGACTCGGAGCGCATCTGGTGGACCGACGTGGGCGTGAATCAGAACCTGACCTTCTCGGTGCACCCCGATCCCATCAGCGGCATGCAGTGCTGGCATCAGAAGGTGACGGTGGAAAAGGCCCCTCCTGGCGACCGCCACGGCGACATCTACGTGGACACGAAGCGGGCGCATGAGGTGTATCGGGAATGGCTGGCCATGACCCGGCCCGCGGATCGATACTCGCCCGACGGCACCCGTCGTCCCACCTGGCTGCCCCGCCCCTTCCGCCCCGCCCTGGAGGCGTTCAAGTTGAAAGGGGACAGGTGACACAAACGGCAGCTCGCCGATGCGGATGAAAATGGCGGGCTACGTAGCCCAGGAACCCAGGAAACCTGTAAATCTGTAAACCAGTAGACCAGGAAACCGGGCTGCTTTTCTGGTCTACTGGTCTACCGGTTTCCCGGTTTACCAAATCCATTTTCAATGCAGGTTTACAGATGGCGAGTTCCACTGTGAACCGTGAACTACGAACCTACTCCCCCATGAATCGCTACCACACCCTCGCTCGGGCCTGGCTGGAGGAAGTCACCGAGGAAGACCTCATCGCCCATGACGGGCTGCCCGGCCTTTCCTGCGCGTTGCCCGCCCACGGTGAAGACCCCCTCACCGATCTGGCGGTGGACTTCCAGCGCCTGTTCGGGTTCAACGTCCCGCCCTACGAGAGCGTCTTCCTCGATCCATCCGCCATGCTCATGGCCCCGGCCACAGCCCGGGTCGAGGCGTTCTACCGCCAGGCAGGGTGGCAGCCCCCGGTGGATGCCCGGGTGGGCGCGGCCGACCATATCGGCCTGGAGCTGTGGCTGCTGGGCGATCTCATGGGCTCGGGCAGGTTGGACATGGCCCAGGCCCTGGTGCAGGGGCATCTGGCCTATTGGCTGCCCGTGCTGGCCCGCACCCTGGCCCGGCTGGACGCGCACGCGTTCTACGCGGCCCTGGCCGACGAAACCGTGGACGCGGTCCTGGCGCTGCTGCGTCCTCCCCCGGGCGACGTCGTTTTTCCCGAACTGCCTCCTGCCCCGCGCTATCTGGGCCACGGCATGCCCGAACCCGAAGAGGAGGACGACGCGGGCCCGGGCCTGAAGGAGCTGGTCCGACACCTGCTCACTCCCCGCCAGGCGGGCCTCTATCTCACGCGCGACGACCTGGGGCGTCTTTCCAAACGCCTGCAACTGCCCCCGGTCATGAGCTCGCGCCAGCGCATGTTGACCCAGCTCTTCCGCCTGGCCGGGGAATATGACGAGGTCGAGGGGTTGCTGGCCGGGTTGGGGGCGATCCTGGCGGCCGAGGACGCGGCCTACGCCCAACTGGCCGAACGTTATCCCGCTTGGGCGCCCTACGCCCGGCTGTGGCAGGCGCGGTTGGAGGCCACGCGGGCGTTGGTTTGATCGCACTGGGAAAAATCCGCGAAAATAAGCTTTATCCGCGCTATCTGCGGTGAATTTCAACCTCCGATGCGGCGTTCCTGATCTTGAAGAGGGGCAAAGTGCATAACAGGCACCACGCGCGGCCGCGCGCCGATACGGATGAAAATGGCTGACTACGTAGCCCCGTAAACCGGTAAACCAGGAAACCAGGGAAACCGGGCCGATTCGCCCCTACACCCGGTCTACGGGTCTATCGGTTTCCCGGTTTACCAAATCTATTTTCAGAACAGGCTCTAGAGGTCGGGTCTGAGGAAAACGCGTTCGGGGTGTCCGGGCAGGAAGGATCCATCCAAGGGACTCAAAAACTGTTGATAATCTCGTTCACAAAACCGAAAATCGCCACGCCACCTAACAAAAGCAGGAGTCCTGGCAGCAGGATGAAAAACACAAACATCGCCAGGAAACAACCTTTCCTGGGCCCCAGGAACAGACCTACCAGGTTCAATATCCCCGCGATGAGATACAAAACCCCAATGGGAAGGAAGAACATCCCCAGGAAGCCACCGATCAAATACAGGAGCAAGGTAATGACAGCAAATGTGCTGGACTCTTCCTGATAGATATGCACATTTTGTGTGGGCGGTGGTGGGGTATCTTCCGAACTTTGCCATTTGAAATCGGACCGCCTCGATTCACTCTGGAGAAAGCGTGTGGTCGGATCGGTGGCAAGCTGAGGTGCGGAAGCCCCGGACTGGGAAGGATAGGACGGTTGGGGCGTGCCAACTCCCGCCCCGCTTTGATACTCCCAGGAAGGCGTACTCACATCGGATGGCCGGGTTGCCAGAGGCTTTTCCAACCATTCACCACAGTGCATGCACTTTTTTGCGTTTTCTGGCACCCAGGCAAGGCAATAGGGGCATTGTTTGGTTGGCACGAGCCATTCCCGGCAA
Organism: Anaerolineae bacterium; assembly: GCA_027002405.1. Classification (GTDB taxonomy): domain Bacteria; phylum Chloroflexota; class Anaerolineae; order J102; family J102; genus M2005. The sequence continues at coordinate 694 of JALWZT010000084.1, read as the reverse complement.
TAACGGCATTTTTTCGCCCCTGCTGGGATTTCAGCCAGGCAGAATGGACACCGGATGGTTTCAGCAGATGGCTTTTCCATGGGCGGCTCCTCCGTTTCCCCGAGAAATGATGCGCGATGGACAGAAGACGACAATACCGTTGGTTGTTGCAACGGTGTGGTTATTTTTATAATTAACACATCGCGTCATTTGGCGTCAAGGTTTGAGCCCTTATCCCAAATAGGGAGCCAAAAAATCCCGGGCATCAGTTAGCTTTCAAGGACGGAGATGGGGGCGATCAGGAGAGATGTGAGGGATAGGTACGTATCAGCCTTTCCTCCATAAAGCGAATTGACGCCAGGTGATGTAAACTAAAACTCGCCCATGTCATCCCTACTAGTCTGCTGGCGGGGGCCTCGCGCCGAGACCGATGACAATGTTTCCGGCCACGTGAGCGCGGGAAGCCGACGCCGTAATACGTGATGCGTAGCGTCCTCACGGATTACGCATTACGCATCACGTCTATCGCAAACTCATCCAACCTTGGCTTGGCGATCCTTCCGCAACCAGCGATCATTCTATTTTCAAAGCAGTCCGATGGCAGGCTCGCCTGCGCCGATACGGATGAAAATGGCGGGCTGTGCAGCCCCGTAAACCGGTAAACCAGGAAACCCGGAAACCAGGGAAACCGGGCCAATCTGCTCACCTTCCCGGT
>JALWZT010000083.1 GCA_027002405.1 Anaerolineae bacterium | reverse complement strand
TTTCACGCATCACGCCCGTTGTCGCCTCGCTCAACGTTGTCCTGATGATCTCAATCCTAATCCTGATCCGAATCCTATTTACATAGCAGGCGACACGAGCGGCGGTTCGCCGATACGAATGAAAACGCCTCGCGGCCAGGTTGGCGGGCCGTGAAACGTGATGCGTAATGCGTAAGGTTCTCACGTTTCACGTTTCACGCATCACGCCCGTTGTCGCCTCGCTCAACGTTGTCCTGATGATCTCAATCCTAATCCTGATCCGAATCCTATTTACATAGCAGGTTCTAACCAGCCCCTTTGATGGGATACACAATGGCCTCGCGCCAGCCGGTGATCACTTGGATATAGCCTTCGAACAGCGCGTCCACCTGGGGGTCCCCACTGTCCACCAACAAAGGGCGCCCTCCCAGGCCGTGGATTTTGGTCCGGGTCGCCACCACAATCAGCCCCTGCTTTCCCACTCGCCGTAACACCGGCGGGCTGATCTGCTGGTTGCCGCGGCCAAAAAGAAATCCCTGGCCGCCAATGGGGGTGACAATGATAAACACCTGGGGTGCGTCTGCCACCAGCGCTTCCAATTGCCGCGCGTTCACATCCTGAGCCACCAGCTGTTTATCCTTCATCACGTCCACGCCCAACAAGGTCTTGGGGAGCCCTAATTGCTGAAAGATCGCCCGAGTGGTGGTGCCGGGTCCCACCACATACAACACGCCCGGCTTCAGCCGATCCACCACCTCTTCCGCGATGGCCTCCTGGGCCGCGGCTTCGCTCACCCCACTCGCGGCTTTCATCCCTTGTAGAAGACGCAACCCAAAGGGCGTGCGCAGATACCCATAGAGCCGGGCCGAAACCCGCCCCTGCCGAAAAGCGTCTTCGTCGATATCCATCACCTCGGCCAAGATCACATCCCGGGTCCGCCCCAGCAGATAATCCCGCGCCAGTCGTCCCGCGGCCTCTGGACTTACAGCATACACCGCGGAATGGATTTTCACCCCCGCGGGGATCCCTACCACGGGCAAGGTCTCATCGATGGCCGCGTACACATCCCGGGCCGTTCCGTCTCCCCCGGCGAACATGAGGAGTTCCACCCCTGCGTCTCGCATCTCCCGGGCCGCGCGGCGGGTGTCTGCGGCCGTGGTATGGCCCGGTTCGATGTGGCCGATGACCTGCGGGGTGAATCCCACGGCCCGGGCCGCGTCTTCGCCCATCTCCCCGGGATAGGTCATCACGGTCAGCGTGTCGGCCAGGGGGAGAAGCTCCCGTAGCGCGCGCTCGGCCCTTTCGCCTGCCTGAGGCCGCGCGCCCAGGGCCAGGGCCTGTTGTTGAATTTCGATGCCATCGCTGCCTTTTAGGCCCGCGCGACCGCCCAGGCCCGCTACCGGGTTGACGATGAGTCCGATGATGGCCATTGGTCACGTTTCCTTAGATAGGCTCGCCAGGTGACCGCCCACCGATTGGGGTCATCCAGCACAGAAGGATCGATGCGATGGATGGGGCCACGATGGGGCGCGCTCCGTACCCATTCCGGGTCTTCATAGGCCTCGGCCGCCACCCGGGCGAGGATGGCCGCGTATTCGTCCAGTTCCTCGCGCGTATAGGATTCGGTGGGCTCCAGGGTCACGGGCTCGGGCACGTACCAGGGATGATGGCTCAGCCAGTACTGAACCCCAAAATCCCCGGCCCGACGGCCCAGGTCCTGGGTGTGGACGTCGGTTTCGCGGGCCAGGCGCTCCCAACTGTATCGCACCTGTTCGATGCGCCGATGGCCCGCCGCGAAGGGGACTTCTACACCGCGGATGCGGTTGATCTGTTCCAAAAGATAGTTGTTGTTCAGTACCGCGATTTCGGCCACCTGACGCATCCCCTCCGCGCCCATGCTCATGGCCCAGGCAAAGGCCCGCAGCACGACCCCCACATTGCCATACCACATGGCCACCTTGCCGATGCTCTTGGGCCGGTCAAAATCCAGGAAATACCGCTGGCCGTCGAAATCCACCAACGGCACGGGCAGATAAGGGGCCAGGGCTTCTGTGGCGCCCACCGCGCCCGCGCCCGGGCCGCCCGAACCATGGGGCGAGGAAAAGGTCTTGTGCAGATTGAAATGACAGAGATCAAACCCTGCCTCCCGGGCCCGGGTGATGCCCAAAATGCCATTGGCATTGGCCTGGTCGTACACGCACAAGCCCCCGGCTTCGTGCACGATGCGGGTGAAGGTGGCGATGTGGGGGTTGAAAATGCCGGTGTCTTCGGGGTTGGTGATGAAGAGGGCTGCGGTGCGTTCGGATACCGCGGCTTCCAGCGCCTCGACCGAGGGGTAGCCGGTTTCAGGGTCTGGATAGAGGATGATGGCCTTATAGCCTGCGGCCACGGCCGCGGCCGCGTCCGAGGGATGGGAAAACAGGGTGGTGATGATCTCATCCCGATGCGACTCCCCTCGGTCCGCGTGATAGGCCCGCACAATGGAGGCATTGGTGTAGATGGCTGCGGAGCCCGCCTGAGGTTGCAGGGAGAACCGGTCCATGCCCGAGATGGCCTTGAGGATTTGCTCGAAGCGATAGAGGATTTCCAGGATCCCTTGCACGGTCGCTTCATCCTGGAGGGGATGGAGTTCGGTGAATGCGGGGTCCCGGGCTAGGCGCTCGTTCACTTTGGGACTATATTTCATGGTACAGGTGCCCTGGCCTGCGTCGATGATGAGGTCCGTGCCCAGAGTCTCTTGAGAGAGACGTAGGTAGTGGCGCAAGACCTGGGGCTGGGAAAGCTCGGGCAGCGCCGGGGGCTGGTCTCGGCGCAGGGCGGGCGGAATGAGGTCCTGAGGCGACCCCACCTGGTCCAGCACCTCGGGTTCTGGCCGCGGGGGCAGGAGGCCCCGTTGCCCGGGGTGACTGAGCTCGAAAATGATGGGTTCATCCCAGCGGGCCTGGTGAAAACGACGGGGTTCAGGAGGCAGGGAGGGGGGCATGGGGAATCTGTTTCGTAAATAGGATCAGGATTAGGATTAGGATTGAAGATTGTCAGGTCGAGGTTGGGCGCGAGCAGGAGTAATCAGTGATCAGTTATCAGTAATCAGTTATCAGTAATCAGTATTGGATTTCCTGGCATGGCTCATTTTTGACTACAAAAAACTTGACAAATGCTGCCAGGTCTTTCGTAGCAAGATAGTCGATATTTGGTATTGGATATTCGATATTGGGTATTCGAATCGCCTTGAAACAGGGAATATCCAATATCCAATATCCAGTATCCAATCCATGCTCTCACAGCCAATTTGTCAAGCTACAAAGCGTCCATGTGAACCACGCCGATTTCCTGAAAAAAGCTACGAAGGCACGTAGAAGAAAAGTGGCAGGTGGAGAGAACGCAGATTTTCGCAGATGCTGCGCAGATTTCCGCAGATGTTCGTCATGCTGAGCGACCGAAGGGAGCGAAAGCCTGCCCTGAGGAATCGAAGGGCATCTAGCGAGCGAAGCGAGCGCCATGCCGTGGTTTTTGCGCTTCGCTAGATTTCCTTCGACGAGGTCCTTCACTTCGTTCAGGACAGGCTCAGGACATGCCTTGGTCGCTGCGCTCCCTCGGAATGACGTCGCACGGCTCTATTGAACACTGATTACTGATCACTGATAACTGATTACTTTATCAAGGGTGTGGACGAGTCGGTCGATGTCGGCCTGGGTGTGGCGTTCGGTGATGCAATAGAGCGCAGATTGGCCCAGTTCGGGGAAGGAGGCACTGAGATCGTGTCCGCCAAAGATGCCGTGGGCGCGGAGATGGCGGTTGATTTCGGCCACGGTGAGGCCCGTGGCATGGAAGTCCACCACGAATTCATGGAAGTGCGCGGCCGCGAAGCGGGGGGCGCGTACCCCTGGCAGTTGGTTCAGGCGATGCATGGCATAGGCCGCGCGGGCCACCAAGGTCTCCCCCAGCTCGACCATGCCCTGGGGCCCCATCAGAGCCAGGTAGACCCCCGCGGTGATGGCCCACAGATTGGCCGCGGTGCCGGTGAATTCTTTGGCTCGCTCCCGATGGGCAAAGGAGGTGCGCTCGAACGCAACTTCGCCAAACCCCCATTCTCCAGGTTCTTCTGTGGGAGCGATGCCATAAAGGCGGGAGGGGTACTCCATCACAAAACGGGGATCGTCGTGGGTGGCAATGAACCCCCCATGGCCGCCGCCATATTGCATGTGGATGCCCAGGGGCTGGATGTCGCCACATACGATATCCGCGCCATAGTCCGCGGGAGGAGCGAGGAGTCCCAGGGTGATGGGGTTGGCATAAACTACAGCCAGTGCACCATGGGCATGGGCCAGGGCCGTCACCTGAGGGGCCTGGTCTTCCAGCACGCCCAGGTAGCCCGGGTTTTCCAGAAAGACCGCGGCCACCTCGTCCTCGGCCAGCGCTTGTTCCAGCGCGGTCAGGTCCACACGGCCGGTGTGGGGGTGTTGGGGCAGGTCGCGGATGGTTGTGACGTCGGGCGGGCCGTAGTCCTGGATTTTCGCCCGCAGCCGGGGGGAGATGAAGTGAGGGAGCAGAACTTCGTGCCGCCCGGTGATGCGCGCGGCCATGCGCAGGGCCGTGGCCGCGGCCTGGTAGCCATCATAGGTGGGGATGTTGACCACATCCATGTTCAGCAGTTCACCCATCATGCTGGTGAACTCGAACAAGGCCTGGAATTTGCCGTGGTCGGTATAGGTTTTCCCTGCGTAGGCAGTCAGAAACTCCCCCCGCGCGTTGATTTCATCGCAGATGGCGGGCACATGGTGTTGATAACACCCCGCGCCTAAAAAGCTCACGTATTCGTCACAACTCTGATTTTTCTGTAGCAGCTCGCGAAGGTACCGTTCCAGTTCCGCTTCCGAGGGAAGGGGCGGGGGCAGGTCCAACGAGCCTTGCAAGCGGAGCTCGGCTGGGATGTCCGCGTACAGCTCTTCAATGCTTTCCGCGCCGATAGCATCGAGCATGGCCCGCTTGACGCGGGGTTCGGCATTGGGGATGTAGGGGTGGGTGAAGGACGGGCGATCGGGCATGGGGGATAGGATCAGGATTAGGATTAGGATTAGGATTAGGATCAGGATCAGGATTAAGGATTGTCGGGCCGAGGTTGGGCGAGGCAGCACGGGCGTAAGGCGTAATCGTAATCCGTGACGATCTTACGCATCACGCATGACGCATTACGTGACTGGCTTCCCGCGTCAACCTGGCCGCGGGGCGTTTTCATTGGTATCGGCAAGCGTCCTTCGTGTCGTCTTTTATCCCTGACGGCGGATGCGAGGGTCCAGCAGGTCGCGCAGGCCATCCCCCAGGAAGTTGAAGCCCATGACCACGGTGAACATGGCCAGGCCGGGGAAGGTGGCGATCCACCATTGGGCGAATTTCTGGCGGCCCATGCTCACCATGGCCCCCCATTCGGGTATTGGGGGCTGCGCGCCCAGGCCGATGAAGCTCAGGCCCGCGGCGATGAGGATGGCCGCGCCCACGTCCAGGCTCGCCTTGACAAAGACCGGTGTGTAGGAGTTGGGGAAGATGTGACGGAGGAGGATGCGGCGGGAGGGCGCACCAATGGCCCGGGCCGCTTCGATGTAATCTCGGGACTTCACAGCCAACACCTGGCCCCGGATCACCCGGGCATAGGTGGGCCACAGGACCACCACAATGGCCAGCATGGCGTTGTTCAGGCCCGGTCCCAGCGCCGCGGTGATGGCCATGGCCAGCACCAGGGAGGGAAAGGCCAGGAACACATCCGCGACGCGCATGATGATTTCGTCCACCCCACCCCCCACATACCCGGAGATGCCCCCGATAATCATGCCAATGAGGCTGCTGAGCGCGACCACCACCATGCCCAGGGGCATGGAAATCCGCGCCCCATACAAGACCCGACTGAAGATATCTCGGCCCAATTCATCGGTGCCAAACCAATGGGTTGAACTGGGCGGCTGCAGCCGGTGCATCAGGTCCTGGGCCAGCGGATCGTAAGGGGAGAGGCGGGGGGCAAAAAGGGCCACAAAAATCCAAAAGAAAATGATGCCCAGACCGATCATGGCCGCGTGGCTACGTCTCAGATGGCGCAGGCCCGCGCGCCAGGCGGGCACACGCTTGTCTGCCGGTGGGGTAAAACTCTGGGCGCTCATGGCCACAGGGGTTTCGCTCATGCCTCATCCTCCAATGCGGATGCGGGGATCGAGCAGGCCGTAGGTGATGTCCGCGGCCAGGTTGACCAGGATGTAGACGGTGGCAATGATGATGGTCACCCCCATGATGGCTTGCAGGTCCAGAAAACTGGCCGCCATGACGGCATAACGCCCCATGCCGGGCCATGAGAAGATGGTTTCGGTAAGCACCGCGCCGGACATCAAATCGCCGAAAGCCAACCCCACGATGGTCACCGTGGGGATAAGCGCGTTGCGCAAGGCGTGGCGGAGGATCACCGCGCGATGGCTCAGTCCTTTGGCCCGGGCCGTGCGGATGTAATCCTGCCCCAAGACATCCAGCAAGCTGGAGCGGGTCATGCGGGAGACCGCGCCCATGGTGTAGGAGCCCAGCACCAGCGCGGGCAAGAAAAGATGGGCCAGGGCGTTGCGGAACGTGGTCCACTGCCCTGCCAGGAGGCTATCCACCGTATAGAGCCCGGTGACCGGAGGCGGAGGGGGAATGTCGGGGTCCAGGCGCCCCGGCCCGGGCAGCCAGTCCAGATGGAAATAGAAGACATTGAGAAGAAGCAATCCCAGCCAGAACACAGGGACCGAGACGCCGATCAAAGCAAGGATGCGCGCGACATGATCGGGCCAGGCGTCCCGGTAGATACCGGCAATAATGCCCAGGGGGATCCCGATGAAGATGGTGAACATCATGGCGGCCAGGGTTAGTTCCAGGGTGGCGGGGAAAAATTGCGCCAGGTCCTGGAGCACGGGCCGCTGGGTGGCGATGGAGTCCCCCAGGTCGCCGTGAGCGAGATTGCGGACATAAACCAGATATTGCTGATACAGGGGGAGGTCATAGCCCCATCGGGCCCGGTATGCGGCCACGATCTCGGGATTGTTCATGGCCCGCTCCGAGAGCACCATGCCCAGAGGGTCCGCGGGCACCAGATGGGAGACAATGAAGGCCAGCAGGGTGATGCCGATGATGAGGATGGGCATCAGGACCAGACGACGCCCGATATATTGCCAGAGCTGCATGGGCGGATTCCGTCAAAGAAGTGGTGGGCTGGGAACGTGGTTGGCGAGGGGCAGGTGGCAGGCGCCACGAACGGCAGCTCGCCGATACCGAGGAAAATGGGGACGCTGATTTGCGCAGATGCGACGCAGATTTCGGGAGATGTTCGTCATGCTGAGCGACCGAAGGGAGCGAAAGCCTGCCCTGAGGAATCGAAGGGCATCTAGCGAGCGAAGCGAGCGATAATTGTGGATTTTGCGCTTCGCTAGATTTCCTTCGGCGAGGTCCTTCACTTCGTTCAGGACAAGCTCAGGACATGCCTCGGTCGCTTCGCTCCCTCGGAATGACGTCGCAAGGCGCTACGGATTACTGATGACTGATCACTGATTACTTGTGCTCGCGCCTAACCTCAGCCTAACAATCCTCAATCCTAATCCTGATCCTATTTACGAGACAGGCGGATGGCAGGGCCGATCCCGCCACCCGCCTTGTCCGCTCACTTCTTGCTGAGCCCGTACAGGTCCACCCACCAGACCGGGTTGAAGACGTAGCCTTCCACATCAGGCCCGATGGCGATAAGGACCTTGGGTTGGATCAGGCCAATGAAGGGGGCATCCTCCAGCAGTTTCTTCTGGAATTCCAGGTACATCTGAGCCCGCTTTTCGGGGTCGGTCTCGCGGCCCGCGGCAATGGCCAGATCCCCCACCTCTTTGTTTTCGTAGTGGACCCGCTTGGCCGCGGAACCGCCGGGCACACCGAAGGGGATGGCCCAGCCGTGGGGGTCCAGAAAGTCGGGCGTCCAGGGGGAGATGGTCATGGCCAGTTTCCCTGCGCGATAATCGGCCAGGTGCGACACCGGCTCCCGAGGCTCCAGCTCCACCGTGATGCCCACCTCGGCCAGGTCGGCCTGGATCTTGGCGGCCAGGGTTTCCGCGGCCAGGCCGCCGGCAAAGGTGCGGGTGGGGAAGACCATCTTGACCTTGAAGCCGTCGGCATACCCGGCCTGGGCCAGGAGTTCTTTCGCCTTGGCAGGATCATGGGGATACCCCAGGTTGGGGTCTGTGCCCAACAGGCCCACGGGAATAATGGAAGGCAGGCGAATGGCCGCGCCATGCATTAACTGGTTGATGATGCCGTCATAATCGATGGCATAGGCCACGGCCTGGCGCACTTCTTTGTGGGAAAGGGGTTCGGAAATCTCCGGGCTGGTGGTCATGGCCAGGTAGATCATGTCCATGGTGTTGCCTTCGACCACCCGGCCCCCTTCCTTTTTGTACGCCTCGATGGCGTCGATATCCATGTTTTGGGCCACGTCGATGTCCCCGCGGCTCACCATCATGCGCTGAGTGGCCGAGTCGGTCACGTTTTTGATGATGATTTTATCCAGCTTTGCGGGCTGGCGCCAGTAGTTGGGGTTCTTTTCCAGCACGACTTCCACATCTCGGGTCCAGCCTTTGAGGATGTAGGGGCCCGTGCCCGCGGAGTTTTGATCCAGCCATTCGGTGGCCTTGTCCTTGGTATCCGCATCGGGGTCCGCGGTACCCCCATGTTCCATGACGGTCTTCGAATCCACAATGCCGAAGTTGGGAGAGACCAACATGGCCAGGAACGCGGCATTGGGCTCGGTCAGGGTGATGGCCACCGTGTGATCATCGACGACATCGATCTTGTCCACCACATCCATGAGCCAGGCGGGGTTATCCTTCAGATTGCGCAGGCGCTCGAAGGAGAATTTCACGTCCGCGGCGGTGAGGGGGTTGCCGCTAGAGAATTTGACATCATCCCGCAGGTGGAAGGTGTAAACCAGGCCATCGTCGGAAATATCCCAGCTTTTGGCCAGGAAGGGCACCACTTTGGTGTAGTCGGTGCCTTCGAAGGTGACCAGGTTTTCGTACACCGCGTGCATGATCATGGGCGGCGTGAGCTCGTACTGCCGCTCGGGGTCCAGGGTGCGGATGTCGAAAACCCGGGCGATGACCAGGGTCTTGCCCCCTTCGGCCGGAGCAGGAGCCTGAGTGGGCTGTTCGGCCGGGGCCTGGGTGGGTTGTTCTGCAGGCGCCTGGGTTGCGGGCGGCGCGCCACAGGCTGCTACGACCAGGGCCAATAGCACAAGAAGCGAGAGGATGGGAAGAACATAACGGCGAGAACGATTCATGTTTTTCACCTCCAGAAGTGACAGGCGAGTCGAAGAAAAAGATTATCGTAACTATACACCTACCCTTCCATAGCAAGGTAAAAACCACGAAGACACAAAGGCACAAAGGCACGAAGGAGAAAATAAAAGATTCTCTTCGTGTCTTCGCCTCTCCCCCCGCACACGGGGGGAGCCGGAGGGGGGCCTTCGAGCCTTCGTGGCAAAGCGTTGGGGGGATACCTGTATAGTTACGGATTATCTTCTCTTATATCCCGGTTTGAAAGTTTTGTCAAATGGCAGGATACTGAAGTTTACTAAGGTTTCGCCTTCGCTTCTGTGCTCGGCGGCTTCATCGCCGGGCGGGCGTGGCGGACGCCAAATTTTTGAAACGCCCCCATCGGGATGATGAACATTGACTTAGTCTATAGCTTAGTCTATAATGTCTGAAAATCTACGATAAGGAGAATGATGGATGTCAACCCCAGTCAATGTGCACCAGGCCAAAACCCATTTTTCCAAGCTGTTGGCACGGGTGCAAGCCGGAGAGGAGATCATCATTGCCAAAGCGGGGCGACCTATCGCCAAAATCGTGCCGATCCAACCAGAAAAAGAACCAAGAGAGCCGGGAACAGCCAAAGGAAAAATCTGGATCGCGCCTGATTTTGACGAGCCCCTGCCAGAGGAGATCCTGAAGGCATTCGAAGGAGCGTAACCGTGCGTCTGCTTTTGGATACCCACACGTTTCTCTGGTGGATCGAAGATGCGCCTCAATTATCGGAGCACGCGCGCAGGCTTATCGCCGATCCCAACAATGATCTGTTTCTCAGCGCGGCCAGTGGCTGGGAGATCGCCATCAAGGCGCAATTAGGGAAGCTACGCGTCCATGATGAGCTGGAGCGATTTCTGGCGGAACAGCTTTCCATGAACCAAATCAGTGCCCTTCCCATCACCATGTATCACGCCCTGCACGTGAAAAGGCTTCCTCTGCATCACCGCGATCCATTTGACCGCATGCTCATTGCCCAGAGTCAATTGGAAGCCATGCCCATCATTACAATGGACAGGATTTTCAGCCGTTACCATGTGGAAACCATTTGGTGAGAACGCAGATTCGCGTCGATGCTTCGCAACGCAGATTGACGCAGATAATCTTTCACCACAAAGGCCACCAAGAGCACAAAGATAACCAGAAACGGCCAACTTACTGATTACTGTTCACTGATTACTGATTACTCTAATTGACGGGGCAGGCCAGCAGGGAGAGGAACTCGAAGGCGAGGTTGGCGGCCAGGATGGCGGTGATGTTCCCATGATCGTAGGGCGGGTTTACCTCCACCAGGTCGAAGCCCACGATGTTCAAACCTCGCAGGCCCCGCACCAGTTGCAACATCTGAAAACTGGAAAAGCCCCCCACTTCGGGCGTGCCCGTGCCCGGTGCAAAGGCTGGGTCCACCGCGTCGATATCCAGAGACACATACACGGGCCGTTGGCCCACCCGCTCCCGCATGGCCGCGATGATCGCGGGCACGCCCATGTCGAACGCTTGCTCGATGGGAATGATGGCAACCCCTTTCTTTTGGGGATAGGCGATGTCCGCGGGGTCTCCAAGAGGGCCGCGAATGCCTATCTGGATGGTGGCAGCGGGGTCCATGAGCCCTTCCTCCAGGGCCCGTCGGAAGGACGTCCCATGACTGTAAGGCTGTCCCTCGAATTCCTCATCCCACATGTCGGGATGGGCATCGAAATGGATCAGGGCCAGCTCGCCGAAATGGGCGGCGTGGGCGCGCAGCAGGGGCAGGCTGATGGAATGATCCCCGCCCAAGGTGATCACGCGTGTGCCCGCGGCCAGGATATGCGCGACCTCCTGGGTGATATGGGCCATGGTCGTCCGGATATCCACCGGCACCACGCTGATGTCCCCATAATCTACGATGGAAAGCACCCGCGCGGGCGCCACATCCAGCACCCGATTGTAGCCCCAGATCATGGTCGAGGCTTCGCGAATCCTCCTGGGCCCGAATCGGGCGCCGCTGCGAAAAGTCGCGCCGCTATCGAAAGGCACGCCCACGATAGCCACATCCACACCATCCAGCGCCCGGGCGGCAGGCAGCCGCATAAAAGTGGGGATACCATGAAAAGGTTCAAGATGCGAACCCAGGGCGAGGTTGGCATGAGGGTCTGTCATGGTTCCCCATCATACCATAGCTCTCCACGTCGTGAAAGGCCCGGCGATCCCAGGGGGCGTCTCAGACATTTGGCGTCGTTTAGCCGACCGAAGTGGCGCCTGCCACGCCCGCCCGGCGATGAAGTCGCCGGGCTTCAGAACGGCGCCGGATAATTCCGGCTACTCCCGTAGGGGCGCTGTTTCTTCTGCTCGGAGCTAAACCTCCGAGCTACAGATACGAAGCCCTGCGGGCTGGCCACGGGAGTGCTACTGAACACTGAACACTGATTACTGATTACTGATAACTGATTACTCTATTTACGGAGCAGTGGACAAGTTCAGGAAAAAGGGCTATAATGATAGGGAACTGATGTTCGATAATACGCTCTTATGCCCCTCAGTCGCCACGAGTGACCCCTCGCCGAGACCGCGAAAAATGGGAACGCTGATTGGCGGAGATCCTTTGAACTCCACGGCGAAAAGGTCATTTACCGCGGAGAACGCAGAGTCAACTGAACACTGAATACTGAACACTGATTTTACCACTGATCATTGCTCACCACGAGCCTGACAATCCTCAATCCTGATCCTGATCCTGATCCTAACCCAAACCCATGCCCGACTTCCAACTCGTCTCCGACTTCCAACCCACGGGCGACCAGCCTCAGGCCATCGCCAAGCTGGTCGAAGGCCTGCGCGCGGGGTACAAGCATCAAACCCTGCTGGGCGCGACGGGCACGGGCAAGACCTTTGTCATGGGCAAGGTCATCGAGGCCGTGCAGCGCCCGACCCTGGTCCTGGCCCACAACAAAACCCTGGCCGCACAACTCTACGCGGAATTCCGCGAGTTCTTCCCCTACAACGCGGTGGAATACTTCGTCAGCTACTACGACTACTACCAACCCGAAGCCTACATCCCCCGCACCGACACTTACATCGAAAAGGACGCGCAGATCAACGATGAGATCGACCGCCTGCGCCTGGCCGCGACCGCATCCCTGTTCACTCGCCGGGACGTGATCATCGTGGCTTCGGTCTCCGCCATCTACGGCCTGGGCAATCCCGAGGAATATGGCAAGGTCATGATCCACCTGGAGGTGGGCCAGATCAAGCGGCGCAATGGGCTGTTGCGTCATCTGGTGGACGTGCATTACAACCGCAATGACGTGCACCTCCAGCCCGGGACCTTCCGCGTGCGGGGCGATACCCTGGAGATCATGCCCGCGTACGGCACCACCGCGTTCCGCATCGAGTTCTGGGGGGATGAGATCGAGCGCATGACCGAGGTGGACCCCCTGACCGGGGAAGTGCTGCGTCGCCTGGATGAGCTGGATATCTTCCCGGCCAAGCATTTCATCACACCTCAGGAGAAGTTGGATGAGGCCATCGCGGACATCGAGCAGGAGCTGGCCGAGCGGGTCAAGTGGTTTGAGGAGCGGGGCAAACTGCTGGAGGCCCAGCGTATCCAGCAGCGGGTGAGCTACGACCTGGAAATGCTGCGAGAGATGGGGTATTGCTCGGGCGTGGAGAACTACTCCCGGCCCCTGTCCCGCCGCCCGCCCGGCTCCCGGCCCTGGACCCTGCTGGACTACTTCCCCGACGATTACCTCATGTTCATCGACGAAAGCCACATGACCGTGCCTCAGATTCGAGGCATGTATCGGGGCGACCGCTCCCGCAAGCAGGTGCTGGTGGACCATGGCTTCCGCCTGCCCTCCGCGCTGGACAATCGCCCCCTCAAGTTCGAGGAGTTCGAGGCGCTCATCCATCAGGTCATCTATGTCTCGGCCACGCCCGGCCCCTACGAGCGGGAGGTTTCATCCCAGATTGTGGAGCAGATCATCCGTCCCACGGGCCTGCTGGACCCGGTGGTCGAGGTGCGTCCGACCCAGGGCCAGGTGGATGACCTGGTCAAGGAGATCAACGCCCGGGTGCAGAAGGGCCAGCGGGTGCTGGTCACCACCCTGACCAAGCGCATGGCCGAGGACCTGTCCGACTACCTGGCCGAGCTGGGCTTCAAGGTCCACTACCTGCACTCCGAAGTCCACACCATCGAGCGGGTGGAGATTTTGCGAGACCTGCGGTTGGGTGTCTACGACGTGGTCGTGGGCATCAATCTATTGCGGGAGGGGCTGGACCTGCCCGAGGTCAGCCTGGTGGCCATTTTGGATGCGGACAAGGAGGGGTTCCTGCGTTCGGAGACCGCGTTGATCCAGACCATTGGCCGCGCGGCCCGGCATGTGGAGGGCACGGTGATCATGTACGCGGACGTGGTCACAGATTCCATGCGGCGGGCCATTGAGGAGACCAACCGTCGTCGCCGCATCCAGGAGGCGTACAACAAAGCTCACGGCATCGAGCCCCAATCCATTGTCAAGGCGGTGCGGGATCTGACCCAGCGGGTGGCGCAGGAGCGGGCCGTGACCGCGCTGGCCGAGCCGGGCCCGGTCTATTACATCTCTGGAGAAGGCGAACGCGTCCCCACCCTGACGGCCTTACCCCGCGCCGAACGCCTGCGCCTCATCGAGGAGCTGGAGAAGCAGATGCACGAAGCCGCGCGGGAGCTGGAGTTTGAGCGGGCCGCGGTGTTGCGTGACCAGATCATGGAACTGCGCCGCAGTTTGTACGATGAGGAGGATTTGCCCGCGCTGGAGCGATTAAGAAAATGATTGGATATTCTCCCTATCTTTCAGCCCAATATCCAATCAGCGATTTTGTTTTTGACGCGATTCAAACGCTCTTCCGAGATTTTTCCGATAGCTCCTTCAAGCATCTTGCCCTCTACCACAGCCAGTCTGGCACTGCGAATGACGCTTGTAACTTTGAGGCCAGAATCCTCAAAGTCAGTGTCTCCTGGCTTGACAATTTCATCAATTTCCATTGACTGGAAAAGTCGGCTTGAGATCATGCAAATAAGCCAATCATCGTAATTCCCGGGCAGTTTGCGCACGACAAGAGCTGGACGTATTTTCCCTGGTTGAAAGTCAGTTTGCGGAAAGCGGAACAGGACGATCTGACCCTCCTCAATCATGGAAGATCTCCTTTAGATCATCCAGCGAATAAAGGTCTTCCTCATCCTCCATACCGCGCATGGCCGAGGTTAACGAAAATTCCGACCACGCTCGATTCTCTTCCGCAGCCAGTTTTCTTTCGAGAAAATCGACAAAATCGAGCACCTCCGCCTGCTTATCTTCGGGCAATGATTGCATTTTTTGGATAATTTTTTCGGCAAGCGTCATTTTAGACCTCCGACTTGATGCCTGGAATTTACGTTCACGATGAAGTATAAAAGTATTCTTCGATGCTGTCAATGCCTGTGGCCGCCCTGTTCTGATTTCCCGTTTTGCCCATGTCCTCCCATTCATCTGACACCTCGCCCGACGTGGAGGCGATGATCATGGCCCGTTTGCGTGAAGCCACCCCTCTGGAAAAATGGCGCATGGTGGTTGAATTGAACGCGTCGGTGCGGGCGCTGGCCCTGGCCGGCCTGCGTCAGCGCTATCCCCACGCGGACGAGGCGGAACTGCGCCGCCGTCTGGCAGGCCTGCTGCTAGGCGAAGCGTTGGCCGAACGGGCGTACGGGCCATTGCCAGAGGAGAGAAAGCATGCTACCTGAGCCGAGTTCACTTCCTGAAACACCAGGAGAACCCACTATGCAAAGATTTTCAGAAAGAGAGTGGAAAATCCTACGACAGCGCCGTCATGGGATGATCACGGAGGAGGAATTTCAGGCATTTCCGCCGGGACTTCGAGATACGGTTGATTTGCTGGAGACGAGGTTGTGAGAACCCGCCGATTAAAATCAGATGACGCGGATGAAGCAAATTTTCGCGGATTTTTCAAACAGTCACCATGAGCAAGAGCTCACCACTAACGACGAAAATAGGACGCAGTCTGCAGGTTTGCAGGCGGCACGTGGCAAGGGGTCACGGTGTGCGTCTCAGACATTTGGCGTGGTTTAGCCGAGCGAAGTGGCGTCTGCCACGCCCGCCCGGCGATGAAGTCGCCGGGCTATAAAACGGCGCCGGATGATGGAATTTTACAAATTAAACGGGTCATAGGCCTCATTCTATTACCAGATTGTTTTGTAAACGTTCATAATCCGGCTAGCCCCGCAACTGATTACTGATAACTGATCACTGATTACTGATTTACGGAACAGATACCATGCTTTTTCCCAAAAAATCCGTGTCGATCCGTCGCATCAGCGTCATCCGTGGCGAATTGAAACGCCCATCATCCACAAAACTGAAAACTGAACACTGAACACTCCCCCGCTTCCCCAATACCCAATATCCACTACCCATTCCCCCTTAATCTTTAATCTTCAATCATCAACCCCTAACCATGCCACAACTTGCTGCCAAAATCCTCCCCGCGCCCATCGAAGTCGAGATGCGCACCGCGTACCTCGACTACGCCATGAGCGTCATCGTCGCCCGGGCCCTGCCCGACGTGCGCGACGGCCTCAAGCCCGTGCATCGCCGCATCCTCTACGCCATGCACCTCATGGGCCTGCGCCACGACAAGCCCCACCGCAAAAGCGCGCGCATCGTGGGCGAAGTCCTGGGCAAATTCCACCCCCACGGCGACGCCGCGGTTTACGACGCCATGGTACGCATGGCCCAGGATTTCGCCATGCGCTACCCCCTGGTGGACGGCCAGGGCAACTTCGGCTCCATCGACGGCGACAGCGCCGCGGCCATGCGCTACACCGAGGCCCGGCTCACCCAACTGGCCGAAACCCTGCTCCTGGACCTGGACAAAGAGACCGTGGACTTCCGGCCCAACTTCGACGACACCTTGCAGGAACCCACGGTCCTGCCCTCGGCCCTGCCCAACCTGCTCCTCAACGGCTCCTCCGGCATTGCCGTGGGCATGGCCACCAACATCCCGCCCCACAACCTGAACGAGGTCATCGACGCCCTGGCCTTCATCATCGACCACTACCACGCGGTGGAAGATATCACCCTGCCCCACCTGCTGCAATTCATCAAAGGCCCCGACTTCCCCACCGGCGGCATTGTCTATCGCTATCGCGAGGGCAAAGACGGGGGGCATGAGGACGTCCTGGCCCAGGCCTACAGCACGGGCAAAGGTCGCCTGCGGGTCCAGGCCAAAGTCCATGTAGAGGCCATGAGCCGCGGGCGCAGCCGCCTGGTCGTCACCGAACTCCCCTACCAGACCAACAAAACCCGGCTCATCGAGCGCATCGCGGACCTGGTGCGCAACGGCCGCATCGAGGGCATCACCGACCTGCGGGATGAGAGCGACCGCCAGGGCATGCGCATCGTCATCGAACTCAGCCGCACCGCGGACCCGGAAAAGGTGCTGGCCGCGCTCTACAAGAACACCCCCCTCCAGCAGACCTTCGGCATCAACATGCTGGCCCTGGTGGATGGCGAGCCCAAAGTCCTCTCCCTCAAGCGCATGCTCCTCCTCTACCTGGAACACCGTCAGGAGATCGTGCGCCGTCGCTCGGAATACGAACTGGCCCGGGCCAAAGAACGGGCCCACATCCTGGAGGGCCTGCTCATCGCGCTCAAACACCTGGACGACGTCATCCGCATCATCCGCCGCAGCCCCGACAGCGACACGGCCCGCTCGCGGCTGATGAAGAAGTTGAAGATCACCGAACTCCAGGCTCAGGCCATCCTCGACATGCAGCTCAAGCGCCTGGCCCAGCTGGAACGCACCAAACTGGAGGATGAGTACAAAGCCCTCAAGGCCCGCATCGCCTACCTGGAAGACCTGCTGGCCCATCCCGCCAAAATGCTGGCCGTGATCAAAGAGGAGCTGCTGGCCCTGAAGGAGCAATTCGGCGACGCCCGTCGCACCCGCATCGTGGACATCAAGGGCGCGGCCCTGACCACGGGCGAACTCATCTCCGAAGAGCCCGAGCTCATCCTCCTCACCAAGAAAGGCAAACTCTTCCGCCAATCCCTGGCCGGACGCCGCCGTGGCACCCTGCCCCGCCGCAGCGCGGACGCGCCCATCGCCATGGTCGCCGCGCCCCCGCAGGACACCCTCTTCCTCTTCACCGCCGCGGGCCAGGTGGTGACCAAGCCCATCCACCAGGTGCCCGCGGAGGAAGGCCCGGCCTTCTGGGAGATCGTGGACCTGCGCAAGGATGACGAGATCGTTGCCATGGTGGCCCTGCCCCGGCCCGCCAACGGCGATGAGGATGACCGCAGTCTCTTCCTGGTCACCCAGGATGGCCGCAGCAAACGCATCAGCCTGCACGACCTGTGGCACGCGGCCCACGCCTCGCCCCTGGTCATGAAGATCGAAGAAGGGGATGCCCTGGCCGCGGTGGTGCTCTGCGACAGCGACGACGACCTCATCCTCTTCACCCGCATGGGCCAGAGCATCCGCTTCCCTCAGCAGGAGGTGCGAGTCATGGGCCTGCCCGCGGCGGGCGTGCTGGCCATGAAGCTCACGCCCGGCGACCAGATCGTGGCCGCGGGCCTGGCCAAACCCGACCATCAGGTGGTCCTCCTCACCACCACCGGCTACGGCCTGCGCACGCCCGTGGAAAGATTCCCCGCGCAGAAGCGCTACGGCGCGGGGGTGATGGCCATGCGCTTCGGGCCCAACCACGGGGCCCTGGCCGACGCGGCCCTGGTCACCGCAGCCCACGAACTCTTTGTGGTCATGCACCGCGGGGCCATGAAAGTCCTGCGGCAGGAGGACATCCCCGCGGGGAATCGGGCCACGCGGGGGAAACAGCTCCCGGGTTTGAAAGGCGGTGAGGTGCGCAAACTTCTGGCCCTGGTCATCCCCAAGGTGAAAGCCAGCGGCCCGGCCGCGCCGCCCCCGCCGCCTCCGCCGCCTCCATCCCCGAAAAAGACCACGCGCAAGCGGGCGACCCCATCGGCTGCTGCCGAGAAATCTGCTGCCAGGAAGACAACAACGGCTGGGAAAACCGCATCCACCACGCGCAAAAGGGCCTCGAAATCAACGACATCCCAATCGGCTGCGACCCCAAAGCCCGCCACGACAACACGCAAAAAAGCCTCGGCCACAACCGCCAAGCCCTCTGCTACGCCGCCCAGGCCCAAGACCACTTCCAAACGAACAACCAAGAGTACGGCAGCAAAGAAAACCACGACCAAGACCACCGAAACCAAAAAGAACGCGGCCAAAAAGACCAGCACCACCCAATCCTCCACTCGCAAAACGACGAAATCCAAGACCACGAAGCCCAAGGCCACGAAAGCCAAACCCGCGTCCAGCCTCGACGCTATCAAGAAGCGGGTGAGGAAGAAGAAGTAAACAGTGTTCAGTATTCAGTATTCAGTATTCAGTATTCAGTATTCAGTTATCAGTGAATTCACTGCAAAAAGGTTACTCACCGCGGAGAACGCAGAGGACGCGGAGTTAAAAGATTGGCTTCAGGATGCTTGGTCGACCAGAGGGAAGCGTTCGGGATGCTCGATGATGTTCCTCCATGTAGGGAATACGAGCCGCGTCAAGAGCCTGAGCCAGACGCGTCAGCAGGTGGGTGGACATAGGTGTTGATGTCCCTGGCGATCTGGATGTCGATTTCGATGCCCGCCATGGGGTCCACGGCTGGCCATACGCCCAGAGCGCGGGCATGTTCCAGCAGCGTTTGGAACACCCGCGCGTTGGTTTCAAAGTCGGCGCGCGTGCGTCGCTGCCATTGCGCTTCCCAACGATGCCAGGTTTGGGGATGACGGATCATGATTTTTGAGATGGCATGATTCACATGGACGTCGTGTGGCTTGACAGATTGGCTGTGAAAGCATGGGTGCGAGACTGGGTTTTGGATATTATATCAAGTTCGGGCGCTGCGGGCAAAGGGGGGTGTAAAATCCGCATATTTTGTGATGCAATCACCGCGCGTCCGCTCGCCCATCTCCCATGGACAACCTGCGGCGTGACCAGGCGGGCCAGCCCTGGCGGAACGGGGTGGACAAGCGGCGGGGCTATTGAAAAGCATCAGGTGGGGTTCATCCCTCGCTCCGCCCGCCTGCGCAGGTCCTCGGGCCACTGGCTCATGTCCTCCGCAGGATACACCTGCAAGGGCGGGCCCTGTTGGGTGAGGAGCTCGGGGGTGCGCACGCCCAGGATCTGGCGGGCCGCGGCCAGGCCCGTGCCCGTGACCCCCGCGATGCCATGGCTGAGGGTGCTGGCCCCCACCATGTACAAGCCCTGGAAGGGCGTGGCGATACCAAATCCCCCCGGCCCTACCTGGTCGGGCGTCTTGGCCGTGCCGTAAAGGCTACCACGGGTGGTATTGACATAAAATTCATTTGTGAGAGGCGTGGCCAGACTCCAGAAGACCACATGTTGGCTGATGCCCGGAATCCGCTTTTCCAGCGCCCGGAACATGCGCTCCGCCAGCTCTTCCTTCAGAGCCTCGTAATCATCGGGGCGCTGACCGGGGCGGGTGCCCGCCCACTTTGCAAACGCGTCATAGCCCACGAAGGTGAACATCTCCAGGGTGTGATGCCCGTGGTGCATCTTGGTGGGGTCCTTGAGGGTGGTTACCGTCAGGAAGAACGCGGGCGGCTCAGGTAACTTCAGCACCGCGTCGCTGAGGCCCTGACGATACAGCCCGTCCACATCTTCGTTCTCAAAAAACCAGTAGTTGCCCGAATCCAGGCCCGCGGCCCGCATATCCATGTCCACCGCGAAAAACAGGCTCAGGCATGAGACCGAGTATGTGACTCGATCCAACTTCTTGCGCAGCTTGGCGGGAAGATGTTCCCGCCCGATGAGTTTGCCGAAGGTCACCTCTGGGTCCGCATTGCTGATGATCGCCTCCGCGGTGATCACCTCGCCGGCCGCGGTCTCTACCCCCACCACCTTGTTTCCCTCCAGCAGGATGCGCCTGACCGGCGTTTGCAGGCGGATTTCGTCGCTCGCGCGCTTCAGGGCCCGCACGAAGGCTTTGGGGATGGCGCCCCCGCCCCCGCGCGGATAGTAGCCGCCGTTGAAATAATGTCGGGTGACCCCTGCGTGCATGAACACGGAGGCCATGCTGGGGGGCAGGCCATGATCCCCGGCCTGGGCCGAGAGCACGCCCTTGAGTTTGGGATCAGAAAGATACGCGTCCAACAGATCGCCCCCTGTCTTCCGATACCAGCGCAGCACCGAGAGCGCGCTGGGCGCGGCCTTGATGGCAGAGCCCGGGCCGCTGACCTTGCCCAACTGGTTGACCCGGTGCATCAGCGTCTCCACCGCGTTCAGATAGCCGTCGATGCCCTCCCTTTCGTGGGGGAAGCGGGCTTTGAGGCGCTGGGCCAGGCGTTCCTTGCCCTTGGGGATGTCGAACCGCTCCTCGCCCAGGAAGACATGGTCGAAGCCGTCGGGATTCAGCTCGAAGAAGATCAGATCGCGCGACACGCCCAGGCCCTCGTACACGGCCCGCAACCAGTCCCCTTCGCCCAGTTCGCCGATATAGTGCACCCCTGGGCTGAAGCGATAACCGTTCAGGGTAAAGGTCTGACTCCAGCCGCCGGGGATCTCGTGCTGTTCGAGGACGAGGACCTTTTTACCGGCCTGGGCCAGGGGGACGGCTGCGGCCAGGCCCCCCGCGCCGGAACCGATGACGATGATGTCATAGTCAGGCATGGGATGTTTTCTCCTGGGGATGGACGATCCAAAAAGCGATGGGGCCCATGATGGGAACGAGGATAACCAGCGCCCAAATGCCCTTGGCTGTGGCGTTGAGCTCGCGCCGGCGCAAGCCCACCAGGGCCACGATGCTCAGGATGGGTGTGATCATCAGGAACGCGAAGAAAAGGACAAGTTGTACGATTTGAGCGAGAAGAAAGGT
Source organism: Anaerolineae bacterium (assembly GCA_027002405.1). Classification (GTDB taxonomy): domain Bacteria; phylum Chloroflexota; class Anaerolineae; order J102; family J102; genus M2005. The sequence goes on along the minus strand of JALWZT010000083.1, from coordinate 4,028 downwards.
GCCCTCCATCTTTTTACTCCACTGGCGTACAAAGGCCAGCAAGTCCCGTTTTTTGCAGAATGGCCTCGGATGTTGAGGTGAGAATACGTTTCATGACAGAGAAATTGTAACCCATGGTACGGATTTTGGAGAAATTGAGCTTTCATGGGAATTTGGTGAATTTTTTGTATTCATCCGATTCACCCGTTTCCATTTGCTCCCGTCTGCGTTAGAATGGATGAGGCGGGCAGCACCCACGGCTTGTCCGCCCCTATCGACGAAAGAGGTGTGGTTCATTTTTGAACCATCCAGCGCTTCTAACTCAAAGGTGAAAAGATCATGTCTTACCTCTATTCATCGCTGTCCCATCGTAAAAGGTTGGGTCGTGTTGTGCTGGCCACCCTGTGGCTTTTCATCCTGAGCAGCGGTCTCGTGTGGGCCTTTGCCGAAGAACCCATCCACTTTCGCGACCCCTACACCGGCCAGACAGGGGAGGACTGGCCCGAAGTGAGCACTATCCACGATGATCTGACTTACGCCCTGGCTCTGGCCGCGGGCTTCTCCATCACCGACAGCATCACCCTCCAGATCTGGGATCAACTGGTGGATTCGGAACAGATCGGGCCGGGAGATGAGGTGCGCTATACCAATTGCAGCGGGGGTGCCTTCGCGACACCTCCTGATCCTGATGAGGTTTGTGGCTTCAAGCCTCACAATCATCTCATCTGGCCCATGCCCGACGCCATGCAAGACCCCGACCATTGCATCACCTCCCGTTTCGGCCCCTATTCCCCCTTCTTCCACTTTCCTCACAACAATCCCCAGGAACTGGGCGCGCTGCGCGATTGGGCCTGGGGCAACAAGACACAGCTCATCGCCTACGAAGCCTATGCCTGGGGCGGTCCTGCCGAACACACCGTCATGCAAGCCTCCTGCCGCTATACTCGCACCGCGGTGGTGACCACAAGTATCCAGCCCGGGTCCCTGGAAGCCTTCGCCACCTACATCCATTCCCTGGCCGATTACTATTCCCATCGCGAATGTATCGCGCACATGGATGCCCTGGGCATGCCCTGGGCCACCCACACCCTCACCGGCCATCCTCCCTGTGACTACAACCCCGCGAATCCCCGGCCCGACGACGTGCATGGCCGGGAGTTCTACACCTATACCGACTCCCTGCGCACCGACGAGGCGATCCAGGCCATCTACCAGGAACTGGTAGCCCGCAGCCTGCAGGGCGAAGGCGTTTACTGGCCTTTGGACATGGACACCCCTCTCCCCAGCCTCGACGGCTCCCCCACCCTTAGCGAGACCCTGTCCACCTTTGTGCATCAGTGGCAATTTCAGCAGGCCAGCGAACGTCGGGCCTGGCTCGACAAGGTGGTGCCTGCCATCCTCGCCGCGCGGCAGGCACGCTACGAGCTCTACTTGCCTCTCTATGGACTCCCTACGACCAGCACGGTCTCCTCGATGGCCACGGCTCCCACTCCGGACGACTGGGGCGAGGTGGTCACCACGACCACGCCATACACCATCTATAAGGCCGACTTCATGTACGGGCCATCCTTCCTGACCACCGACATCCGCACCACGGATCGCGAGAGCTATGAGAACCATGCCCTCACCGTGTATCGCCCCCACGACGGCCATGCTTTCTTAGAAGAACGTCCGGTGGTCTTTTTCGTCCATGGCGGGGGTTGGACCAATGGCTATCGGGATGAGTATGGCTACGTGGCCCAATCCTTTACTGGCGTCAAAGGATGGGTTACCGTGGTCATCGACTATCGCCTCACGTCGGATCAGGTCTTCATCGCCGATCAATACTGTCCCGACGTGGATACCTGTAACCAACCCGAAAATGTGGCCCATCGCACCAAAGCGGCATGGTATCCCGATAACATCGCGGATGTGGGCATGGCCATGGAATGGGTGGTCGAACATATCGCGGAACATGGGGGGGATCCATCTCAGATCGTGATCTTTGGTCACTCCGCGGGTGGGCATCTGGTTTCGTTGCTGGCCACCCATGAGGATTATGCCCAACTGCGCCCCTCTATCCGTGGGGTGATCAGCATGAGTGGCGCCTATGATCTGAATGAGCTCAATCGGCTGTTTTGGAGTCCCATCGTCACTCAGACCTTTCCGGGGGGTTTCAGCAACACCGAGCTCCTGGCCGATGCTTCGGCCACCACCTATCTGACCTCCACCCAGGCGCTGCCCCCCTTCTATGTGCTCTACTGTGCCCTCGAGCCCCCCTCCCTGCCCGACCAGGCCACCAGCTTCGACGCGACCCTCTCGGCCTTGGGTTTTGACCATGATTTCACCTACCTGCCGGGCTATGACCATGTCAGCGAAATGGCGGCCATCTTCGACGCCGACGAGCTCCCCACCCGCCAGATTATCGCCTGGATCGAAAAGAAGCTTCAATTGAGCATCTACCTGCCCCTGCTTTGTAAATAGGATTCGGATCAGGATTAGGATTGCGGATCGTCAGGTCTACGTTGAGCGAGGCGACAACGGGCGTGATGCGTGAAACGTGAAACGTGAGAGGCTTACGCATCACGCATTACGCATCCCGGGCTCGGCTTCCCGCGCCAACGTGGCCGCGAGATGTTTTCATCCGTATCGGCGAACTGCCGTTCGTGGTGACTGCTATGAAAATAGAATGATCGCTGGTTGCTGAGGAATCGCCAGGCCGACGTTGGGCGAGTCGGCAAAGGTTCGTATTGCGTATTCCGTATTCCGTCCAGTCGTTACGCAATACGCAATACGGAATACGAGTCACGCCGCCCTGGCCGCAAGGCATTTTCGTCGGTATCGGCGCGGGGTGGCCCGCCGTCGGACTGCTTTGAAAATAGAGCCACGAAGGCACGAAGGCCCCTCTCCGGCTCCCCCGCACGCGGGAGAAGAGGCAAAGGCACGAAGATGAAAAGATTAAAGACTAAAGATTATCTGCGTCAATCTGTGTCGCATCGGCGCAATCTGCGTTCCCATTTTCCTCGGTATCGGCGAGCCGTGGCTCGTGGCCCCTGTTTTGGGAATAGCTTTAACGCGGCCCGCGTCCTCGCCACCTGTCCCTGCCACAGCCGGGCATAAGGCTCCCACGGGGGGAAACGTCCGGCCAACCCCTGATAATATCCCATCGCGTCGTCCAATACCTGATTCAGAACATCCAACAAGCCCCCCACTTCGTCATATTCCCCGGCCAGGCGGAAAAGGCGGATGAGCATGGCCCGGCGGTCGCTCATCACGGGGGGCAGTTGCAACCGTCGGCTCATCCGCCCCAGCTCGTCCCGGGTGAGGTACAGGCCCGCGTCCCGGGGCGTGAGCAATTTGCGAACCAGCTCGTCGAGTTCCGGCCCGGCCGCTTGCTGGGGCATGGGCTCGGCCATGCCCGCGGCCAGGTAACGGGGCCGGGGAGGGAGTTCGGGCAGGGCAAGCGGAGATGGGGCCTGGTCCAGCAAGGGGAGCACCGCATCCACGCTTTCATCGGCCAGGGCTGTGTAGAAAGGGTGGGCGTCGACGCGCGTCAGGGCATGAGCCAGTAGGGGGAGCCAGAAGGCCAGATGGTTTTGTACCAGGGCCCGGGCGTCGTGCACGCGCCCCGCCTGCATCAAATCCCCCAACAGCCATAGCTCCAGCCCGATGTGATCGGCCGCGGCCACCCGAGCCCCCGCGGGCGGGGTCCACCGCCTCCGCGCGTAGAAAGCCTCCACCCGTTCGGTGGCGGGGGCCAGGATCATGGCCGAAGGGTCCAGATAGACGCTTTCGTAAGGCGGGGCATTGAATCCGAATAGGTGTTGGTATGCCACCGCCAGGTCGGTGATGGGGTCTTCGCCATGCGCGGGCAACGCGCAGGAAAGCCCGGGCAGGCCCTCATACGCGATGAGGTCTTCCTCGGTCACTTCCTGCAGCCAGGCCCGGGCGAGGGTGTGGTAGCGGTTCATGGGGGAAGGGTCTGAGCGGGGGAGGGATATGTAAATAGGATCAGGATTAGGATTGAGGATTGTTAGGCCGATCCCCATCTAACTTGAACGCCTCGGGGG